>JBEGTL010000133.1:0-15840 GCA_041179425.1 Pseudomonadota bacterium | reverse complement strand
GGCCGCCCGCGCAGGGCGAGCGGGGCGAACAGCGCCTGAGCTCGCCCATCGGCAGCTCCCTCGTCCCGAGCGCCATCAATGTCGACGTCGAGCACCACGCAGTGTCGGCTACCTTTGCCATCGCGCACACGGCCACCATGATGGCGCTGCCCGAAGCACCGGCCGACGCGCTCATCGACGCACTCGCGCAGGTGTTGCGCGAGTATCCCGAGGTCGAGTGGGCGTGCCTGGTCGGCGAAGAAGAACACGGCAGAGAGGGCGCCGCGCACGTGGCGCTGCGGATCGATCGCGCGTTCCGCAAAAACCTGGCCGAGATCAGCGTCAAGCTGCGCAACATCAGCATCGCCTTGGGGACCAGCTGCGATGTCCTGGTCCTCGACACCCCGGAGCAGATCAAACGCGCGCGCTCGATCGGCCTCCCGTTTTACCCCTGGCGCAAACAGGCGCGCCCCGAGCGCTAGACTAGCGTCATGAACATCGAGTGGGCGCGGGCGCTGTTGGGGGGCGTGCTGATCGGGAGCGCCTGTGCGTTGTTGTTGATGACGCACGGTCGCATCGCCGGCATCAGCAACGTCATGGGCGGACTGCTGCAGCCACGGCAGGTCGGTGACACCAGCTGGCGGGTCGGGTTCTTGGGTGCGCTGGTGCTCGGCGGGGCGCTGTTCGTGCGGATCTGGCCCGAGCGCTTCAGCACGCTGGGGATGCCGCGCTGGCCGGTGCTCATCATCGCGGGGCTCCTGGTGGGGGTCGGGACGCGTCTCGGCAATGGGTGCACGAGCGGGCACGGCGTGTGTGGGATGGGCCGGGGCTCGCCACGCTCGTTGGCTGCCACCCTCACCTTCATGGTCGCGGGGATCTTGGCGGTGCTGGTCACGAGGCACGCGCTATGAGTCTGTTCGCCGCATTCGTGTCGGGTGCGCTGTTCGCGCTCGGGCTGTCGCTGTCGGGCATGACAGAGCCGTCGCGCGTGATCGGCTTTCTCGATCTGAGTGGAGCGTGGGATCCGTCGCTCGCGTTCGTGATGGGCGGAGCCGTCACCGTGTACGCGATTCTGTACCGACTGATTCGGGCACGCGCCGAGCAGCCGCTCTTGGCCGAGGAGTTTCACGTACCGCTGCGCGGCAAGGTCGACGTCAAGCTGCTGGTCGGCGCGACCCTGTTCGGCGCAGGTTGGGGTCTCGCCGGGCTGTGTCCGGGGCCCGCCATCGTCGCCCTCGGCGCGGCGAAGCCAGAGGCCGCGCTGTTCACGTTGGCCATGGTCGTGGGCTCGTGGCTGACGTCGCTGCTCACGCGTCCCACCCGTGCTCGCACGAGCGGACTGCCGAGCCGCGCGCTCGCCAACGACGACGCCTGAGGCAAGGCCTCTGCACCTCGCGGAGGCTAAGCTCGAGACATGTTCGGCTCGCTGTCGCCCTCGCTGCTCACCTCCGTGCCTGGCCCACGCTCCGTGGCGCTGGCCGACGAGCTCTCGCGCGCCGAGTGCCCTGCGCTGACCGCACGCCGCGCGCGCCGCGCCGAGCAGACCGGCGCCGCCCACGATCCCATCAGCTGGCGCGAAGCCGCGGGCGCCAACGTGCGCGATGTCGACGGCAACGTGTTCGTCGACCTGACGGGCGGTTTCGGCGCGGCCTTGCTCGCGCACCGGCACCCGGCCGTCGTCGCCGCCGTCGCCGAGCAGCTCGGCCAGCTGGTGCACGCGCTCGGCGATCTGCAGCCGTCCGATCGCAAGATCGAGCTGCTGACCACCCTCGCCACGTGCGCGCCGTTTCGTGCGCGCAGCATCCTCGGCTTGAGTGGCGCCGACGCGGTCGAGGCCGCGCTCAAGACGGCCCTGCTCGCTACCAAGCGGCCCGGCGTGATCGCCTTCGAGGGCGGCTACCACGGCCTGTCGCACGGTCCGCTCGCGGCGTGCGGCTACGGAGAAGGCTTTCGTGCGCCGTTTCTCGAGCAGCTCAACCCGCACGTGCGCTTCGCTCCCTATCCCACGACGACGCCTGAGATAGAGCCGGCCCTCTGCGCAGTCGAGCAAGCCATCCATGATCTCGACGGTCGCGCGGGCGCACTGCTGGTGGAGCCCGTGCAGGGCCGCGGTGGCGTACGTGTGCCGGCGCCCGGTTTTTTGCGTGCCCTCGGCGAGCTCGCGCACCGACGCGGGCTGGTGGTGATCGCCGACGAGATCTACACCGGCCTCGGCCGCACTGGGCCCATATTCCTGAGCGTGGCAGAGGGGCTCGACGCGGACTTGTTGTGTCTCGGCAAAGGTCTCGGTGGTGGCTTTCCCATCAGTGCGTGTATCGGTCGCGAAGAAGTGATGGCCGCCTGGGGCGACCCCGCGGGCGAGGCCCTGCACACGTCTACGTTCCTGGGCAACCCCGTCGCGTGCGCGGCGGCGCTGGCCACGCTCCAGCAGCTCGCGTCTCGAGACGTCGGCGCGCTCGCGCTCGCGCGCGAACAAAAGCTGCGCGGCGCGCTGTCCGCCATCCCCGGTGTCGAGCTACGCGGGCGCGGCCTGTTGTTGGGTGTCACGTTCGGCCCGCCCGCGCGCGTGCTGTTCGCGATGCGCGCGCTGCTCGAGCGAGGCTACATCGTGTGCCCGGCCGGCTCCCCGCCGTCGGTACTCTGCCTCACACCTCCGATCTGCATCACAGACGCCCAGGTCGACGGCTTTGCACAGGCGCTGCGCGCATGTCTGAGTGAGGCACCGTGACCGAGCCACGCACCACGCTGCACGCGCGCATCCAAGCGTTCATCGAGAGCGCACTGCCCGACCCATCGGCAGTCGACCCTGGCGTCGCGAACACGGCGAGCTCGGCGACCCGTCGCGACGCCACTGCAACAGCGCGCAGCGCTTCGAGCCTTGCGGCCACGCGTGACGCCCTCCTGCTCACGCTGGCCGACTACCAACGTGCACACGTCGCGCCGTACGCTCGTTTCGCGGAGCAGCGCCTGGGCGGGCGCGACATCGTCGCCGTCGACGACATCCCTGCCCTGCCCACGGACGCTTTCCGGTTTGCGCGCATCTCCAGCCGCGAGTCGAGTGACGACCTACTCACGTTCCGCAGCTCAGGCACCACCCAAGATGCGCGCAGCACGCACGCGCTCGCCGATCTGTCGCTCTACGACGCCGCCGCACGCGCCGCCGCACGTCACGCGTTGTTTCCCGATTGCGATCAGATGGCGCTGATCGTGCTGGCCCCACACGAACGCGAGCTCCCAGACTCCTCGCTCTCCTACATGCTCGCGCGCTTCGTCGAGTGGTTTGGCAACGACGGGTCCACACACGTGTGGCCGCTCGAGCGGCCCGAGCTCGATCGCCTCACCTCCCGCCTCGAGCACGCTGCGGCGGCCCACATGCCGGTCGCGCTGCTCGGCACGTCGTTCGCGTTCGTCCACGCCATCGACGCGCTGCACGAGCGTCGCTTCGCGCTGCCTGTCGGCAGTCGCATCATGCAGACCGGCGGCTTCAAGGGGCGCTCGCGCGAGGTCGAGCCCCACGAGATGCGCCGCCTGCTCTGCGATACCTTTGCCGTCGCGCCCGACCTGGTCGTCGCCGAGTACGGCATGACCGAGCTGTCGTCTCAGCTGTACGACGACACGCTGCGCACGCGCGTGCTCGGCCGCGCAGACGAGCTCCATCCACAGCCACGACGGCTGTGGGCCCCGCCGTGGGTGCGCGTCAGCGTGGTGCACCCCGAGACGCTGCGCCCGCTGCCACACGGCGAGCGAGGGCTCGTGCGCATCGACGATCTCGCCAACCTCGACAGCGTCGCCTTCATCCAGACCAGTGATCTGGGCGAGCTCGATGCGCACGGCCTCTCGCTGCACGGGCGCGCGTCGGCCGCTGTCGCTCGCGGTTGCTCCATCACGGCCGACCAGCTGCTGAGCATGTCGTCGACGTTCCTGCATCCAGGCAAGCCGTGAGCGAGCCGGCCGCCGCGCTGCGCACTCTCGCTGGCCACGTCGCGAGCGCGGGCGAACGCCTCTATTGCGCGGGCCCCGAGCGGCGTGCAAGGTGGCTCGCGAGCGCCTTCGCGCACCTCTCGCGTGCCGATAGCGAGCTCGGGCGCGAGGCCCGCTCGGTGCTCGCCACCGGCTCGGGCCTGAGCGAGCCGATGGTCGAGTGGGCACTCGACAGCGCGCTCTCTCCGCTCACCTTCGACGTGCTCCGCGAGCTCGAGCAGAGCCCGCGGCCGCCCCATCCCCAGGCACTGCGCGCACGCCCGGGACGCCTGTGCGTGATCGTGCTCGCGGGCAACGTCGTCACGGGCGCGGCGCGCGCGGTCGGGCTGCCGCTGCTGTTCGGCTGGCCGGTGCTCGCCAAAGCCTCGTCGGGAGACGACACGCTCGCGCGGCTGCTCGAAGCCGCCCTCGCCGAGAGCGACCCCGAGCTGGGCGACGCCTACCGCGTCGTCACCTACGCGGCCGGACGCGAAGAGCTCAACGTTGCCCTGTTCGAGCAGGCCGATGTCGTCGCGGTCTACGGGAGCGACCACACCGTGCACAGCATCCGCGCGCAGCTCGGAGCCACGGTCGGCTTCATCCCGCACGGCCATGGCCTCGGCGTGGCGTTCATCGCGCGCGGAGCACTCGCTGCACGGGAGACTGCGCAGCTCGCGGCGCGCGGCCTCGCGCTCGACGTGGCCGCCTACGATCAGCGCGGCTGCCTCTCCCCCCACGTCGCGTGGGTCGAGCGCGGCGGCCTCATCTCGCCCTCCCACTTTGCCGAGCTCGTGCACGCCGAGCTGTCGCTGCTCCGCACCACGCTGCCGCGCGGGGTGCTGCCCATCGACGCAGCCAGCGCCCAGCTCAGCTGGCGCGGTGTGGGTGCCATGCGTGGCACGCTGCTCGAGGGCGACGGTTTTGCCGTCAGCTTCGAAGACGCCGGGCCGTTACGCGTCAGTCCCGGCTACCGCAACCTGCAGGTGATCGCGCTCGACGCGGCCGAGCAGCTGCCCGACAAGCTCGCGCCGCTGGGCGTGCACCTCAAGTGCCTCGGCTTTGTTGGGGCGTCGGCAACCCATCGCGACGAGCTCGTCCGCCTGGCGGGCGCGCTGCCCACACGTGTCGCGCCCCGCGTGTGCACCGTGGGCCAGATGCAGCGCCCCCCAGTCCACGCCCTCCACGACGGCCTCGCGCCCTGGGACGGCCTCCTGCAGTGGACCGACTGCCTGACCGAGCCTACCTGAAGCGGCGGGACCGATAGGGCCGACGCCTCTCCCTTCATTCTTTCGCTGCTTCCAAGCGCCCAAACGTCAGCAGCCCACGAAAACAGGTCGCATGCGTCGCGAGCCGTGGTGCGAGGCGCCACCGGTTCCGAGCACCGCCCGGAGCGTACTTCCTGTACGTGAGGACGGAGCGGAGGAAGCGGTGGTGGATCGCGCCGCGGATCGCGGCGCAGGCGACCTGTTTTCGGCTAGACGCCGATAAAGAGGCGGTGCCCGAAGTTGCGCTCGAGCGAGCCCGCGAAGATGCGGTTCGCTGCGGACTCGATGTCGTACTCGACGCGCTGAAACTCGAACGTCTTGGTGTCGCTATCGAACTGCACGAAGCTGGCGCGGTTGTCGTAGTCGCGAGGTTGGCCCACCGAGCCGACGCTGACGATGTACTTGACGCCCTCTTCGAGCTGGAAGGTCTGCGGAGGCAGCTCGCGAACCGAGCCTGGGCGCAGCGCGAAGACCTTGCACAAGTGCGAGTGTCCGATGAGCGTGATGTGGTTGAGGTCCTCCCAGATGGCGAGGCACTCGCGCGCCTGCTCTGGCGCGAAGATGTACTCGAACTCTTCGATACGCAGCGGCGACCCGTGGCACAGGTCGACCCCTGTCTCCCCAACGCGGTGCTTGTAGGGCAGCGTCTTGAGCCACTCCATGTTCTCCCGCGTGAGCATGGAGGCATGGGTGTCCAGCGCGTGCCGTGCTGCCTCGTAGTAGTACGAGTAGTCCATGCGGCCGGCGACGGCCGCATCGTGGTTGCCGAGGATGGTGATTTCGGCCGCGTCCCGGACGATGTCGCAGCACTCGTTGGGACTCGCGCCGTACCCGACCACGTCGCCAAGACAGAACAGCTTGTCGCAGCTCTCTTGACGCAGGCGTTCCATCACCGCGGTAAGGGCTTCGATGTTGGCGTGGACGTCACTGAAAATTCCGAGACGCATAGGAAGGTGCGTACTCCCTTCATAGGGCAGGAGCGCGTGGGTGTCCATGGACACGTGTCCATGTGCACATTCAAGCTTGCGACGTTAGCCGACGGTGTCGCGACAGGACTGGTCGAACATCTCACACAATACTGTCAATGAGGCTTGCTGCTCAAGGACAAGAGCGGGCTTTTTTCCGTCTTTCATCTCACTAGCAAGCGTTAAGGCGCGTTCCGCAAGCTGAGCTTCTGTAGGTTCGCGTCCACGGGCTTTGGCGCGAACCTGCGCCCGCGCCCCGTGCAGCGCGAGATGAGCATAGACTAGTGCAGCTCGCTCCGGATCGACGTCGTGCTTCTTCATCGCACGAGAAATCGCCCGGAAGCTTCCGGCACCATAGCGGCCCAGGGCGAGCGCAAACACCGGAAAATCAGCTTCCCCCTCCCGGCCCACGTGCGCCACCAGGTCGTCGAGGGCATTTACGGCGCGGCGAGAGCCAAGCGCCAGTGCAGCGCCGGCTCGCACCAGCAAAGGCTCGGAGAAAGCCAACAACGTCAGCAGGGCGTCGAGCGCGACGGGGTCGACCCGCCGCGCGACGTGCGAAAATAAGCTACCCGCAGCGTCGGGCGGCAGCTTGTGGGACAGCCGACATGCGTCGAGCACGTCTCGATAGCCGCCTCGCGTCAGCAATGCCTCCAAGGCCTCGCGATCGGGTGGGTCGGCCAGGACCTTCTCGCGCGCCGAATCGAGTGAGGCGTCGCGCGTATCGGAAAGCGCGGTCGCGTGCACCAGGGCCCGCTCACCTGCGTGCTTGAGCGCGAGCTCGCGGGCGTCGTCGCTCAGGCTGACACCCAGCCGTGCGGCCTGCTCGAGGGCGTCGGACCACTCGGCCCGCAAGACACCTTGCTCTAGGCCGCCCAGGTCTGCTTCTCGCGAGGTGCGACACAGGCCCTCGATGCGCCGCGTGAGCAGGGCGCCTTCGTCTTTTTCGATGCCCAGCTCGAGCGCGCGCGCCGCCAACTCGCGGGACAACGAGAGCCCCCAGTCGAGGGCGTGACCGATGCCGATACGATAGCGGTCATCGACCAGCTCATCGGGGACACACAGCGCGAGCCGCACACGCGCTCGTTTGTCGGGCAAGAGCCACTCGCCGAGCTCGTCGAGCTGAACGGCCGCCTCGGTGGCAGTGAGCGGAGCATCGGCGCTCAGCTCGTGCTGAAAGGGGTGGGTGAGATCGCGCCACGGCGGGGGCGAGGCGAGCACCGCGTCGCGTGCGCGCTCCCACACGCTGCGCTCGAGAGCGCCGGCTCGCTCCAGCACCTCGAGGACCGCCCGCACGTTGCCCTCGCGAGGCGTGTGCAGCGTCGCGAAGTGTTCGTGGTCCCGGGTCGAAGCGTGCGGGTCTTCGGCGCGCGAACGGAACGTCGACACGGCCACCAGCTGCACCTCGAAGTGCTGTGCCAGCAGTGACAGTGCGCGCAGCTGCGCCGGCACGAATGGGTCCACGACGCCCCGCCGAACCTCGGGCGATCCATCGACGTCGAACACCAGGGAGATCAGCACCACGGGCACGTCGAGCGTGGGGTCGAGCTGTACCAGCAGCTCCAGCTCGGAGTCTTGGCGGCGCGAGCCAGGCCGTCCCCGTACGAACAGCCAGGCGGCTCCCTGTCCCTCGGTGAGCCACAGCTGGAGCCCGAGCGCGAACGCATGCTCCTCGGGAGGCGCCAGTGCAGGGTCGTAGATCGCGCCGACGTAGCTCGTCTCCTGAAACGGCCCGAGCTCTTCGACGTCGCTCACCTCGCGAGCCTCTTCGTCGTCTTCCTCGTCGTCTTCTAGATCGGCGTCGTCGTCGTCGAGGTCTTCGACTTCTTCGAGCTCGGCGCTGTGTTCGTCGGGGGGCTCGCTCGCCTCGGGCTCGTACAGGTCGTCGTCCGGCTCGTCGTGATCGTACAGCTCTTCGACGTCGCTCTCGTGGATGGGAGCCAACACCGGCGCCACCGTGTGCAGCGCTCTCTCGCGCGCGTCGATCAGCCGCTCTCGCTGCTCGAGCTCGCGCTCGCGATCGGCCAAGGCCCGTGCACTCTCGACCTGTGCGCGATCGGCATCGACGAGCACCAACTTGGTCGCGCCGGTCTCGAGCCGCGCTGCGAGCCCGCGCACACCGACCACCAGCTCGACATCGCGCACGTACTCGGGGACCGGATGCCGCGCGTCGGTCGCGAGCGCGAGCATGACCTCGGCGCGCTGGGCCAGCGCTCGATGGCGCAGACCTTCGGGCAACACCAGCACGAACACGCGCGCCACCGGGTCGTGATACGTGAACGGCAGCGCGAGCTCGACGCCTTCGGCGACGTGGTGCAGCGTGCCGGCGCGCGCCAGGGCAGCGAGCGCAGGGTCGGCCACGGCGTCGATCGCGACGTACGCGGACAAGGACCGGATCGAGCCGTCGGCCATCAGCACCTGCACGGCCTCACTGCGGGTCCGGCCCGGCATTCCTGCGTAGGGCAAGTCGTCCTCGGACACGCGTCCCACACCGCGTGGCTTTGCCTGCTCAGCTGCCATGCACCCCTCCGGCCGCGCAATCTGCGGCCTTGCACGCCATTATGCGCGGTCTACCCAACGGCGCGCTATGCTTCGGCCATGTCCGGGACGCCTTCGGAGCTCGACACCCCTCCTGTCGTTCTCGATCTTGCAGACTCGTGTGTGCGCTTCGTGAAGCGCGCCCTGCGCATCGAGCTCGACTACACACCCGAGACGCTACCCATTCTCGACCACTACTTGCGTGAAGCGCAGGGGGTCGAGCGCGACGAGATCATCAACCTGGTGGCCCCTGCTGCGGGTGCGTACTTTGGCGAGGTGGTGCGCAGACAGCTTGGCCCGAGCCGCTGGCACTGGGTCAGCGACGAGTTCGACGACTGCCGCATCGAGTTCGACCGCTGCTTTCTCAGCTTCAACCCCATCGGGAGCGCGCTCGAAGCAGTGCTCGGAGCCGAGGCCGAGGGCTACGGCAGCACACTCGCTCTGTTGCCCGAAGACCAGAACCTGGTGCGCGAGTCTCTCGAGCGCACCGGCGAGGTGTCCGAAGACGACTACTACCGGCTCGCGGTGCGGTTCGAGGTCATCGAGCAGGTCGTCGCGCTGCTGGTCGAGAAAGCCATCGCCAAAGACGAGCTGTCGCGCCGCTTTGGGCCCGAGGTGTACGCCGCCCTACGCGAGCAGAAGAGCTCCGGCATCCTGCACTGACGGGCGAGGTCGAAGCGCGCGGGTTTTTGTGCGCGGCCCAAAGAGGCCGGCAACCCGCGTCGTTTAGCCGAGTAAACGCGCCAGTGTGGGGTCTTCGAGCAGAGAGGCCCGCACGATGGACTCGAGCTCGGTGCGCTGCGCATCGGCCAGACGCGAGACCCCGGGCGCCGACAGGGCTTCGCTGATCAACGACTCGATGGCCTGCTCGCGCGTGATCTCGCCAGCGTCGAGACGTGCCAGCAGCGCGGCGGTGGGTGACTGAACCTGCTCGGTCGAGGCAGGCGCAACCGCGCCGGCGGCCCCGGCCTTGTCGACTGCCGACGCGCTCCCGGCCTCGACGGTCGCCTCGATCTCGGACGCTGAACCTACGTCGGCGGCAGCTACCGTGCTGGGCCCCCCGGGTGGCCTGATGGCTGTACTCATGAACTCTCCTCCATCTTTGCTCGCACGGGACCCGTGCACACCGATCGATGTACGCGCGAGACCAGCCGCCAGCCGCGCCGGGATCGCCGTACGCGCCAGACCGCCTCGAGCCATCTACCTCGGCCCGCAGCGAGCGCCGACCCGGTTATCGCACCGAGCGCCGCGAAGTTGCTTTGCGCAACTCACACTTCGCCGCAATGCGGCCTGCGGGCACTGCAACCCTGCCCTACGCCGCGGGGCGAGCTGCCGGTGGGATGCCCCCTTCGCGCCCAAACGCGTTTGACCCAGATGCGCCGGCAGGGCTATTGTCACACAGGGCAAACGCGCCGGCGTGTTCACGTTCAGTGTGTCCGCCGGCAGTGCACCCGACGACAGTTCGCCTTTCCGGGCGCGCTTACACAGCCCGCCATCGGGCTTGGTTTTGACCGTCCGGCGGAGACGCTGTCCGCCTAGATCTCGCACGGAACGAGCTTCGGTGTCGGTAACCCACCTGCTCCCAGTCGACTGGCTCCAAGATCTCGCGGTCTTCCCGCTTCCCCGCGCGGTCTTTTTCCCGGGCACCTACCTGCCGCTGCACATCTTCGAGCCGCGCTACCGCGCGCTGATGAAGGACTGCATCGCGCGCGGGAGGTTGGCCATTGCGGTCACGCTGCTCAAGCCCGGCTACGAAGCCGACTACGACGGGCGGCCCGCCATCCACGATATCTGCACGGTGGGGCGAGTCGAGCGTCACGAAGAGCTGCCCGACGGCCGCTTCAACCTGGTGCTGCGCGGCCTCAGTCGGGTCAAGCTCGACGAGCTGCCCGCTGGCGACTTCCCCTATCGCCGTGCGCGCGCCGAGCTGCTCGACGGAAAGCGCGGCAACGAGCGGGTCGCGCGCGACACCATGACCACGCTCATGTCCACGGCCTCGTTGGTCGGAGCGGTCGTGCGACGCACGCACCCCGACTTCAGCTTGGGCGTGCAGCCCGACGATCCGCCCCACCACGTGGCCGACACGCTTGCCGACCGGCTACTGGCCGACGCCGACGCGAGGCAGGACTTGCTGGAGACGCTCGATGTGCCCGAGCGCATCAAGAAGCTCACCAGCTATGTCGCAGGGCTGCTCGGCACGCTGGAGCACGAGACCTCCAAGGGTCCGGTGCAGTAAGGATTCTGTGTCGTGCTCGTGCACTTCGAGCACGAGCACGAGCTCACCGACACAGCCCCGCGGACTACAGCAGATGCCCCATCCGTTTGCGCTTGGTGGAGAGGTACCCCTCGTTCTGCTCTCCAGGCTCGATGGGCACCGGCACTCTCTCGACCTCGAGGCCCTCCGCGCGCAGAGCCTCGACCTTTTCGGGGTTGTTGGTCAGCAAGCGCACCGAGCGCAGATCGAGCTCGGACAGGATGGCGGTCGCCACGTGGTAGCGCCGTAGGTCGTCGTCGAAGCCCAGGAGGCGGTTGGCGTCGACCGTGTCGGCCCCGTGCTCGTCTTGCAGGGCGTAGGCGCGGATCTTGTTGCCCAGGCCGATGCCGCGGCCTTCTTGGCGCAGGTAGATGACCACGCCCGCTTCGGCCTGCACGATCGCGCGCAGTGCGTAGTCGAGTTGCTCGCGGCAGTCGCACTTGAGCGAGTGCAAGACTTCGCCCGTGAAGCACTCGCTGTGCACACGAATGAGGACGTGGTCCTTGCCCTGCACGTCACCGTGCACGATGGCGCAGTGCTCGTGAGGCGTACCCGACTCGTGATAGACGATGACCCGCATCCGACCGTAGTCGGTGGGTACGAACGCGTCGGCGTAGCGGGTCACCACACCGGCCAAAGAGCTCTTGTCGAGAGCGCACATCTCACTCACGTCTTAGCTCCGATTCTGCTGAGCCTCCAGCAGGGCTGCCTGGTGATGCTGTCGCAGCGCATTGAGAAGCTCGTCAAGGTCACCCTCCACAATCCCGTCGAGGCGATGGAGAGTCAGCCCGATCCGGTGATCTGTTACACGGTTCTGCGGGTAGTTGTAGGTGCGGATCTTCTCGGAGCGGTCGCCCGTGCCCACCATGCCGCGTCGCTCGTCAGAGATGGCCTTGTCGTGCTCGTCTTGTGCGGTTTGCAGCAAACGCGCCCGCAAGATCTGCAACGCGCGCGCCTTGTTTTTGTGCTGCGAGCGTTCTTCCTGACACTTGATCATGATGCCGGAAGGCTTGTGGAAGACCTGCACCGCCGAGTTGGTGGTGTTGACGTGCTGACCACCGGGGCCGCCAGCGTGCGTGCTCTGGATCTCGAGGTCCTCGTCGCGGATCTCGACGTCCACGTCTTCGGCCTCGGGCATCACTGCCACCGTGGCTGTGGAGGTGTGGATGCGGCCTTGCGCCTCGGTGGCGGGGACGCGCTGCACGCGGTGCACGCCGGCTTCGAAGCGCAGCTGCGAGAACACGCGGTCGCCACGCACCAGCGCGATGACCTCCTTGAGGCCTCCCGCCGAGGCTTCGCTCACCGACAGCACCTCGACCTTCCAGTTGCGACGCTCGAAGTAGCGCGTGTACATGCGGTACAGGTCGGCAGCGAACAGCGCAGCTTCTTCGCCGCCCGTGCCGCCACGAATCTCCAGCATGGTGTTGCGCGCGTCGTTGGGGTCGCTCGGCAACAACAACAAGTTGAGCTCTTGTGTGAGCCCCTCGGCCTCGCGCTCGAGCTCCGGGATCTCGAGCTCGGCAAGCTCGCGTAGCTCCGGATCGGACAGGGCGACACGATCGTCGACGAGCTGCTTCTGCACGTCTTGGTAACGCGCAAAGACGCGCACCAGCTCGGTCAGCTCGGCGCGCTCGCGGTTGAGCGAAGTGTACTTACTGGTGTCGGACAGAATGTACGGCTGACACAGCAGCTCTTCGATCTCGGCGTAGCGCGCAGTCAGGGACTCGAGCTTCTGTAGCGGGAGCATGAAGCCTTACTCGGCCGCGCGCGCAATCGTCATGTCGTCGATCGCTCGGCCCAGGTTCTCGAAGGTGGGAAACACGTGCAGTTGATCGGGCGCGCTGACGTCGGCCGGCCCCGGCGCGGCATCGCGCACACGCGCCATCTCCATCGCGGCGATGGCGATCTCGAGCTGCGCGTCGTCGGGCTCGCGCGTGGTGATCTTTTGGAACAAAAAGCCCGGGTACAAGAGGACGCGCAGCGGACCCGTGGTGCAGTAGCGCGCAGACAGGCGCTGCAGCTCGTACGAGATGGCGGCGACCAACGGCAGCAGCGCCACGCGCAACAAGAAGGTCAGCACCCAGCCCGAAAAACCGTGTGCATTGCCCAAGAGCAGCGGCGACACGACGGCACCGAGCACGATGGAGACCGCGATCACCACCACCAAGAACGTGGTGCCGCAACGCGGGTGCAAGCGCGACTCGGCGCGCACGTTCTCGAGCGTCAGCGGCTTGCCGGCTTCGTAGGCGAAGATCGTCTTGTGTTCGGCACCGTGGTACTGAAACACGCGTCGCACCTCGGCCACCATGCTGATCAGGCTGAGGTACAGCGTGAACACCAGCAGCTTGAAGCCACCGGTGACCGCATGGAACATGGGCGACGTAAGGTCCCAGTTGGCGCCGATGAGCTTGGCCAAGCCCGACGTCAGGCCCTGCGGTAGCAGGATGAACATGCCGAGCGCGAGCGCGACCGAGACGCCGACCGCGCCCCCACTCTCCTTGGATTGCGCGCGCTCTTCTTCGCTGAGCTGTTGCTCGGCCGAGAAGCGCAGCGCGCCGTAGCCGAGCGACAACGACTCGAACAGCATGAGCACGCCGCGTAGGCCTGGCACCTTGCTGTACGGCCCCGTGAGCAGCTTCGCGCGCAGCGGCCCCTCACGCACGGCGATCGCGCCGTCCGGACGACGTACCGCGACGGACAGACACTTCGGGGCGCGCATCATCACGCCCTCGATGACCGCCTGCCCACCGATATAAGGTCGCGTCGAATCTGGCATATCCAGCCAAGGTAAGGTCGCGGCCGGCTGGACGCTACCAGCATGACGCGGCCGTGACACGGAACGGTGGCATCGCACACCACCTTGGGCCTGCGAGCGACGCCGCGACGTTATTCTGCGGGGGTCTCGGTCTTGGGGGCTTCCTTGCCGTACTTGCGGCGGAAGCGCTCGACGCGACCCGCGGTGTCCGCGATGCGCTGCTTGCCCGTGTAGAACGGGTGGCACTGGCTGCAGATATCGACCGAGAACGAACCGGACGTGGAGTGCGTCTCGACGGCCGATCCGCAGGCACACGTGATGGTCGCGTCTTTGTACTCGGGATGGATTTCGGGCTTCATAGCGGCTTCCTTCCAGTCTCGGCCACTCCGGAGGACCCCGTCGGGCGACGACTAGGTCGCGCCGATACAGGGCAATTGCCTGGTTTCAATCGCGAAAACAGGCCTCGCCCCGAGGAATAGGAGCAGCGGGGTCGACAACATAGCGCGCGGTCCCTGCATAGCAACCCCGGACCCGGCCACGCGCCGAGCTCGCTGCGGGGTCCCGTGCACGGCCATGTGGCACGACTGGCCCGCAGGCGCCTCGGCGAAGTTGCGTACAGGGGAGCCCGAGAGGTACAGAGGGAACGAGAGATGGGACAAAAGCGCTTGCACCTGATCGTGCGCGGACGCGTTCAGGGTGTGTACTACCGAGCTTCTGCCCAGCGCGAGGCCAAGCGGCTCGGCCTCACCGGCTGGGTCAAAAACCGTCACGACAACGGCGTGGAGGGCGTGGTGGAGGGCGAAGAAGACCAGGTCAAAGATTTCTTGTCCTGGGCCCAACACGGCCCGGCGACTGCGCGTGTCGACAAAGCCGAAACGAGGTGGCGAAGCTACACCGGGGAGTTCGCCGACTTCCGGATCTTGGCGTGAGGGCCGCGTGACAGCCGCGGCTCCACGTCAGGCTCGCGACGCGACTTCACGTCAGGCTCGCGACGCGAGCGCGGCTTCGCGAAGGTCGGCATGACGACCACGCCATCGCGAGATACGAGCAACCGCGCCGGCCCGCGCCTCGGGCTGTGCATCGTCGCGCTGGCTGCCCCGCTGTCTCTGCGCGCGTGCACGGGAGGCCTGTTCCCCGCCGCAGCGCACGCACAGGGAGCCGAGGACGAAGCCTCGCATCAGCCGGTCGCGACGGGGACGGCCAACGAGCTCGTTCCTACGTACGCGGAGCTGCTCGCGATGCGCCGCGGGCTCGGCAGCGAGCAGCCCGACGTGCGGGAGTCATCGCTGACTGCGCTGATGGAGCTGGGCGGCGAGGCGCTGCCCGTCATCCGCGAACGCCTACGCGCGATCGCCAGTGAGCTTGCGCCCAAGACCTTGGGCGAGGCCTTGCAGACGCTGCGCAAACAGGCCGGGGGCCCCGCCAACGACCTCGCGAGCGGCATCCCGCGCACGCTCGACAACGACCGTGCACCGCCCACGCTGCTCGCCTGTGAGCTGGTGGCCTTGTTGCGCGCGCTCGAGGCGCAACACTCGCTCGCGGCGACCCAGCTGATCGTGAGCGAACTGTTCGCGCTCGAGCCGAAGCTGTTCCGCCCGGAGGCGGTGCGTGAGCGCAAGCGCCTCGGCAAGCTGCTCATCCCGGCCTACCTGCGCCACCGCGGGGATCCACGGCCCGCGCTCCAAAAGCTCGCCAAAGAGAGCCTCAGCGCGCTCGGCACCGCAACTGACGAGCGGCTGTTCAGCCAGCCCGAAGGCGATCTGCAGGCGGCCTGCATCGTTGCGGCAGGCGATGCCTACAGCGCCGGTGCGAGCCACGCCTCGCCAGCGCAGGCAACGAGCGCCCACGCAGACGGCTCTCGCGACCGAAGCAGCACGCGCTGGGTCGTGGCGCTGCTCGACGACACGCGGCCCGACGTGCGCGAGGCCGCGCGACGCACGACTCGGCTGTTCGGCGACGCAGCCGACGAGCCACTGCGCGAGCGCAGCCTCGACGTGCTGGGTGCTCCAGCCGACCCCACCTGGACCACGGCGCGGGCGCTCGACCAGCTGATCGCGAACTTCGACGAAGAGCGGACCCAGCGTGCCAGTGCCGCGGTGGTGTCTGCTCGAACCGCCCTCGAGA
>JBEGTL010000132.1:0-15921 GCA_041179425.1 Pseudomonadota bacterium | reverse complement strand
CGACATTCTTGTCCGCCGCGACATAGTCGACGTTTGGCAGGGTGATGATGCTGGCGGCCCCCACTCCGATCGCTGCGTCTATGCCTTGTAGCAACGATCTCGCAGGCGAATTGCTCGTGTCGATGAGCGAGTCGTTCTGAAATAGGTAGTCCGACCCGGCATTGGACGCGTTGTTTTCCCAGTTGTAGGCAGTGAGCCGGTTCCCTCCACTGCGAATGACCCCCCATTGCAACGGGGCGACGACGCCCCCGTTCATTCCGTAGACAAAGGGGGAGATCGGTTTCCGTCCCTCGTTGGCGTCGATCTCGAAAATCACGTCTGCCGCACCGGGATTGCCGGGCCGAACAATCGTGCCGGACGCGAGCGGCGGTGGTGCGAGCTCGGCCGCAGCGCGCTGCGGGCCGCTCGTGGGCGGTGGCTCCGCACTAGTTGGCCGCGGGCCGGTGCTCGTGCGCGCCTGCTCAGTAGACTCGCCGCTCCCGAAGTAGCTCCGCTGACAACCGAGCGAAGCGACGACAATCAGGGACAGCGCGAGCAGACTTCCCCGGCTGTCTGGCCCAACGGACTGCGTTTGCGTCATGGTGGCAATCCTACCTGTAGCAGCGAGCGCGGACTAACAACGAGCGCGAACGAAGTCGAACAGTGCCTTGGCGTTGGCGGATGCGCTGAACCTAGCGAGCGCGTCGGCGCGCGCTGCGATCGCCATCTCGCGCCGCTTGTCGCAGTCGAGCACGATCGACGAGAGTGCGGCGGTCAGGGCCTGTTCGTCATCGACTTCGATGAGGTGACCCGTCTTCCCTTCCACCACCAGATCGGGGATTCCGCCGACCCGCGTCGTGACGACGGGCATTCCGGCTGCAAGCGCCTCCATGCAGACGAGCGAGTAGCAGTCTGCTCGCGTCGGCAGCGCGAAGATGTCGCAGGTCGCGTAGAGGTTCAGCAGCTCGGCGGAGTTGGCGCCGAGATTGCGGTGAACGGTGACCCCGGGTTCTTCCGACACGTCGTCGCGGGTGACCAAGACGAGCTCGGCGCGACCGCGAAGGTGCTTTCGGAACACCTCGCGCACGAGGTCGCCGCCTTTGCGCTCGAAGTCGCCGCCCACGAACAAGATACGGGGCAGCGGGTGGTCGCGGTCGCCTGGAGCGTAGAGATCGAGGTCGACGCCCGGCGGAATCACCGCGACGTCGCGCTCGGAGCACCCATAGTCGCGCACGAAAGAATCCTTGGCCCAGTGCGACCAGCCGACGAAGCCCGCCGCGCGCTTGAACACCTGACGGTAGAGCTCGCGCTTGGCCAGCCGTGCCAAACGATGTTCGGCAGGGTCGCCGTAGGCCCCGCGCATTCCGAGCTTTGCCATCGCCGGTCCGTCACTCGAGATCACGACTGGCTTCTTGTGGAACAAATCGACCAAGGCGGGTGCGAGCGTCATCGTGTGGATGAAGACACCGTCGACATCGTCGATGATTGGCGCCAGAGCGCGACGCGCCAGCCAACTTCCGCGCACGGTCCATGGCAGTCGACCCGGCTCGTACGTGATCGGGAGCCACCGATTTGGCACCCCCCGCTCTGACTCAGCGCGCCTCAGGTTGAGGTAGTGCGTGATGCTACCCAAGGTCTGCTCCATCACGTAAGCGATGGGACGCGGGCTCATGGCGCACATGGCTCTCGATGGCACGGGCGAGCCGCTTGCATTCGCCGAACGATCTCGCGGCTCGAGGCATGAGGGCAACGCATCATCGGTCGGCTTGTTACTATAGCGGGGGAGCATTCGCAATGCGCGAGGGTGCCTCCGTGCCGTCCTCCCCGCAGCAACCGCCAGTCACGGAAGCCGCGCGTAGATGCGCAAGTTCGGGCCGCCCCGCACAGTGCCCGCAAAGCCCGAGATAGGGAGGAAAAAGGCATCCCACCAGTCGAATACCGCATCGTCAGAACACGGAGAGCACCCGTCAAACCTGGCCGCTAGGGCGTATTCGGGGCCGAGCACGGGCACGACGCTTCCCAGCGCACCGACGAGCGGGTGCTCCGGCACCACGACGTAGCGAGGTGCACGCTCCGCCACGTGTTCGGGATCCATTGCGTCGCGCCATGCTCCGTCGAAGAAGTACGTCTCGTAGGTAGGCGGATGATCGCGCTCCACATGCTGCATGAGGATGCTCGTGCGCAGGCTGCGGCCTTGCTTTTGCGTCTCGGGCGACGCTCGGCGCATTTGTTCGAGCGTGCTCAAGAGCTCGGGGCGCATGTATTGAGAGCCTACGAGCCCGACATCTGTGCCCGGGGCCACGTTGCCGTGAATCCATTCTCCCGCGAGCACGCGTGTGTCCACCTCGCCGAGCAACGTATTCCAGCGGACGAGTCGGTAGGTAGGGATGGCGAGCGCGACCACGATCAAGACCGCGCAGGTCGCGCCGTAGACAGGTCTACGCGAGGAAGGAGCGCCGCGGTCCAGGCGCCCGGAGGCGTAACGAGCAAGCGCATCGATTCCGAGCGCGGCGAACACTGCAAGGGTCGACACCAGAGGCACCGAGTAGCGCACGAACCCCAAGTGCGCCTTGCCCATGACCAGCCAGTAAGCCACGGCAAAGCTGAGCATCAACACGGCAGCACGCTGCCGCGCGCGCAGCTGTGCGGCGACCCCCACCACCGACAACAGTAAGAGGGGAACACCGAGACCAAGCGGCAGGGTCACGCGCAAGGAGTAGATCCAGCCCGGGCCGTAGTCGGGGCTCGCCGGCTTCGAAAGCTTGTCGAAGAGCTCGTAGCTCGTGTCGCGCAGGAATGCCTGGTGATCCAAGACGGCGAACGGAGTGCCCGCCAAGAACCCGAGCACGACCATGAACGAAGCCGCGCCGAGCACGGTGAGCGCCCGCTTCCATGCGAGCTGATGGCCGAACAGCGGTGCATGAAGCAACGCGAGCGGCGCGAGCAACACGATGGCGTTGTATTTGGTCGAGACGGCGAGACCGCACACCAGACCGGCCCAGAGATGCGACTTGAGCGAGTCGGTGCGCGCCGCGTTCAGGATGAAAGCCAACGCGAGCGTAGTCATGAAGCCGAGCGGAACATCGACTGTGCCGAAGTGCGATTCGCGGACGTGCAAGTACGAGAGTGCGAGCAGCAGCGCCGCCATGAGCCCTACGCGTGCGTTCGCGATGCGCTTGCCGATGAAGTAGGCGAGAAACACGGTCGCCGTGCCGAGCAGCGCCACGAGCACGCGGTCGATCAGGTACAGCGCCGATGGGGCGAGCGCGTACTCGTTCACGAGGTCCTGGGCGGACGAAAAATGCCCGGTCAGGCGACCGATCGCGAAGTACGCGCCGTACGCCATGAACAGCGAGTAGAGGTAGAGGCTTGGATAGTTGAAGAACCCGGGGTTGAGCTTGTTGCCCCCGATGGTCAGCGTGAAGCCGATCAGGTGCCGCTCGTCGGGGCGCACGTGCTCGTTGGGCAGGCCAAAGTCGATGTTCCAAAGGCGCACGACAACGGCGAGCACCAGTATGAAGGCCAGTAGTACGCCTTCGCGATAGTCGCGGGATTTGTTGTCCATGAGCGCGCGCGTCGCTGAGATGTAGCGCGCGAATGTCACAACGCCAAGGCATCCTCTACCCAGCGGGTTGTTGAAAGCGGCCCCTGCCCTCTGTGCCAGGGAAGTGCAAGGTCTGGCCGGACGTACGTACTGACTAAACATGGAAAAGAGCCTTAGAAGACTGGGCTGCTTCGCAGCGATGGTCGTGTTGTCCGTGTCCTGTGCAGCGTCCGTGGAGGAGGAGGAGGAGCGCGATGATAGCGAAGTCGAAGCGGTCTCCGTCAAGAAGTCCGAGTTGCGCGGAGGTGTTCAAGTCTCTGCAACGGTCTCGCGAAGCGGTGCTCTGGTTCGAAGCTCCGCGACGGTAGGAGGTATCGGACCAACGAGGCTCGCAGCGGGACGCTACGACGTCGTGCTCAGCGGGATTCCTGCCGCCGGCGCTAGTCCCGGATCCCGCGGCATGGCGCAAGTCGTGGCGATGGGTCGGGACGCAACGCGATGCGAGCTCAATGGCGACTGGTCCATAGTGGGCTCGAACATAACCGTTCACGTGGCCTGCATATCCGCGACGGGAGCGTTAGCTGACTCGGATTTCAACGTTTCCTACGGTCGCGCGCCAACATTGGGGCGGGCCGCGTACACGATGATCAGCGCGCTCGGCGTGCCGCAGACACCGTCTACGTTCGCCGCCGGCCCCGTGACCGCGGAGGTCCATGCTACCGGTCTGTATTTTGTGTTCCTGCCTTCGTCGCTGTCACGACCCCTCTCTCTGCAAGTCACCGCCATGACTCCATCGCGACGCTGTAGTATTGATGCGACTGAATTCATCTGGCAGACGATCGTTTGGGTGCGGTGTCGCGATCGCTTCGGTGTTGATTCGCCCTCGTCATTTGTGCTGAACGTGGCCAAAAGCGACTCGATTCCCTTGGCAGGGGTAGGTGGCTACACCCGCGTTAATCCTGATGGCTCTACATTCGACACGGCGAACAGCTGCGCCGGTGACACCAGCGTTTTTAGCCGCGTAGTGGGCTCCGGAAAGTACTTCGTCCGCCAAGGTCGCCTGCCGCCGTTTGGCTCGTTCGCCACGGTCGTCGCAGACCGAAGCGACCGGTACTGCAAGCTCACGTCCCTTCCCCTGTCCACTTCCCCGGGCCCGGCGCAGGTCAACGAGGTCGCGTGCTTCACCTCGTCGGGTACCCCGGCGGACTCTGGGTTCGCGCTGTCGGTGGGCTCTCAGGCATTCGCAAGCTGCCTTTGATCGCGGCCGCGCTGGCAGCCCTCAACACCCACGGCACACGAAGCAACCCGAGGTCGCCAGGCTTGCACGATTTGGTTCGATCACTACGCAGTCGACCTTCCGCGCCGTGCGGCAGTGCTTGGAAACAGGTACGCGCGAGGCGGTAGCCTTACGCCACCTCGCTCAACAGGCGCGCGTACAACGCGGCGAAGTCAGTGGCCAGGCGTGCCGGCGTAAACCTCAGCTCAACCTGCTGGCGCCCGTGCTCTCCGTAGCGGGCGCGCAGCGTCGGGTCGCGCAAGAGGGTGCACAGATTGTTCGCCAAGCCGTCGACATCCGCGGGAGCCGACAGCAGTCCGCCCTTGCCGTGGTCGACGACCTCCGGCGTGCCGCCGTTGTCGAGCGCCACCACCGGCCGCTTCATCGCCGAAGCTTCGGCGAATACCAGTCCGAACGGCTCCTCGAAGCTGGGCAGGGCGAAAACATCGCAGGCCGCGAGGAGAGTCGCGACGTCTCGCCGTTGACCGGTAAAGATCACGTCTTGCGCCACACCGAGCTCCCGCGCGAGTGCAGTCAGGTCGCGGGTGGTTCCGCTTCCCTCCGGATAGTCGGCGCCCACGATCGCGAGCTTGACCGTGGGAAGCTGCTGCTTGACCAATGCGAGCGCACGAATCAGCTCTGCGTGCCCCTTCCAGTGAAAGAGCCGAGCGACGCTGACGATCAGCGGCGTGATGGCGGACACGCCGAGCGATTCGCGTCCGGGCAGTGGACTCAGCATGGGGTCCCACTGAGACGGCTCGATGGCGTTGAGGACTGCGTGCACCCGCTCGGGCCGACAGCGACCACTCTGTCTCAGAGACTGCGCCACATACTCCGACACTCCCACCACCGCGTCTGCACGTCCGAGCGCCCACTTCACACCTCTGCTCATCCAATCGCCATACTTCACGTGCACGTGGACAACGGACTTCGCGCCTGTGAGCGCAGCGAGCGCGACACAGGCGATCGCGTCCCGCGGCCGGTCGGTGGAGTGCAGGATCTGAATGCGATGCTGGCGGATGTAGCGCGCGAGCCCCAATAGACTCGCGGCGGCCGGGAGCAGCTGCGTCGCTCCCGAAAGCTTTGCGAGCGGCGACAGATCGGAGAGAGAGGGCCCGAAGTCGGTCGGCTTGAGCGCGACACCAGGGATCGCCGCCAGCGCGTCATAGGCCGGCGCGCTGCCAGCTCCAGCGCCTGCGGGTTGACCGGCTGCGTGCAGCTCGAGACGCTCTTGTGACAGGTGACGCAACAACAGAAGATGGGTCGCCGTGTCTGCACCAATGGCGACTGGCGACGAGATGAAAAGAACACGAGATCGGTCTCGATGGGCGCTGGGCACGGGACGAGAAGATACGTCGCCTCGTCTGCGACAGCCACGCATGATAAGCACCCCCACGTGGGGTTCTGTGAGTAGGGCTGCAGAATATGAATGAACGACCGTTTGGAAGGACGGGTTTGCGCGTCTCGGAGCTTGGGCTCGGCTGTGCCCGTATCGGCGGCATCTTCAAGAACGATCCGAAAGAGTTCATACGGCTCCTGAGCGCTGCGCACGATCGCGGGATCACCTTCTTCGACACGGCCGACATGTACAGCCAGGGCGAAAGCGAGATGCTCCTCGGCCGCGCATTTCAGCGCCGACGTGCACAGGTCGCCATCGCGAGCAAGGTCGGTTACTGCCTGCCAACACAGCGGCGGATGATCGCGCGCGTGAAGCCCATCGTGCGACCGCTGATCCGCTTACTGCGCATCAAACGAGCAAGCTTGCCGTCGGCTGTGCGCGGCTCGATCGAACAGAACTTTTCCCCGGGGTACATCCGTTCCGCCGTCGAGGGCAGCCTCCGACGCTTGCGGACCGACTATCTCGACCTGCTCCAGCTGCACAGTCCAACCGCCGAAGTGGTGGAGCGAGGCGAGTGGGCGCGCGCGATCGAAGACCTCCGCCGGGCCGGGAAGGTCCGCCATTTCGGGATCTCCTGCGATACGCTCGAAGCCGCCCATGCGGCGCTCGCGGTTGACGGCGTCGCTTCGCTCCAGCTAGTCGTCAACTTGCTCGATCAGAGCTTCGCACAGGCAATCCTACCGCAGGCGCACCGAAAGGGAGTCGCGGTCATCGCGCGCGAGTGCCTGGCCAATGGCCTGCTCGTGAAGCCGGAGCCGGAGATCGATCTCAAGACCTACTGTCAGTCGCCGGAGCAGGAAGAGCGGCGAAAGATCGAGCTCGCGGTGCATCGCGCCGCCGCCGAGGCGCGCGGCATTCCGCTCGCAAAGCTAGCGCTCGAGTACGTGACAGGCGTCGAAGGAGTCTCGGTCGCGCTCGTGGGCGCCAGCCGACTCGATCAACTCACGCACACGCTGCGCGACTTCGGAGTCTAAGGGTCCATGGCTGCTCGCCGCGCGTCGCTCGTGAAAGACATCTGGCTAGACCTGAAGATGATCCTAGCGGCCTGCAATCGGCCACTCGAGCTGCGTCACGCGCTGTGGGCGTTCTTCGCGTGCGACGGCTTCATCCTCCTGATGATGTTTCGCACTCGTCAGTGGCTGCGGCGCTACCACATCCCCGTGCTCGGGCGGCTCGTGCGGCTGATGGAGACCGCGCTGTTCGCCGTCGAGATCTCGAACGACGCCGAGCTTGGTCATGGCGTGTACTTCATGCACACAGTCGGAACCGTGATTGGCGGCGACGCCAAGATCGGCGACGGCTGCCTCTTGCTCGGCAACAACACGATTGGCCAGGCTGAGCGTCAGGGCTACCCTATGATCGGCGCGGGCACGATCATCGGCGCGGGGGTGCGCGTGCTAGGCAAGATCGTGGTGGGTGACGACTGCGCCCTCGGCGCGAACGCGGTGGTGGTCGACGACGTGCCGTCGGGCAAGGTGGCCGTCGGCATCCCTGCGCGCGTCGTCGGCGACAATCCTCGACGCCTTCGCGAGTAGCGTTCGTCGCTCAGTCGCGGGACTTCCGCCAGTACACGGCAGCGTCATCGACCCGGACCAGCTCGTCCTCGATGCCCTCCCGGTCGCGATAGGCGTGGATCGCCTTGCGACAAGCCGGCAAGTTGTAGTCGTCGACGATCAGGAAGCCGCCCGGCGAGAGCTTGGGGTAGAGCGGCACCAGCGCTCCCATGGTCGACTCGTACAGATCGCCGTCCAGGCGCAACACCGCGATGCGCTCGACGGGCGCGGTGGGCAGCGTGTCGCGGAACCAACCACGAAGGAACTGCACACTCTCGTCGAGCAAGCCATAGCGGTCGAAGTTGTGGCGCACGTGCTCGACCGAGACCTCCGTCAGCCGGCGCAAGTGCCAGGCGGCGCCGTCGTCATCAGGGTACTCCTCCACGTTCGGCGAAGGCAGACCTTCGAACGAGTCCGCCGCCCACACTCTGCGGTCCATTGTGCCACGCGCCTTCTGGATCGCGCACACAAAATCACCGTACCACCACGCATGACGCCGGTCTCGACGAGATCGCCCGGCACTCCCTCGCGAAGGACCGTCTCGACGCAGTGCTGAACGATGTCGAGCCGCGACATGCTGAGCATCGAGTGCGCCGCATCGGACTTATCCGCGCCATCGAAGCACTTCTTGTAGCTACCATGACGCTTGTGCGCGAGCTGGACGCCGCCCGCCTCGAACGCGCGCAGCACCGGGCTACGGAGCATTCCATTGGGCTAGATCGGATTTAACTCGGCGTCCACGTACGGCAGGTTCAAACGCAACGCTTGACAAGATCGAGGTACAGCTGGCTAGGCTGGTCTTTGCTGATCGCGAGTCCGTCGGTGAGCACGCGCGAACTCCTGATTGCATCGGCGCGAGCGAATCTGGGTCTGAGCATTCGTCAGCTCAGGAGCGAGCGCACGAACAGGTAGCTCGAGCCGAGCGCAGGCAGCGCGGCGAACGCGCGCTCGCGCACCCTGCCCGCAAGATCGAGCGTGTACCGATTGGGCAAGAAGCGGATCTTCCCGTCGTGAACGGTATACGAATCCTCGAGCTCACTTCCACCCTCCTCCCAGGTGAATCCCAGCATCGGACGCACTGCGTGGCTCTTGTTCGGCATGCCTCGATGCCAGAGCGCGGAGGATCGGATCAAGACGTCACCGACGTTCATCTCGATGCGTCGCGCGGGCCGACGGGCCAGCACGAACTCATGATACCGGTACTCCTTGAGGTGAGAGCCGGGCGTCAGCTCGAGCGCGCCATTACGGACCGTCGTGTCGACGACCGCGACGTTGACGATCATGAAGGCGGTAGAGGCGTAGCCGTCGATGTGATTGTTCTGCGCGCTACTACCCGGAAGGTTGAAGTTGCAGCCGATGTTCGGCATGCGTGTCGCCTGTGGCGAGATCTGACGCACCAGACCGATCACCTCCCGTTCCTGCAGCGTGTCGTACACGAATCGTGACTGCGCCCCCGGGAAACAGTTCAGGTGGCCGCTGATCGTGCCTCCGCCAGAGAAGAGCTCACCGGAAGCGCGGGCGCGCCCGAACTCCGCGTGCAGCTCGTCGCGCAGCTGTTGCATTCGGGGCCTGGGTACGATGTTGCGCAAGATCGCATAGCCGTCGCATGCGACCGCGCGTCGCACGTCTTCGCGTTGTTCGGAGGTCAGCATCGCCAGCGTCGTACTCCTGAGAGACCGGGATGCCGCATTATTCTCAGTTCGGCGCGCCAGTCGAGGGGCTCGTACTCGCTTGTTGGCCGAGCAACGATCGCCGATGCGTCTCAATTCGCGGGGTGCGTTCGATTCACCTGCTACCATGACGCGCTGCCTGCGAACGGAACGAGGTCGCAAGTCGAAAACGTGAAGAATTCTGGACCTGTCGTCGTCATCGGGAGCGGCCCCGCCGGCGCCGCGGCGGCCCTGTTCCTGGCGAAGGCAGGCATCGAGACGCTGATCCTCGAGGCGGGATCGAAAGAGGCTCCGCTCGGCTTCACGGCGCGCCTCAGGGGGTTCACGTTTGCCAAGCGTAGGCCGCCATTGCAACAGCGGCCTGACTTCACCGCGATTGGTGATACCGCGATGAAGCTATTCGAAGAGCTAGCGCCAGGCGGGCTCTCTAACCACTGGTCGTGTGCGGTGCCTCGCTTCGCCGACGAGGACTTCCGCGACGCCGAGCGGGCAGGTGAGGCGCACACCTGGCCAGTGTCCTACGCGGACCTGGCGCAGTGGTACGATCGCGTCGAGCCGCTACTCGGTATCGCAGGCGATGTACGCGAGACGCCGCACGTTCCGAACGGACGACCCAAACATCGCTGGCAGCTCTCGCGCGAGTGGGACCCAGTCGTACGCGCGGCCGAAACCCTGGAACGGTCCGTCGTCGTGATGCCGTACGCCAACGGCAGCGCCACCATGGCTACACGAAGTGGAACCGCCTTCAACGCTTACACACAACTCGTGCTGCCAGCCGTACACGCCGGCGAGCTAGCGGTGCTCTACGACGCACAGGTGCAGCGGCTGGAATGGTCGGCACAGGACAAACGCGTCGTCGCGGTCTGCTATCGCAACACCCTGACCGGGAGACAAGAACGCGTCCGGTGCCGCGCGGTGGTGGTCGCGGCTGGCGCAGTGAATAGCGCGCAGATTCTGTTGCAGTCCTCGAGCGCCGACTTCCCCGCGGGTCTCGGCAACGAGCACGGCGTGTTGGGTCGCTACCTGCACGATCATCCGCTCGCGAAGGTGGTGGTCGACTTGCCTCGCGCCGTCCCCATCCACCCCGCCAGCTATCTCACCCGGCAATCGCTCGAACGGTCCGAGCCGCTGTACGCGGCAGCATGCATGCAGTGGTGCGGTGCTCCCGCGCTCGTGCGCAGCGCGCTCCAGGGGCATCCTGGACGTTCGCGGCAGGTTGGTTTCACGGTCTTCGGCACCATGGTTCCGCGACCGGAGAACTTCGTCGCGCTCGACCCCGACCAGCCCACGAATGGCGGTCAGTCCCAGCTCCTGGTCAGCCTCGAGTACCCTCGCGAGGTGTACGAGACCCTCGAACGCGCGCGCGACGAGCTGCTGGAGGTCCTCCGGCTCGCGGGCTGGGAGCCTCGCCTCAACGACTGGACGATCGAAAGTCCCGGCAGCTCGGTCCACTACGGGGGCACGTGCCGCATGCATGTCTCACCGCGGTACGGCGTCGTCGACGCCAAGTGCCGCATCCACGGCGTCCCAAATGTAGCCGTGGCGGACTCATCGGTGTTCACGACCGGTCCCGAGAAGAACCCGGTGCTCACCGCCATGGCACTCGCCGCCCGCACGAGCGAGTTACTCGCACGAGACCTGCACGACCACGTTCTGTGATCTGGTACTGATACCGCTGCCGCTCTCTTGAGAGGGCAGGCTGCGCCACAGTTGCCGAGAGGAACGCTGCGTTCGAACGCAGTCGCCGCGGGACAGCGCAGACCTGAGCGTGGCGCGTTCGTTCGAACCGGAGTACGACGCGATCGCAGATCATGGTCCACCGCTACCACCCTGAAGTCGACGGGCTGCGGACTGTGGCAGTGCTCCCCGTGCTGCTATTTCACGCGGGATTGGGGGTCACTGGCGGCTACGTGGGCGTAGACGTGTTCTTCGTGATCTCGGGCTTTCTGATCACCGGCTTGATCCTGCACGACGGCACTGACTTCTCCTTCGTGAAGTTCTGGGAGAGACGGCTGCGGCGTATCGCGCCGGCTGCCACCGTGGTGGTCTTCACCACGCTGGTGGTTGGTTGGTTCGTTTTGTTTCCAAGGGACCTCGTGAACTTGGGTAGGTCCGTCGTTGCCCAAGAAGCCTTCGTCGCGAACATCTACTTCTGGCGCGACTTGAACTACTTCGCGGTCGACGAAGCTAGACCGCTCTTGCACGCCTGGTCGCTCGCCGTTGAAGAGCAGTTCTATTTCTGCCTCCCGTTGTTGCTGTTCGTCTTGCGCCGCGTCTCGAAGGACAGCCGATTTTACGCCTTGGCCGCCGCCACACTCGTGTCCTTCGTTTGCAGTGTTCACGGCGTGCGCGCTCATCCTTCAGCGACCTTCTACTTGCTTCCGACGCGCGCGTGGGAGCTCTTGATTGGAGCGACCATCGCGGTGCGTCCCGAGCTCACGCGCGAGCATCGCTGGACCAACGAGCTGCTGGCATTCGTCGGATTGGCGTCGATCCTGAGCGCCGCCCTCCTCTACACGGAGAACACCGCGTTCCCTGGCGAGGCTGCGCTGTTACCGTGCTTGGGTGCTGGGGCGGTGCTCGTGAGCAATCGGCAACGTCTCACTCTGACCGGCCGGCTGCTTGCGTCGCCTGCGCTGGCCTCTGTCGGAAAGCTGTCGTACTCGCTCTACTTGTGGCACTGGCCGTTGCTCGTCTACGCAGGCTACATGGTTCCTCGGCTCGGCACGGGCGACCGTGTGGCGCTCCTCCTCCTGAGCGCAGGGCTCGCCTGGCTGACCTGGAAGTATGTCGAACAGCCACTCCGTCGACGCTCCGTACTGACTCACAAACGCCACTTCTTCGCCGCCGTCGGTACGAGCGTGGGAGCCGGCATCGTGGTCGGCCTGGCGCTGTCGGCCTCGGGAGGAGCGCCGTCTCGGTGGTCAGAAGATGTATTGCGCTATGCACAGGGGAAGTCGGATTCGGACTTTCGTGTCGAGCTCCTGCTCGAGTCGGCACGCAGCGGTGAGCTGATCGGACTCGGGCAGCCGGACCAGGGCCTCCCGATCGAGCTCTTGGTGTGGGGGGACAGCCATGCCATGTCGATTCTCCACGCCGTCGACATGTGTTGCAGCGAGCACCATTTTCGCTGCACGGGCGCAACCCACTCTGCGACGGCTCCGCTGCTCGATTTTCCAGCCGAGAACCTGTTCTCCCTTCGCGAACAGGCCCCTCAGTACAACCAAGCAGTCGCCGACTTCGTCGCCAATCACCGCGTCAAGCGCGTCTTGTTGACCGCTTTTTGGTCCAGCTACCGCGACGAGCCAGCCGGCAAGCTCGAGGCGTCGCTCCGAGAAACCGTGCGTGTGTTGCGGCACGCTGGTGCGGAGGTGTTCCTCATGAAGGACGTGCCTGTGCCGAGCTTCGACGTCCCCATCGCGCTCGCGCGCACTGCGGCCGTCGGTGGCGACGTAGCCACGCTGAGCATCCCGCTGGCGCAGCACCGCAAGTTGAACGCGCGCGTCAACGCAGTGCTCGAGTCGTTCTCGAACGAGGGTGTGCACGTTGTCGACCCGACGTCCGCGTTGCGCGGCCCGACAGGGCGTACCGTCGTCGCGCTCGACGGATATGCGCTCTACTTCGATCACCATCATCTCTCGACGCACGGCGCCATGAGACTGCGTCCGGTGATCGACGACGTCCTCGCGGCGTCCGCACCGTCGCTCTAGCAGACGCTACTGGCGGGGCACGAGGTGCTGCTCGACCTCGACCAAAAGCAGGGCAATTTGCGCATTTCCTGCGTCTTTGGAGAGCGCCATCCGCAGGTTGACCTTACACGTTCCCCAGTCGCCCGCTTTGTAGGCCTGCTCTGCCTTGGTGGCAAAGGGGCGCGCCATGGGGCTCTTCACCTTGATGGGCCACTTGTTGAGCTGCGTCGGCTCGGGGGGTGCCTCGGCGTTGGCGTCGAAGCGCACCTTGCCCTGACTGAGCTGCACGTCGTAGAGCTTGCGACGAGGCCCGTCGGTGAGGACCTTGTAGGCCTCCGCGCCGCGCCGATAGATCTGGTTGGCGCGCTCGACCTTGCTCGCGCCGGCGCCCACCGACAAGAACCGGTCCGGGTGGTACTTGGCCGCAAAGCGGTGGAACGCTCGCCGCACGTCGTCTGGCGTCGCGCTCGCGTCGATGGACAGCAGCGTGTAGTAGTCGAGCGCCTCGAGCGGATCGGGTTCGGTGTCGGCCATGATCGTCAGCCCACCAGCGCTTGCTGGCGCTGCTGCATGCGCGCAATCTCGTCGGCCCGCACGGCGCCGACCAGGTCGATGCGGATACTTTGCTCACTGCCCGTCGACATGTCGCGCGCACGCACCTGCAGCGTGCCGTCGGCGTCCATCACGAACGTGACTTCGATCTTGGTCTTGCCGCGCGCCGTGGGCTTGAGGCCGTGTAGCTCGAGCGAGCCGAGCTCCTGGTTCTCGTTGAGCTTGCGCGACTCGCCCTGGCAGACGCGTGCGCGGACGGCCTCTTGAAAGTCTTGGCTCGTCGTGAAGATGCGGCTCTGTTCGACCGGGATGGCGGCGTTGCGCTCGATGACCACCTCGGTGAAGCCCGCCACGGTCTCGATGCGTAAGGTCTGCGGGGTCACGTCGAGCAGCAATGGCGCCTGGTTGTCGGTCAGCGCGATGGTGTCGAGCACGGGCTGACTGTCGAGGTCGACGCCGTGGTCGTCGTGTTTGCCGGCTTTTTTCGCCGGTGCGAGCGGCGCCGAACCGAGCTCGATCTCGTCGAGCAGGTCGAGTGCCCCGAGCGAGTCGGCATCGATGGTGCTGAGTGGCAAGAGGTCGTCGGGCTCGACCTCGACAGTGTGCGTGGGCAACTTGGGTCCGCGCGTCGGTAGCGCCTTGGCCCCGTCGAGCGCGGACAAACCGAGCAGCGTCGGCGCACGCTTGGGCTGGAAGGCGGGCCCTGCCTTGGCCGCTGCTTCTGCCGGCAGCCCGGCCGTGGGCGCGGGCATCTTGCGCAGTGCGACGCGCCCGATCGCAGTGGACCCGGCGGCCGCCTTCTCGGCCTCGGGCTGCGCGGCGAGCGCGGCGCCCTGGATGGCGGCGCCCTGCGCAACCACCAGGTCGGGGTCGATGTTGACCAGCGGCTGACGACCAAAGTACTCGGCCACCATGGCTCGCACGCTGGGCATCCGCGTGCTGCCGCCCACCAGGATGACTTGATCGATCTGGGTGGGACGCACGTTGCCGAGGCGCATCGCCTCTTCGCAGACGTCGAACGTCCGTGCGAGCAGGGCGTGCGTCATGCTCTCGAGCTTGGCGCGAGACAGCGCAAAACGAAGGTCGATGGCCGCACCCCCGGCGCCGTAGCCAATCTCTTCGACGGTGAGCTCGACGTCTTCGGTGGAAGACAGCTGACACTTCGCCCACTCGGCCGCGGCGCGCAGGCGCTCGTACGCTTGCAGGTCGCCGCGACCGTCGTAGCGATGCTGGGCGAGCAGCGACGCGACCATGTCGTCGGCGACGAGCACGTCGATGTCGTCGCCGCCGAGGAAGGTGTCGCCGGCGGTGGCCACCACCTCGAACACGTCGCCAGCCAGGTCGAGGATGGTGATGTCGAACGTGCCGCCACCGAGGTCGTAGACCGCGACGCGCTCGCGCTTGCTGGCGCCGCCGCAGCCGTACGCGAGCGCGGCGGCCGTGGGCTCGTTGAGGATGCGCAGCACGTCCATGCCGGCCACCCTCCCCGCGGCCTTGGTGGCAGAGCGCTGCAGCTCGTTGAAGTTGGCGGGCACGGTGACGACCGCGCGCCGACACGCCTCGCCCAGCGCTTCTTCGGCCTGCGCGCGCACGCCGCGCAGCACGAAGGCGCTGATCTCGGGCAGGGTGTAGGTCTCGCCGCGAGCGACCACCAAGGGCCCGCCGGTCGGACCCTCTTGAAAGGCGAACGGGAAGCGCTCGTGTGCGCGCCGCACCTCTTCGCTCCGATACGGGCGCCCGATCAGACGCTTGATGGAGTAGATGGTGTTGGCGGCATCGACCAGCCTGCGCTCGCGCGCCGGATAGCCTGCAAGCACGCTGCCGCTCGGGTGAAACGAGACCACCGAGGGGAACAGCTTGTTGCCCTCGGCATCCGGCAGCACCTGAACCTTGCCGTTCGTCGCCACGGCCACGACCGAGTTGGTCGTACCGAGGTCGATCCCAAGAACCGGGCTCCCCATGGTCGACAAGGGTACCACGGGTACCCTGAAGGGAATCCAGCGCGAAGTTGGGCGCCTGACTCGACTAGCGGGCGCCCGCCGCCGTGTCCGCACGACATGCGATGCCGATCGCGTCGAGCAGCGCTCCGGCACGGCCGCGTAAGGCGCGCATGCTCTGTCCCGGACGACACGCAAACGCGAACGGGGCACCCACCGCATTGCCGATGGTGTTGGTGCGTATGGGCGGGGGCGGCGTCGCCCCGCGCTCGCGCAAAGATGGGTCGACGGCGGGCGCGCAGCTGAGGCCCAGCGCGTGCAC
>JBEGTL010000131.1:0-15991 GCA_041179425.1 Pseudomonadota bacterium | reverse complement strand
CGAGCACCCCATTCCATGTTTGCAGCGCGCCGAGTGTACTCGAGGCGCGCCCAAACCTCCCACTCTCCGGGGGCTACGCGCCCATCAGCGGCACGCCCTTGTGCAGGCGGCGGATGGCGCTCTGTGCGGCGTAGAAGCCGCACATGCCGTGCACGCCGCCGCCCGGTGGGGTCGAGCCGGAGCACAAAAACAGGTGCGGGTTGGGGGTGCTGTAGGGGTCGAGCCGCGCCACCGGCCGCGTGAACAGCTGCGTGAGGTGGGCCGCGCCCCCCGTGACCGCCCCGCCGACGTAGCTGCTGTTGTGGGCCTCGAAGTCGCTCGGCCGCGTGACGTGACGGGCCAAGATCGTGTCGCGGAAGCCGGGGGCAAAGCGCTCGATCTGGTCTTCGATCTGGCGCGTGGCATCGCCCTCGTAGCCGGGCGGGACGTGGCAGTACGCGTAGCCGGTGTGCTTGCCGGCCGGAGCCCGCGTGCTGTCGAAGTGGCTCTGCTGGCAGAGCAACACGTACGGTCGATCAGGCAGCTGACCGCGCCACACCATGCCTTCGCCAGCCGCGATCTCTTCGAACGTGCCGCCGAGGTGGACCGTGGATGCCCGTGCGCAGTTGGGGTCTTTCCAGGGGATGGGCGCCGACAGCGCGTAGTCGAGCTTGAACACGCCGGGCCCGTAGTCGTAGCGCGCGAGTCGGCCCAGGTAGCGCGCGGGCAACGCGCTGGCGGCGATGGCGGAGAGCGCCTTGGGCGCGAGGTCGAACAGCACCACGCGCGCCGGCGGCAGGTCGCTCAGCTTGCCGATGCGGCGACCGGTCGACACCTGACCGCCGAGCGAGACGAAGGTGCCAAGCAGAGCCTTGGCCAGCTCTTCGGAGCCACCCACCACCGCAGGCCAACGCTCGATGTGACCCGTGAGCAAAAAGATCAGACCAAAGGCGGCCGTGCCCCAGGCATCGAGCGGCAAGATGGAGTGCGCGGCACAGCCTGCAAAGAGAGCGCGCGCCTCGGGCGTCTCGAACCTGCGCGCGAGCCAGCTGGCCGGGCGCAGCGCCATCAAGCCAAAGCGCAGCATGGCCAGCGGGTGCTTGGGGATGCCGAGCGGAGCCATCAGGTCGCGCAGCAGACCGTGCGGGTTACGCAGGAAGGGCGCGAGCATGCGCGTGTAGCTGCGCGCGTCGCGACCGAGGCTCGCTGCCGTCTGGTCGAGCGAAGCCTCGAGCATGGCGGCAGGACGATCGTCGAGTGGATGCGCGACCGAGGCTTCTGGGAAGGCCCACTTCAGGCCGTGCTCGGCGAGCGGCAGCTGCGTGTAGTACGGGCTGATGACGCCCATGGTGTGGATGGCTGCACAGTAGTCGTGACGAAAGCCGGGCAACGTCAGCTCGTCGGTGCGTAGCCCGCCGCCCACGCGCTCGTGCGCCTCGACCAGTAAGGTGCGAAAGCCCGCCTGCGCGAGCCGAATGGCGGCGGCGAGTCCATTGGGGCCGGAGCCGACCACGACAGCATCGTAAGATTCCAAGCCAACACACTCCCAGGCGGGAGCTTAGCACCGGCCCGCCGCCTCAGCGCACCGCTTGGTAGAGCAGGTACTCGCCGGAGCGATCGGACGAGAACACCAGCGTGCGTAGATCGTCGCTCGCCCAGGCGTCGCGGTCGTCGCGCTCGCTGTTCACGTCTGCGATGGCTTCCGCTGCGCCGTAGCGCCCGTCCGCGGCGCGTACAGTCAGATAGAGATCGCCCGACCGCGTAAAGATCAGCTGCTGGCCGCCGCGCACAACAAATGCGTCGGACTCTTCTTTGTCGGTGTTGAGCTCGTCGATCGCGACCGCAGTCGACCACGGTGCCTGCGTGCCGCTGCGTCGCGCCACGTACAGGTCGTAGTCGTCGTCATCGTCGTCGCGTCGCGCCAGCCACATCGTCTCTTGGGCGTCGTCGACGGCGCTGATCAGGTCGTCGCCCGGCGTGGAGAGCTCCGCCACGCGTGTGATCCCAACGAACGTGGCGGCGCGATCGGAGCGGGCTGCCGTGTACACGTCGAGCCCACCCGCACCACCATCCCGGTCGCTGCTGAACCAGATGCGCAGACCGTCGGAGGACAGCGCGAGCCCCGTCTCGCGCACGTTGGTGTTGAGCTCGCCGACGGGCGTGGGCGTGTTCCAGGCGGCGTCGGCTGCGCTGCGCGTGGCCTGCCAGATGTCTTCTTTGCCAGTACCCCCGGACCGCCGCGAGTCGAAGAACAAGAGTGTCAGATCGCGGGTGAGCGAGGGGTCGTCGTCCTTACTGTCTGTCACCCGCACGCCCACGAGCTCCGTCGGCGCCGAAAACGAGACCAGGCCACTCGCGTCGGTGGGCCCGGCATCCGCACGTGTCGCATCGACGAGGCCCGCCTCGCTGGCGCCGGCTTCGACCGAGCCGGCGTCGACCAGCCCTCGTCGTCCGGCGCCGAGCGAGAGCGTGTCGGCAGTGCAAGCCAAGAGGCACACCACCGCGAGCGAAACGACCCGCTCAGCGCGCACCATGCTGCTCCAGCTGACTCGACACGCGGGCACCGTGCACGCTGTGTGGGTAGCTGCGCAAGAACCGCTGTGCGAGGTCGCTTGCGCGTGGGACCTCGGAGAGCGCGAACAAGGTCTCGATGCGGAGCGCTTGGGCCTCTTCGCGCAGTGTCCCGTGCGGGTGCGTACGGTCGTAGTCGTCGAGTGTGGTCAGCGCGGCGCGCGCGCGGCGATCGCGCAGTAAGGTGCGCGCGCGCTCGAGGCGGGCGAGCTCGTCGCGCAGCGCGGGCGCATCGAGGGTCGCATCAGAAGCAGGCTGCGTGGGGCCGGTGCTCGCGGGCACACTCGGCGCGGGCGCACTCGGTTGCGGCGTAGCGGGCTCGCTCGTGGAAGGAGAGGAACTGGCCGTCGATCGCTCCGTACGTTCGGGCACCGCCAGCCGATTCCAGACGAGTGCACCCACCAGCGCCACGCCCGCGGTACTCAGCAAGAGCCACTTGGAGGCCACGAGCGAGCCCGTGTGGCCCGGCGTGCCCAGCGCGTCGAGCGCGCCCGTGCGAGCAGGTGTGGGCGCGCGCGGCACGGAGAGCGGCGCGAGGTCGACGCTCAGACCGAGTGTCTGCTGGAGACGGAGCAGAGCGTCTGCAGACGGCTCCTCGGCGGCCGCGGCACGCAAGAGCCCGAGCTCGCGCTCGTCGGCGTCCCCTGACAACAGGCGCGGTGGATCGTTCATGGGGTCTCTCCGTGTAGACGGCACTGCGCACGAAACTGTTCGCGCGCACGACGCAGGCGCGAGGCGACCGTGCCCAGGGGCAAGTCGGAGAGCGCCGCGATCTCCGGCGAGCTGAGGCCCTCCAGCTCGAACAACACGAACACGGCGCGTAGCTCGAGGGGCAGCTCGGCGAGGATGCGGTCGAGCGCTTCTCGCTGTCGGCGTTGGCTCACCAGCTGCTCGGGGTCGGGCGCGCGCGCCACCAGCTCGGACTCGTGCTGATCGAGACCGGGTGTCTCGCGGTCGCGCTTGCGGCGCACACCCTGCGCGACCCGCAGCGCCGTGCCGTACACGAACGCGCGCTCCTTGCCCGGCTGGATGTCGTCGAGGCGCTCGGCCGCGATCAAGAACACCTGCTGTGCGGCGTCGTCGGCAGCGGCCGGCGACAGACCGAGGCGCCGGAGCAGGCGCCAGATCAGCCGGTAGTCGCGCGCCACCATCCCCTCGAGGCGCACGCGGCGCGGCAAGTCGATGGCTTTGGCTCGCGGTGCGATCGCGTTCACCAAGGGATGATGCGCGAGCTTGGGGTTTCGATCACGGCCACTCGACGGCGAGGGCCAGCTCGCCGCGAAACGTGAGCGGGGACACGCGATAGAGCTCGCGGGTGCCCACCACGAACCGGTCGCGCGCGCCGGGAACGAGCAAGCCGAAGCCGGGCACGACCCGCCATCGACCGCGCAGCCGGACACTTGCGCGCGCGGCAGGACCCACGGCGAGCCAGGTCGCACGCACGCCGTGCGGATCGTCGGTGGCGCGACCGTGGGCCACGATCTCTCCGGCTTCTCCATCGAGGCACAACGAAACACGGGCCGCGTCACGCTCGCTCTGGACCCTCGCGCACAGCGAAAAGCTGCTGCTCCACCAGCGAAACTCTCCGTTGCCCTGCGTCGATCGCTCCTCGTGCGGCCACGTGCCCCGCACGCCAAGTGCGAGCGAGAGCGCGTACGTCTCGCCGAACGACCACGCGAGACCGGCCGAAACGGCAACACCGGGTCGCAGCAGCGGGGCGACCCCCGAGACCAACAGGCCCGCGACGGAGAGCGAGCCGCGCACAGGCCAGGCGCGAGCGGGCCCCATTGCGTCGAACTCGGGCGTCGTGGTGTCCGCGTCGTCGTTTGGCGGGTCGCGCTCGGAGGGGCTGTCGCCCGTCGCCAGGGCAGCGGCAGGGACGGGCGGCGCGGCGACCTCCGTACGAATGGAAGACGTCGGCTCGTCAGGGGCAGTCGGCGAGACGGGCTCGCTCGCGCTCGGCTCGTCGCTGACAGCCTCGGGAGCAAGCGTCGGACTCGTCGCTCGTGTGTTGGCACGCACGGCCGGCGTGGTCGCACGGGGTCGCGCACCCGCGTTGGAGGCCCGCGCATCGTCCGCGCGCGAGCGAACATCCACCGCAGCGCGGGCGTGGTCTTCGAGCAGCAGCGCCGCGACGAAGGTCAGGGCATCGACCGCCTCGCTACAGCTCTGTGCCTCGATCTTGCGCGGGCCGAGGGTGGCCTCCGCATCGGTCAGCGAGATGGTGCCGAGAAACCTGGGCTGAGTGGCCGCGCGAGGAGGCTGCGCTCCGACTCGCTCATCGCCGCGCAGCTCGACCGTGAGCACCACCGGCTTGTCGGTCGCGAGCGGCGCACCGCGCAGACGGGTCGCGAGGCGAGCCTCGAATGTCTCGCGCGCGGGACAGGAGGACGGTGCCCGGTACACGAGCTGAACCTTGCCGTGCGCCCGCTGTTTGCTGGTGTCTTGCGCGTGCCCTTGGCCCGCCAGCCAGCCCCACACGCAGCACAGGACCGCCCCCCAGAGCCACCGCGGGCGGTGGAAGCGTGCGTGCACGCGAGCTCGTGCGTGGGTGCGCGCGCGCGCTCCTCTTGCTCTGCTGCTCGTTGTCACCACGGTCCCGTGCAGCGTGCTGCGTGTAGGCACCCCACGGGAAGCGAAAAGACTTGCTGCCGCCACGCCTCTGCTCACCCGCCGCGGTGCACACGGGACGTATGTCGCGTACCCTCGAGCCCCCGTGCCGTCCATCATCTCCGTATCGAACCTGGTCAAGACCTACAAAACCGGCTTTGAGGCACTCAAGGGTGTCAGCTTGGAGATCGAGCGCGGCGAGATCTTCGCGCTGCTCGGGCCCAACGGAGCGGGCAAGACCACACTCATCAGCGTGATCTGCGGCATCGTCAACCCGACCTCCGGGACGGTGCTGGCCGACGGCCACGACATCCGGCGCGAGTACCGAGCCGCGCGCGCCAAGATTGGCTTGGTGCCCCAAGAGCTGGCGACCGACGCGTTCGAGAGTGTGTGGGCCACCGTCACCTTCAGCCGGGGCTTGTTTGGCAAGGCACCCAACCCGGCGTACCTGGAGAAGACCCTGCGCGCGCTCTCGTTGTGGGAGAAAAAAGACGACATCATCATGGCGCTGTCGGGCGGTATGAAGCGGCGCGTGATGATCGCCAAGGCGCTCGCCCACGAGCCGCAGATCTTGTTCCTCGACGAGCCCTCCGCCGGCGTCGACGTCGAGCTGCGACGTGACATGTGGGAGATGGTTCGCAAGCTGCGCGAGAGCGGCGTCACCATCATCTTGACCACGCACTACATCGAAGAGGCGGAGCAGATGGCAGACCGCATCGGTGTGATCAACAAGGGGGAGCTGATCTTGGTCGAAAACAAGAGCGCGCTCCTGCAGAAGCTCGGCCGCAAGCAGCTGACCTTCTCGCTCACGCGCCCGCTCGCGGCCGTGCCGAGTGAGCTCGCGGGGCATCAGCTCGAGCTGGTCAGCGGCGGCAGCGAGCTGGTGTACACCTTCGACGCGAGCGACCACGACATCAGCGTCTCTGGCCTGCTCAGAGAGGTGGCTCGCCTCGGCATCGACTACCACGACCTGCGCACGACCGAGCGCTCGCTCGAAGACATCTTCGTCAGCCTGGTGAGGTCGGCCGCGTGATGAACGTCCACGGCATCCGCGCGATCTACAAGTTCGAGCTCGCGCGTACCTTTCGTACGCTGGTGCAGAGCGTCGTGTCGCCGGTCGTCTCTACTTCGCTGTACTTCGTGGTGTTCGGCTCGGCCATCGGCGCGCGTATGAACGAGATCGAAGGCGTGAGCTACGCAGCGTTCATCGTGCCCGGCTTGATCATGCTGTCGCTGCTCAACGAGAGCATCTCCAACGCGTCGTTCGGCATCTACATGCCCAAGTTCACGGGCACCATCTACGAGCTGCTGTCCGCGCCCATCTCGTACCTCGAGATCGTGCTCGGTTACGTGGGCGCGGCCGCCACCAAGTCGGTGCTCTTGGGCACCCTCACGCTGGCGACGGCGCGCCTGTTCGTGCCGTTCACCATCGCGCACCCGCTGTGGATGATCGCGTTTTTGGTGCTCACCTCGGTCACCTTCAGCTTGTTCGGCTTCATCATCGGCATCTGGGCCAACGGCTTCGAGAAGCTGCAGCTCATCCCGATCATGGTAGTGACTCCGATGACGTTCTTGGGGGGCAGCTTCTACTCCGTGCGCATGCTCCCGCCGTTCTGGCAGAAGGTCACGCTGTTCAACCCGGTCGTGTACCTGATCAGCGGCTTTCGCTGGAGCTTTTACGGGATCTCCGACGTGGGTGTAGGCATCAGCCTAGGCATGACACTCGGCTTTTTGGCCGTCTGCACAGCCGCGGTGTGGTGGATCTTCAAGACCGGTTACCGACTCAAGGCCTGATCATCATGGTTCATCGAACGTTCGCCAAACGAAGCCCCGCGCCCACGACGCAGCACGCTCCCATGCCCATCAAGGTGTGGAAGCTGCTCGATCGCGCCGACGTGCCCGACAACGGCGGGGAGCTGCGGCTGTACCAAGAGGGCGGCCACTACGCGATCCGTGCCGACGGCACCGAGCTGATGGCCAGCCACGTGTACGAGTCCGAAGAGGCACTCGCCGCGCTCGCTTGTCAGCGCATCGGCATGCGCAAACAAGCGCGCGTGCTCGTGGGCGGGCTCGGCATGGGCTACACGCTGGCGGCGGCGCTCGCACGCCTGCGCGACGACGCCGAGGTGGTGGTCGCCGAGCTCGTGCCTGCCGTCGTGCACTGGAACCGCAAATACGTCGGTCACTTGGCCGGCTTCCCGCTGAACGATCCGCGCACCGTGGTGCACGAGGGCGACGTCGCCCAGCAGCTTCGACGCGTCGATGCGTTCGACGCCATCTTACTCGACGTCGACAACGGACCCGAGGGGCTGACCCGTAGCGAGAACGACTGGCTGTACGGTGCCGGCGGTCTGCACAGCGCGCGCAAGGCGCTACGCGAAGACGGTGTGCTCGCGGTCTGGTCCGCCTCTTCGGACCGCAGCTTTACGACCCGCGTGCGTGCCACGGGGTTCCACGTCGAGGAGTTCGGCGCCCGAACCTGGAGTCGCGACAGCAGCTCGCGCCACCACATCTGGCTAGCCACGGTGGACGACGCCGACGCCGACGCCGACCAAGACCCTTCGAGCGACCGACGCGAGGTGCGCAAGGGTGCGCCGTCCGAGAAGTTGGGCAGGCACTAGCAGAAGCGCCTACACGCCGCGTACATGCAAGGTGGTCGACGATTTGCAGCGGTGCCCGCTCGATGAGCAAAGCTGCGGCCACTACATTCACGGCGTTCCGGTACATGAAGCGGTTTCGATGTATCGGTGGAGACTGTGAGTCTTCATGTTGCTCGGGCGGCTGGAACATCACCGTCGACCGGGAGCACTACGACAAGACACGCTCAGCGATGAGCGGGTCGCCAGCCACGCGTCAGGAGTTTGACGCCAAGATGAGACGCGTCAAGACCGTGGCGCGTACCGACAAACAGCACGCGCTGCTGGTGCTGCAGACCAACGGCGACTGCACGTTCTTGGGGGGCGACCGCCTGTGCTCGCTGCAGAAGCGCTACGGCGAGGAGGTACTGTCAGATACCTGCACCGTGTACCCGCGCTCAGTGTCGCGTGCGGGCGCCAGGCTCGAGCAGGCCGGTGTGACGTCGTGTCCCGAGGTCGCCAGGCAGCTCTTGCTACACAAAGACGCGCTCGAGCTCGACTTCGTCGACAAAGAGGTGTTCGAGCGACCGCCCGTGCGCCAGACGCTGCCCGACCACCCGGCCATGCCGTACGCGCGCTACCACGACGAGCTGCGCAACCTGATGATGGACTTGTTGAATGACGACACGTACCCGCTGAGCACGCGGCTGTGCTTCACCGCGTACTTCGCCCATCGCACGCTCCCGTTCATGCAGGTGCAGACGCGCGAGCTCGACGAGGGGCGGCTGCTCCTCGAGGTCGAGCGAATCCAAGACCCGGACGTGCGGGCCGACCTCCACCGCGAGTTTGCGGACCGGCCCATCGGGCCCGTCTTCTCGTCGCGCGTGGTGATGGCGCTGCTCAGCGCGCGCTCGCCTGTGTCCGGTCTGCGCGAGCTGATCGACTCCGTCATTGAGGAGTACTCCGCAGGAGCGGCCAGTCCGCTCAAGTCCAACAAGGTCCCGAGCGAGGCCGAAGCACGAGACATGGTGCTCTCGTATCAACGTCACACGGCAACCTGGGCCGAGTACAAGCCGCGCATCGACGGCTACCTGGCCAACTACGCCAAAAACTACTGGGCGCTCGAGTGGTACGTCACGTCGCCCGACATGCTTTCGCACGCGGTGATGCTGTTTGCACGCCTCGCCAGCATTCGTTTTTTGCTGCTGGGGCACCCGCTGCTCGTGGCTGCGCTAGACGCGCCCGCTGCCGACAAGGAGCGCGCGCTCGACCGCGCGGTGGTGCACACCGTGCAGAAATTCTCGCGCGCGTTCGAGCACGACGTGACGTTCAACACGGGACTCAAGGAAAAGCTGGCGGATGCCAAGCTGGTCACGCTGGCGCACGCCGTCTGCCTCGCCTCGTTCTGAGAGTTACTTCGTCTCTTGTGCCGTCGCGGCTGGCACGACCTCGAAGTCCTTGCTGGCGATCTCCTCGCCGTCGACCGTGCGCAGCACCGCCTTGTAGTGGCCCGGTTCGCGCTTGATGCGCGTCCACGACCAGGTGCGCCAGCGGCTGGCGGTGGGAACGGTGAGCTTCACGCCGTAGGGCGAGGCGGGGCCCTCCGCCGGCTCCCAGTGCACCGTGAACGCGTACGGCGGCTCCTTGTCGTTGGCCAGCTGCACGAAGGCAAAGATCTCCTTGGTATCGCTGCTGAAGACCTCGCTCTCGCCGACCGGCTCACGCCCCTCGACCTTCTCGGCGAGCACAAAACGATCGATCTTCACGCTCTTGGGGTCGAGCGGTCGATCGAAGTCTTCGTGCTCGATGGGCGTCACGACCTCTCCCGTGCTGGTCTCTGCGGTCGCCGACACCTCCATCGTCGGCAGCTCCTCGGGCTTTTTGCTCGGTGGCGGCGCATCGGCGAGCGAGCTCGGCATGCTGGGCGACACGGCGGTGAGTGCTTCGAGCTGCGTCTTCTGCTCGAGCGCGGCTTTGTGTCCGTCGTCCATGGGCGCCGTCACGACCGGCTGGCTCTGCTTCGTCTTGGCCGCGCTGGATGTCTCTGCCGGCTCGGAGCAGGCGCTCGCCAAGTAGCAGCCGGTCAACACAACGATGCTTCGAATCGTGGGGGTCATGTCTGGTGTCTCCTTGCAGAACCCCTATCGCAAGCCTCGGTCCAGCCTGCCCAGTCTCGAAATTGCCGAGAAAATGGGCCTCTGCACGGCCACGGTGTGGACCGTGAGACACTCCCTGTGGTGGCGGAGACGCGCCCCCTCGTCGCGCTCGATTCGCCGTGGCATCGTCTCCGCGATGAGACTTCAGGAGCTACTGGGTGTGGAGCTACCGATTGTCCAAGCGCCCATGGCGGGCTCGCAGGGCAGCGCGCTCGCAGTGGCCGTCGCGCGCGCCGGCGCACTCGGCTCGCTGCCGGGCGCCATGCTCAGTGCCGACGCGCTGCAGGCGGAGCTCGAGATCATCCGTCAGGCGGGGGTCCCCTCCCTCAACGTCAACTTCTTCTGCCACCAGCCAACCGAGGCCGTCCCCGCGCGCGAGGCGGCCTGGCGCGCCGCGCTACAACCTTACTATCGAGAGCTCGGGCTCGACCCGCTGGCCATCCCCGAGGCACCGGGTCGGCGGCCGTTCGACGAGCAGGCCGCCGACGTGCTCGAACGTTTTGCGCCGCGCGTGGTCAGCTTTCACTTTGGTCTGCCCGCGGCTTCGCTGCTCGCGCGCGTCAAGAGCTGGGGCGCCAAGGTCCTGTCCTCCGCCACCACCGTCGACGAGGCGCGCTGGCTCGCTGCGCGCGGGGTCGACGCCATCATCGCGCAGGGGGCCGAGGCGGGCGGACATCGCGCCATGTTTTTGTCGGCCGACGTCAGCACGCAGGTGGGGACCCTCGCGCTGGTCCCGGCCATCGTGCGCGCGGTCGATGTCCCGGTCATCGCGGCGGGCGGCATCGCCGACGCACGCGGCGTGGCGGCTGCGATCGCGCTGGGGGCAGCGGGCGTACAGGTGGGGACCGCCTACTTGTTCGCCCACGAAGCGACCACCAGCCCGCTACATCGCGCCGCCCTACAGAGCGCGTCCGCCGAGCACACCGCGCTCACCAACCTGCTTACGGGGCGGCCGGCGCGCGGCATCGTCAATCGCCTCATGCGCGAGCTCGGGCCGCTGAGCGAGCTTGCGCCGGCCTTTCCACGGGCTGCCACGGCGGTGCTGCCGCTGCGCGCCAAGGCGGAGAGTCTGGGCAGCGGAGACTTCTCGCCGCTCTGGTCGGGACAAAACGTGGCGGGCTGCCGGCCTGCGTCTGCTGCGGAGATCACGCGCGCGCTCGCCGCCGGCCTGTGAGCCCCGTGCCGCTCAGGCCTGGCCCAGCGTGTAGTCGAACTCGTAGAAGTGTTGCCCCTCCTCGATGCGGATCATCAGCGTGCCGCTCAGCCCAACCAGCTCTTCGGTGCCGGAGTCGGGGACCACCGTGACCACCAACGCGGAGACGCCGCGATTCATGGTGCCGCTGTGCTGGAGGGCAAAGGTGCCGCGCTTGCCACCGAGCGTGCCGATCACACGCTCCATCGCGACGTAGCCGGCCGACCCGGGAGCGTCGGTGCGCGTGGCCAGCATCTGCCCCTTGCTGCTGCCGGTGAGGTCGCCGCTGAACTGCTTGTCGAACGAGAGCCGACCGATGCTCGGGTCGCCCACGCCCTCGTCGAGCTGGGGCTGGAGCTTGATCTCGAAGGTACCGCGTGCGTGGGTGGTCATGGCGCTAGTATGCGTGGTGTGGTGCCGCCGTGCGACTCGGCACGGGGGCCGATCGCCGCCCCTTGGAAACGCTCGACAGCGAACCAAAAAAACGTCTACAGCTATCAGTCATGACGCAGCCTTCCGCCGCCACTTCCGCCTCTGACGCCTACGCCTTCCCCCTGCTCATCAAGCAGCTGTGGAACGCGCCTTTGTCGTTCGCCGCCGACCAAGAGATCGTGTACCGCGAGCTCTTGCGCCTCACCTACCGCGAGCTGCGTCAGCGTGTCGGCCAGGTCGCACAGGTGCTCGAGAGCCTCGGTGTCGTGCACGGCGACGTGGTGGCGGTGATGGACTGGGATAGCCATCGTTACCTCGAGTGTTTTTACGCCGTGCCCATGTACGGCGCGGTTCTGCAGACCGTCAACGTGCGGCTGTCTCCCGAGCAGATCCTCTACACGCTCAACCACGCCGGCGCCCGCGTGCTGGTGGTGCACGAAGACTTCTTGCCCGTGGTGCGCGAGATCTTGCCGCGGCTCACCAGCGTCAAGTCGTTCGTCTGGGTCAGTGACGAGGGGCAGCCTGCACCCGCCGACATCCCCTGGGCTGGCGAGTACGAGGCGCTGCGCGAGGGTTTCTCCGGCGACTTCAGCTTTCGCGACTTCGACGAGAACACGCGCGCCACCACGTTCTACACCACGGGTACCACCGGCCTGCCCAAGGGCGTCTTTTTCTCCCATCGGCAGCTGGTGCTGCACACCGTCACCGGCATGGCTGCGCTCACCAGCCCGGCGTCCTCGCAGCGCTTCCATCGCGGCGACGTGTACATGCCCATCACGCCCATGTTCCACGTGCACGCGTGGGGCGTGCCGTACATGGCGCTGCAGCTCGGCGTCAAACAGATCTACCCCGGCCGCTACGTGCCCGAGCGGCTGTGCAAGCTCATCCGCGACGAGAAGGTCACCTTCTCCCACTGCGTGCCCACCATCCTGCAGATGTTGTTGACCGACCCCAACAGTCAGACTGCAGACCTGTCGCACATGAAGATGATCATCGGCGGCTCGGCGCTGCCGCCGGGGCTGGCGGCGCAGGCGCGTGCGCGCGGCATCGACATCTTTGGCGGCTACGGCATGTCCGAGACTTGTCCGCTGATCTCCATCGCGCAGATCCACCCTCTGCTCGGCGAGCTGAGCGAAGAACAAGAGCTGCACTACCGCTGCAAGGCGGGCCTGCCTGTGCCGCTGGTCGAGATACGCATCGTCGATCCGGAACTCAAAGACGTCCCCAACGACGGCCAAAGCACCGGCGAAGTGGTGCTGCGCGCGCCCTGGCTGACGCAGGGCTACCTCGACAACCCAGAGGCCTCGCGCGAGCTGTGGCGCGGCGGCTACCTGCACACGCAAGACATCGGCTACACCGAGCGCGGCTATCTCAAGGTCACCGACCGTATCAAAGACGTGATCAAGACGGGCGGCGAGTGGGTCTCGTCGCTCGAGATCGAAGACCTGCTGTCCACGGCAACCGGCGTGGCCGAGTGCGCCGTCATCGGCATCGCGGACGAGAAGTGGGGAGAGCGACCGCTGGCGTTGGTGGTGTTGCGCCCAGGCGTCACGCTCGACCCGGCGGCCCTCACCGCGCACGTGCGCGGCTTTGCCGACAAGGGCATCATCTCGCGCTACGCGGTGCCGGAGCGCGTGCTCATCGTCGACGCCATCGCCAAGACCAGCGTCGGCAAGATCGACAAAAAGCTCCTGCGCACCCAATACGCCGACAAGTAAGGTCGACCTTACTCGGCCTCGATGTTGTCGGCGGGTAGCGTGGGCTGCACGGCCAGCACGACCCCTCTGCCGGCTGGACGAGGGATGTCCACGCCAAGCCCCCGCAGCTCGTCGAGATGGTCGACGATGCGGTACTCGGTGGCGTAGACGATGCGCGCCACGCCCGCATTGTGCAGCATCATCGCGCAAGCGCGACAGGGCGACAGCGTGACGTAGGCCGTGGCGCCACGCAGCGAGACCCCGTTGGCGGCGGCGCTGGCGATGGCGTTCTGTTCGGCGTGCACGGTCCGCTTACAGCCTCCGTCGACGATCAGACAGCCCACCTCGGTGCAGTGCGGAGCGCCTCGCATCGAGCCCGCGTAGCCTGCAGACAGGATGGTGTGCTCGGCGCTGACCAGGACACAGCCCACGCCGCTCGGGACGCGGAGACACGTAGACCGCTTGGCGATCACGTGCGCAACTTCGAGAAAACATTCGTCCCAGGAGGGTCTCGTCATGCGTCCCTTGACGGAGCGGGTGGCTCCGGAGGGGGAGCGATAGGTCTTTGGTAGGCGATTCGCAAGCCAATCATGCGGCGTCAGAGTCCACCGAGTTCATCCTGGGCACGCCGCGAGAGATGAGCGTGCAGTTGGCGGTCGACGACTTTGGGACGGGTTACTCCAGCCTGAGCTACTTGCGGAAGTTTCCCATCGACACGCTCAAGATCGACCAGTCCTTCGTTCGTCAGATCTCGAGGAGCTCGCCTTCTTGCGAGATCAGCACCGCGACGAAGCGCAAGGATTCTACTTTCGTCGTCCCGCACTACCCGCTGACTTCGCTCGCCTGCTCGAGAGCGGGTTTCCCTGCGCGCTGCTCGGCGACGACGGGGTTGCACAGCCCGCGTGCTGAGCTCGCCCCGCGAGCCCTCAGCCCAAATAGCGGATGGCTGAACTTGCGCGCTGGCGACACGCCCGAGGTCATCGTGCTCGACCTGTTGCTACCCGGGATGAACGGGTGGGAGTTCCGCGTCGAGCAGAAGAGAGAGCCCAGGTGGTCCAGTATTCCCACCATTGCAGTCTCTGGCGATCGCTCGGCACAAGCGCTCGCGATCGATGCGACCGCGCATCTGAGCAAGCCTCTCGACGCGCGCGTCTTCCTCGACACGATCGAGCGCGTGGGCACCGAGCTACAGCAGAGCCGTAGGGTCGCGCGCGCAAGTCTCCCTCCACGGAGCCGCGCGCTGCCTCAGGTTCTTCGTCAGTTTTCGAGCGCCCTCTGCGCAAGCTATCGTCGGTCTCGTCGCGCTCCGAGCCCGAGTCGCTCTTATGACTCCGCCCGGAGCTCGCCCCCGAGTTGCGCCGCGATGAGGTCCAAGAGCTCCGCACTACGAAAGGGCTTGGTCAGCACGGGGCGCGCGTTGCTCGCTATGAAGGCGCGTGCGCGCTCGGTAAACGCGCCACCCGAAATGAAGATGAACTTCTTGGCGAGCGTGGAGCGTTCTACGCAGACCCGCTCGTAGAGGTCCATTCCCGTCAGGTCGGGCATCATCAGGTCGCACACAACCACGTCGAACGAGCCGGCGAGCATGGACGCCAAGGCGGCGCGCGGGTCTGAAAACGTCGCCAAGTCGTACTCCGCCTCGAGCATGCTGCGGACCAGCTCTAGCATCAGAGGCTCGTCGTCCACGACCAGCACGCTTGTTCGGCGGCGGACGACGGCTGCGCTCAAGGTACGACTCAACCCTGGTGATGCTCCGGACACGCGCTCGTCCCGCGGAAGCGTCACGCACACACACGAGCCTTCCCCGGGCGTGCCGACGAGTTCCATCGTTCCACCCATCGCATCGAGGATGTCACGACTGACAGTGGCGCTGAGCCCGCGTCCGAGGCTTCCCTCGTGGATAGAGAAGAGCGGCTCGACGATGCGTGCAGGCCGGGTCGATGTACGCCCCCGGCCCGTATCAGACACGGTGACCACCGGATCGCCGCTCGCGTTCACGAACGTGCTGACCGTGATCACATGACTGCCCTCGCCACTATCGCGAATGGCGTGCACCGCGTTCAGTAAGATGGTGAGAAACACCTGGCCGAGCCGAGCGATGTTGCCTCGGGCGCTTGGAATCGGCTGAAAACACCGAACCAGTTTCGCGCAAGCAAGGATCGAGTTGGACGCCACCTGAAGACTCGCCTCGAGGGCCTCGTGCACGTCCACCGCTCCAACGGAGCTCGTGTCGGTTGTCGCGAAGAGCAGGACACCACGCATCGCGGCGGCGACACGGTCCGCTGCGCGCCGCGCGCCTCCGAGTAGGTGTTCCAGGCGTTCCCGAGCGGGACTCGCCTTTCCCGCCAAGCCCGCCTCCAGCTCGCGCAGCGGCTCGCTCATTAACTCAAGGTTGCCGACCACGAAGGCGAGCGGATTGTTTACTTCATGCGCGATAGCTCCGGCCAGCTCGCCGAGCGCGGTCAGCCGCAGCAACTCAGCGGCCTGTTCCCGTTGCTGGTGTTGCTCGCGGTTGGTGATTAAGCTCTCCACCGTGTCGAACAAATTCCCGAGATCCAGCGACCTCTCCAGCATGATGACGTCCGCGTCCAGAGCGACCGCGCCCGCCGGGGAATCGGGCGAAGAAGCGACGACAAGAGCCGCGGAGGCGTCGGCTTTCTTGGTGACGCGAAGCGTCCATTCAGACTCAAGTTTCGCCGTTTTCCTACCCTACGAGGAGAGCCGAGCATGAGCAGCAGACAAGCAGCACTTCTTGAACTTGGTGCCGCTTCCGCAATG
>JBEGTL010000130.1:0-16026 GCA_041179425.1 Pseudomonadota bacterium | reverse complement strand
ACACGCTGCGCATGGACATGGAGTCTTTGCCGACCGGGATGGCGATGCCGAGTGCGGGGCACAGCTCGGCACCCACGGCGCGCACGGCGTCGTACAGCCCCGCGTCTTCGCCTGGCTGCCCGGCAGCGACCATCCAGTTGGCTGATAGCTTGATGCGGCCGATCTGCGCGATACGCACGGACGCGATGTTGGTGATGGCCTCGGCCACGGCCATGCGCGCCGAGGCGCCTGCATCGAGCAGCGCGACCGGGGTGCGCTCGCCCATGGCCATGGCTTCGCCGGTGGTGCTGTCGTAGCTGGTGGCCGTGACGCCCGCGTCGGCCACCGGAACTTGAAAGCGGCCCACCATCTGATCGCGTGCGACCAAGCCCGTGATGCTGCGATCGCCGATGGTGACCAAAAATGTCTTGTCCGCGACCGTGGGCAGCGTGAGCACGCGGGCGAGCGCGTCGTCGATGGAGCGGCCGGCCAGCTCGAAACGCTCGCGCTGGACCGGCACACGGGTGACCGTGCGCTTCATACGCGGGGGCTTGCCGAGCAACAGCTGCATGGGCATGCCGATGGGCCGGTTGCCGAAGTGTTCGTCGTCGAGCACCAACATGCCGTCGTCGCTGGCGGTGCCGACCACGGCGTAGGGCGCGCGCTCGCGCTGACACAGCGCCTCGAAGCGCGCGAGCTTGTCGACGGCGATGGCCAACACGTAGCGCTCCTGCGACTCGTTGCACCAGATCTGCAGGGGCGACATGCCCGGCTCGTCGTTGGGCACGGCACGCAGCGAGAAGTGCGCACCGCGCTCGGACTCGTGCACCAGCTCGGGCAGCGCGTTGGAGAGTCCACCCGCTCCTACGTCGTGGATCGACACGATGGGGTTGTCGTCGCCCAGATCGACGCAGCGATCGATGACCTCCTGGCAGCGCCGCTCCATCTCGGCGTTGTCACGCTGCACACTGGCGAAGTCGAGGTCCTCTTCGCTCGCGCCCTGCGCCATGGACGATGCTGCACCGCCGCCGAGTCCGATCAGCATGGCCGGCCCGCCCAGCACGACGATGGGGCACGCGGCGGGGATGACGCCCTTCTGCACGAACTGCTCGCGGATGTGACCGAAGCCGCCCGCGACCATGATGGGCTTGTGGTAGCCACGCACGGTGCGCTCGCCGCCTTGGCCCGGGACCGCGAGCTCGAAGCTGCGGAAGTAGCCGTTGAGCGCAGGCCGGCCAAACTCGTTGTTGAAGGCGGCGCCGCCGAGCGGACCCTCGAGCATGATGTCGAGCGCGCTGGCGATGCGCGCGGGCTTGCCGTAGTCGCTCTCCCACGGTCGCACTGCGTCGGGCAGGCGCAGATCGGACACGCTGAAGCCGACCAGACCCGCCTTGGGCTTGCTGCCGCGGCCGGTGGCACCCTCGTCGCGGATCTCGCCTCCCGAGCCCGTGGACGCGCCAGGGTAGGGCGAGATGGCGGTGGGATGGTTGTGCGTCTCGACCTTGATCAAGATGTGCATGGGCTCGCGCTCGGCGCGGTACTCCCCGCTGCCATCGGCCGGTGCGAAGCGGCCCGCGATGGAGCCTTCGATCACTGCGGCGTTGTCGCGGTACGCGGAGAGCACACCCTCGGGGTGCGCTTCGGTGCTGCGCCGGATCATGCGGAACAACGAGTCGGCCTGCGCTGCGCCATCGATGACGAACTCTGCGTTGAAGATCTTGTGCCGACAGTGCTCGCTGTTGGCCTGCGCGAACATCATGAGCTCGACGTCGGTGGGATCGCGACCGAGCTCGCCAAAGCCCAACACGAGGTAGTCGATCTCGTCGTCGGCGAGCGCAAGCCCGAGCGTGCGGTTGGCGCGCTCGAGCGCAGCGCGTCCCTCGGCCAGCACAGGTACGGTGGCGAGCGGTGCGGGTTGTGCGCGACCAAACAACAGCGCCTCCGCCTGCGCGCGCTGCGCCTCGACCAGTACGCTCTCGGTCATCCGGTCGTGCAGGGCACGGAGCAGCGCGCGCTCGTCGTCGACGACGCCGACGATGGTCCACGCCACGCCGCGCTCGATGCGCCGCACGCGCGACAGGCCGCACAGGCGCGCGATGTCGCTGGCCTTGGACGACCAGGGCGAGATGGTGCCGAGACGCGGCACGACCCAGTACGTGGCCGCGACATCGTGCTCGACGCCGTGCGCCACACGCGCGGGCCCGTACGACAACAGCGCGCCGAGCTTCTCGCTGTCGGCGCTGGTCAGCGGCCCCGTGGGCGACGCGTGCAGGTCGACGAAGTGCAGGAACGAAACGAGCGCCCCCGTCACGCGCGGGTTCTCGCCTCGGATGGCGGCGAGACGTTTGTCGAGCTTGGCGGCAGAGAGAGCGGGAGAGCCGTGGACAACGAGCATGGGGCGAGCATGACCAAGTCCTTGCCATCGGCAAAGGCAATCGCGTGTGATACTTTCGATAAGCTTTTCCGATGGACCCCAGCGAGCTCTCCACCCCACGCCTACGCGCCTTTCTCGCCGTCGCCAAAGCGCGCGGCTTCTCCACCGCGGCCCGCGAGCTGAGCCAGAGTCAGTCGTCGCTCAGCCAGGCGGTCTCTGCGCTCGAAGAAGAGCTCGGCCAACCGCTGTTCATCCGCGACGGTCGCAGCATCCACCTCACCGAGGCGGGCCGCATCCTGCGCGAGCACGCCGAGCGCGCCTTTCTGGAGCTCGAGCGAGCCACCGACGCCCTCTCCGCCCTGCGCGACCTCACGCGGGGCAGCTTGCTGGTCGGCACCAGCGACACGCTTGCCAGCTATCTGCTGCCGCCCGTCTTCGCCGCTTTTCGCGCGCGCTATCCCGATGTGGAGCTGCGCCTCGACAACCGTACATCCCCCGCAGTGGCGGAGCGCGTGGCGCAGCACCGCGTCGACCTCGGTGTGATCTCGCTGCCTCTGCCCAAGGCGCAACGCATCGGTGGGCGCCCGGCGAGCGAGGTCCTGGTGATCGAGACGCTCAGGTCGCAGCGCGAGGTGGTGATCTGTCCCAAAGGGCACGCCTTCGCACGGCGCCGCGGCGTCACGCTGGCCGAGCTGGCTAGCCAACCCCTGGTGCTGCTCGACCGCTCCACCGCAAGCCGTGCGCTACTCGACCAGAGCTTCCGTGAGCTGGGTCTCCGCCCGCATGTCGTCATGGAGATGAGCAGCGTCGAGGTGATCAAACGCCTGGTCGAGCTCGGCTTCGGCCTGTCGTTGATCCCGGAGCTCTCTGGTATGCGGGAATTCGAGCACGGCGAGCTGGTCGCATTGCGGACCAAGGGCACCGAAGCCAGCTGGCCGCGGCGGCATGTGGGATTGATTACTCCCATACATGGTTCGCTGTCCCACGCCGCACGGGCGTTTGTCGAGGTGCTGCGCAGAGAGCTGCCGACCGAGCGTGCAAGAGCCTGAAATCCAGCGTCTGCAACCGCTCTTGCAGTTCATGTTCTGTCATTCACTGGCGCGATCTCTGCTTCGTATCTGTCGAGATCTTGTGTGTACACTGCGGCTGGGGGCGCAGGATGGCCAAAGCCTTGAGCGTGCTAGTGGTAGACGACGATGAGCTGATGCTGGATCTTGCCGTGGCAGCGCTGGACTCGCTCGGCTTCGGCCGTATCTCCGCCGCGCAGAGTGGAGATCGGGGTCTGCAGATCCTCGACGATCTCGGAGCCGACATCGTGCTCTGCGATCTCAACATGCCGGAGATGGACGGCGTCGAGTTCTTACGGCACTTGTCCGCGCGAAGGTACGAAGGCCTGATCGTGCTCATGAGCGGCGAAGACCAGCGCATCTTGCGCACCGCCGAGAGCCTCGCCAAAGCGCACGGTCTCAACGTGCTCGGAGCCGTCGAGAAGCCCATCAACGCGCACGTGCTGGGGCTCATCAAGGCGCAGATCGAGCCGGCCTCCAGGCGCTCCAGCTTGCCCGCGCCCGCTCCCATCACAGTCACACCCGCCGAGCTGCGCGACGCCATCGCCAACGACGACATCATTGTGTTCTTTCAGCCCAAGGTCTGCGTGGGCAGCGGTCGTATCAGCGGCGTCGAGACACTCGCGCGCTGGAAACACGCCACCTACGGCTACGTGCCGCCCACTGTGTTCATCGCCGTGGCCGAGCGCGAGGGCCTGATCGATCACATCACGCGTGTCATCCTCGGCAAGGCGCTGCGCGAGGCGGGCCGCTGGCGCAAGCAGGGCTACGACCTGAGTATCGCGGTCAACATCTCCACGCAGACGGTGGGGCGCCTCGACCTGCCCGAGTTCGTCGAGAAGACAGCGCGTGCATGCGGCGTCGAGCCGTCGCGCGTGATGGTCGAGGTCACCGAGACGCAGCTGATGCGCGACCTCACGCGCTCGCTCGATACCCTCACCCGCCTGCGTCTGCGCCGTATCGGTCTGTCCATCGACGACTTCGGCACGGGCTACTCCTCGCTCGAACAGCTGCAGCGCGTGCCCTTCGTAGAGCTCAAGATCGACCGAGCGTTCGTCGACGGCGCTTCGCACGATCCGGCGGCGCGCGCGATCCTCGAGTCGAGCATCCAGCTGGCCAAGAAGCTCGGCCTCGTCACGGTTGCCGAGGGCGTCGAGCGAGAGGACGACTACGCGCTGCTCGAGCACCTGGGCTGCGATCTCGTGCAGGGCTGGCTGTTTGCGCCGGCGATGCCTGGAGATGCGCTGCTGCCCTGGATCGAGTCGAGACGGCACACCGCGCTGCCGGCGTAGTCAGGCGTGCAGCGGTACCGACGTAGTCGGGCGCGCAGCTGTGCCGACGTGGGCAGGCGCGCAGCTGGACAAATGCGGCGAGCCTACGACTGTTGAGCGGCTCGCTCGCTCTTCTCCACGTACTGCGCCACCTCTTCCAACAATCGATCGGCAACCCCACGCAGCGGCTCCAGGCGCTCCCAGTTGGGCGTCTTTGCGAAGCGCTCGAGATCTGCGCACACCGTGGCGAGCGAGTGTGCTCCGCAGGCCTTGGCCGACGACTTGAGCTTGTGGCCCGCGAAGCTGATCTCGTCGTGCGACTTTTGTTGCCAGGCTCCCTCGAGCTCTCCGAGCGTGCGCCGCGCCGAGTCGACGAACTTGCGCAGGAAGGCGAGCTGGCGCGCTGGCTCGCGAAACACGGCAGCCAGGATGCTGGGGTCGAAGCCCGTCTCTTCGGGCGGCCGGTCGGAGGCAGGGACGACACGCGACGGCTCGCTCTTCGCTGCCGGAGCTTGGCTGACGCGAGGGGTGAGGCTTCGGGGCCTACCCACCACGGTTGCCGCGGGTGCGACCTCGGAGGGGCTTCGTTCGCCTGCGCTGGGCGCGGTGGAAGGAGGCTTGGGTCGGCCCCAGCTGAGTACGGTCTGCACGAGCTCTGGCGGGTTGATGGGCTTGGCGATGTGCGCGTTCATGCCGGACGCGAGGCACTTCTTGCGCTCGGCATCGAAGGCGTGCGCCGTCATGGCGACGATGGGTGTCTCGCTGGTCTTTGCCTCGGCGCGTAGTGCGCGCGTGGTGGCGTGCCCGTCCATGCCTGGCATCTGCACATCCATCAGGATGACGTCGAAGGGCGGCATCTGTGCGGCCGCTGCGCGCAGCGCTTCGGGGCCATCGCTGGCGAGCACTACCTTGGCGCCCGCTGCTTCGAGCAGATCGCGCGCGAGGATTTGGTTGATCTCGTTGTCCTCGACCACCAGCAGGAGCATGCCGACCAGAGGTCGTTTGCGTTCTTTGCTCGGTGTGGCGACGACCTCGGGTCGGTGCTCGCTGTTGCGGTCCACGATCTGTCCCTGGACCACTTCGGCCACCGTGTCGAGCAACGTCGAACGACTGATTGGCTTGCGCAAGAACGCGCGCACGTGCGACAGGTCGCGGTCGCCCGCGATCTCGTCGCGCGAGAACGCCGAGATCATCACCAGCTCGGGAGGCTGCCCAACGACTTCGCCCGCTCCCACTTGGCGAGCGAGCTCGAGGCCGTCGGTCTCGGGCATGCGCATGTCGATCAACGCGAGCTGAAACGGAGCTGCGCGCGTCTCGGCTTGTCTGAGTGCGTCGCGTGCGGCGTCGGCGGAAGGCACGGCACACACCAAGAAGCCCATGGCGAGGAGACTGCGCGTGAGGACGTCGCGCGCGACCTGATTGTCGTCGACGATGAGCACCTTGAGGTCGCGTACGTTGTGCTCGAGCTTGGGCTTTTGGGATCGCTCCCCGGTGGGGACGTCGAGCGAGACCTCGAACGAGAACTCGCTCCCCTGATCGGGTCGACTCGACACGACGATCTCGCTGCCCATCAGGTGCACCAGCTCTTGCGAGATGGCGAGGCCGAGCCCCGTACCGCCGTACTTGCGGGTGCTCGAGCTGTCGACTTGCGAAAACGGCTCGAACAACCGTGCGCGCTGTTCTTCGCTCATGCCGATACCGGTGTCGCGCACCGCAAAGCGCAGTCGCGCGTGGTGGTCGTCGCGCGACAAGAGATCGACCGAGACCACGATCTCGCCCTTTTCGGTGAACTTGACGGCGTTGCTGGCCAGGTTCATCACGACCTGGCCGAGGCGCATGCGGTCGCCGATCAGCTCGTCGGGGACACGCGGGTCGACTGCAAACACGATCTCCAGCTTGCGTTCGGCAGCGCGCACCGCGACGACGTTGGCGACGGCATCGAGGACACGATCGATGTCGAAGGGCTGGAGCTCGAGCGTGACCTTGCCAGCTTCGATCTTGGAGACGTCCAAGATGTCGTTGATGATGTCGAGCAGCGAAAAAGCCGCCGCGCGGATCTGCGTGAAGTACTCGCGGTGTTTGGGCGGCGGGTCGGCGTCGAGCGCGAGGTGCGACAGCCCGATGATCGCGTTCATGGGCGTGCGGATCTCGTGCGACATGTTGGCGAGGAACGCACTCTTGGCGCGGCTTCCCGCCTCGGCGGCCTCGCGCGCAAACACCAGCTCCTCGCTCGCTTTGCGCTCGTCGGTCACGTCGCGCACCACGGCGTCGATGCCGGTCGCAGAGTCGTGCTCGTCGCGAAGCAGGCGCAGCGCACCCTGGACGATGCGCAGGGAGCCGTCGCGGCAGCGCAGGGGCGCCTCGATGGCGGCCACACCCTCGCGCGCCACAGCGTCGAGCAACTCCTGAAAGCGTGCGGGCGACAGCCACAGCTGGGTGGCTGCGTTGCGGCCGACCAGCTGACGCGCGTCGTCGTAGCCGAGCATGCGCACGCCCGCCGGGTTGATCAGCAGCAGGTTGCCGCTCAGGTCGAGCCGGAAGTGCGTCATCTCCATGTTGGCGACGACCGCGGCAAACAACTCCTCGCTGTGGAACAGCGCATCGGCGACGCGCCTACGCTGCGAGTCGTCGAGCAGCACGCCGCTCCACAGCACCGAGCCGTCGGCCTGCTTGTGGGGCGTGGAGTGACCGACCACGTGCACCACCTCGCCGTTGCGCGGCAAGAAGCGGCCGCGCCAGACCCACGGCTCGAGCGTGGCGGCTGCGCGCTCCCACTGTTGCCAGGCTTGGGCCGAGTCTGCGGGGTGGGCGATCTCTGCGAGCCGCGCATCGAGCTGCGAGAGATCGGTCAGGTCGATGCCCAGCGCGGCGCGTGGCCAGTCGTTGCAGAACGTGAACGTGCGCTCGCCGACGCTGCGTGACGTCCACTGGTAGATCATACCGGGCACGGCGTTGAGCAGCGCGCGCACGCTGGCTTCGCTCTCGCGTACCTCGCACTCGCGTGCTGCTTGCGCGCTCGCATCACGAATGACGAGCACCGTCTCGTGGTGGCCCGCGCTGCCCTCGCGCGGCACGTAGGCGACCAGCTCCGAGAGCACGAGCTCCCCGTCTTTGCGCCGCAAGAGGCCGCACTCGGCGCGGCGCTCGGCGAAAAAGCGGTGCACGCCCAGCGTGAGCAGCGGCTCGATGCGTTCGAAGTCGCGGCTCGCGAGCAGCGCGCTTGCTTTGCTGCCCACGAGCTCGCTCGGCTCGTAGCCGAGCAGCGCGGCACTGGCGGCCGACACGAACAGGAAGACGCCCTCCGCATCGAGCCGCGCGACGAGCTCGGGCGCCTGTTCGGCAAGGACCACAAAAGCGGCTTCCACGAACCGAGTGTGGACTACCCATCGGTTCGGTGGAAGTGCCCAGACGCCGCCGTCGACGGGCCCGGGGCCGAGGTCGAAGCGCGCCCTCGGGCGTGGGAGCGGAACGTGGTTAGGTCAGCGCGTGCCGGCGTGACGCGGGCGGTTGTGCCCGGCGTCGTGCGTGGTCGTGGCTTGTGGGCGATCTTGCGGCGAACGCGGCTTCTGCTGCGGCGGCCGCGCGGCGTTTCCGCCGTTGCCCTGCGCGCGTCCGCCGCCGTTGCCCTGTGCTCGTCCGCCACCTTGGCCCTGAGGGCGTCCGCCTCCGCCCGATCGTCCACCACCGGAGCTGCGGGCGCCGTACGACGCGGGCGCCTGCTGATTGCGTCGGTTGGTGAGGTCGGTCTTGGCGGGTACGCCTAGCGGCGACGGGTACGGGTGCTTGCTGACCGCATCGAGGTTCATCTGAATGAGCCGCTCGATGTCTGCCAAATAGGGACGTTCTTCGGCCTCACAGAACGACAGGGCCTGTCCCGCGGCGCCCGCGCGACCGGTGCGACCGATGCGGTGCACGTAGGCTTCCGGGACGTTGGGTAGGTCGAAGTTGATCACGTACGCGAGCTGGTCGATGTCGATACCGCGCGCTGCGATATCGGTCGCGACCAACACGCGCAGCGTGCCGCGCTTGAAGCCGTCGAGAGCACGCTCACGCGCGTTCTGCGACTTGTTGCCGTGGATGGCGGCCGAACGAATCCCGCGCTTGTCGAGGAACTCGGCCACTCGGTTTGCCGAGTGCTTGGTGCGCGTGAACACCAAAGCGCGGTCGATGCGGGTGTCCTCGAGGATCCAGCCGAGCAGCGAGCGCTTGTCGGCCTTCTCGACGAAGTAGATGGCCTGGTCGATCTTCTCGGCCGTGGAGGCAACCGGCGTGACCGCGACCTCGACCGGGTTGTCGAGCAGCTTGCTCGCAAGCTGCCTGATGTCGTCGGGCATGGTGGCCGAGAACAGCAGCGTCTGGCGTACCTTGGGCACCTCGGCGGCGATCTTGCGCACGTCGTGGATGAAGCCCATGTCGAGCATGCGGTCGGCCTCGTCGAGCACGAACACTTCGATGTGCGCGAGCGTGACGGCCTTTTGGTTCATCAGGTCGAGCAGACGACCGGGCGTGGCGACCAACACGTCGACGCCACGCGCCAGCATCTCGACTTGGCGCGACTGGTTGACACCGCCGAAGATCACCGTGCTGGTGATACCGCTGTGTCGCCCGTAGCTGGCGAAGCTCTCGCCGATCTGCGAGGCGAGCTCACGGGTCGGAGACAGTACCAACACGCGCACTCGTTTGGCGACACGCGGCACGCGCGTCTTGGCAAGACGCTCGATGATTGGCAGCGCAAACGCGGCCGTCTTGCCGGTGCCGGTTTGTGCGCACCCGAGCAGGTCGCGACCCTCCATGACGTGAGGAATCGCTTTGACCTGGATCGGCGTAGGCTCGCTGTAGCCCTCTTCGCCGACGGCGCGCAACACGGGCTGGCTGAGCCCAAAATCCGAAAACTGCATCGAAGCTCCTTAGGCGTGACGCGCGCGGCGCTGCGGGGGTGCCCGTCGCTGCGGTGGGCGCGTCGTACTGCGGGTGGGGTAGCGCGACTCTTTGAGAGGGACCGGCGTGAGCGCCAGCGGCGCCGTCGGTCCTTGCGCCTGGAGGCGCGCGAGAAGTCGCTCGATAGCTTGCTCTGCGCCGACCGTCTCGATCAGACGCGTGGTGAGGGCCGAGACCTGAAGGATGGACGAGAGGGGGCTGCCCTCTTCGTTTTCTGCTTCGTCGGGGCTCTCCACCTCGGCTTCGTCCTCGCTGCCGGCGATCTCCTCGCGGAGTGCGCCGGCCTCGCGTGCGAGCTCCTCGAACAGGCGCTCGTCGGCGGCCGTGCGAACTTCTTCTTCGCTGGGTGCCGTCAGCAGCTGTGCGTGGATGCGCGCGCGGACCAGCAGCATCTCGGCCGATCCGCGCTCGTGCGAGCCGACCAACATGATGCTCGTGCCCTTGCGACCCGCGCGACCGGTGCGGCCGCTGCGGTGGGTGAGGCTCTCGGGATCGCTCGGGAGCTCGGCGTGGATGACGCGCGAGATCTCGGGCACGTCGATGCCGCGCGAGGCGACGTCGGTGCACACCATGATGGCCAGGGCGCCGCGTCGGAACGCGTCGAGCGCGCGGGTGCGCTCGGCCTGGGCCAGCTCGCCGCTGAGCGCGCCGGCACGGAAGCCGTCTTCGACCAGACGAGCGGCCACGTCGGCGGCATCGGCGCGCGTGCGCACGAACACCAACGTGCGCTCTTCGGGCGCCATCAAGAGCACGTTGACGAGCGCTGCGTAGCGCTCGCGCGGGTGCACCAAGTAGGCGAGGTGCGTGATGTCCGATTGCTCTTCTTCGCCGGGCGCGGTGCCGGTGACCGTCACGGCCTGCTTTTGATAGCGGGCCGCGAGCGCGAGGACCTGACGTGGGAAGGTGGCGCTGACCAGGTGACGCCGGCAGCCTTCGGGCAGCGCGGTGAGCATGGTCTCGAGTGCCTCGCGGAAGCCCAGATCGAGCATCTGGTCGGCTTCGTCGAGGACGACTGCCTCGGTATCGCGCAGGTCGAGCGCGCCACGAGCGAGATGGTCGCACAGGCGACCGGGGGTGCCGACGACCACGACCGGGCCGCGGGCGAGCTGTCGGCGCTCGCCGGACACGCTGGTGCCGCCTGTGACGACACACACACCGACCTTGAGCTCAGCGTAGAGCCACTCGAGTTCGCGCCCAATCTGGGCGGCGAGCTCGCGGGTCGGGGCAACCAACAGGACACGGGGACGTGCGCAGAGCGACGCCGGTGCGTTGGGCTGGGGAGTGCGGTCGATCAAGAGCGGGCCGACCACGAGGCCCAGGGCTACGGTCTTACCGGAACCGGTGCGAGAGGAAATGCGGAGATCCTTGCCCACGAGATCGGGGGCAAGCACAGCCTGCTGAACGGGGGTGAGTTCGCTGAAGCCATGCTTGCGGAGGGCGTCGGCGAGAGGAGCGGGAAGCGTCGAAAACGCGTCTAGGTCGGACATGAAAGTCCGGCAGGCTGACAGGTTGAGCGCGCAAAGTCGAGCGCTCTCCCAAAGTCATGTGGCGCGTTTCCCGAATGTGAGCGCGTTTGTGGCGACAGCGCTGCCCCATACGGGCGCCCTCGTTATGTAAGGTGCGCGGCGTTTGGCCGATTTCATGCGCTAAATCGTGCGCTCTGGCGGTCGATGCGGCTGACCTCGCGCTGGTCTAGGGATTGCTCCGTGAACCCAGCAAGGAGAGTTCACATGAGCAGCGATCGAGGCAATCCGCGCTATCCACGCGCCCCGGGGCAACACCAGGGCCCACGCGACGACCAAGCCGGGCAGTCGCGCTTTGCGCAGCGTGGCATCTCGCACGAGGAGCGCATGCAAGACGACGACAGTGCTCGCCGCTTTCCGGGCCGGTCGACCGGACCCGGGCCGCGCTCGACGGCCGACGGTGAGAGCTACGGCTCGGGCGGGAGCTACGGCTACGGCGGTGGCTTCGAGCACGGTGGCGAGGGCGGCTACGACGAGCGGCCGACCCGCGACCCGAGCCACAGTCGGGACGAGTTCTACGAGTCGACCGGAGGCTTTGGTCACGATGTGTCCGGCTACGGCCGGCACGGGCTGGGCTACCCCGGGGCTGGCGAGCGACGTCTGGGAACGCGAGGTTCGGAAGGCGAGCGTCGCGTGCCACGAGCGGGCCACGACGATTCGCGTCAGGGCTACAGCCAGGACAGCGGCTACGCACAGTCCGGCGGTCATCGCCAAGAGGGAGGCTCGCAACACCAGGCCGGAGCGAGCGGCTACGGACCGAGCCGTGCGCACAGCGATGGGCGAGGCCACGAAGGCGGCGGCCCGGGCACGCAGCGCTTCAGCGGACAGACGGCGTACGGCCAACCCGGAAGAGGCCGCTTTTACGGGCGCACGCCGCAGGGCTACACGCGATCGGACGAGCGCATCCGGGAGGACGTCTGCGATCGGCTCAGCCACGGCCACTTCGACCCGAGTGAGGTGACCGTGAAGGTAGAGCAAGGCGTGGTCACGCTCGAAGGCTTCATCGCCAGCCGGAGCGACAAGTTCCACGCCGAGGAGGTCGCGGACGCCGTGATGGGCGTCAAGGACGTAGACAACCGCCTGCGCGTGAAGCGCGACCCACCTCAGCAGCCGGCAGAAACCTCGTCGTCATCCTCGACCGAGCCGTCGCGTTTGAAGAACAACCCCAACGGCGCGCGCAGCTGATCGACGCCGGGCGCCTCGCTGGGCGCCTCGGTCGACGCCTCAGTCGGCGCGTCGGTTGGTGGCGTCTGCGATGTCCGACTTCACCTCGGTCTTTACGCGCGAGACGCCCTTCTTGAGCTCATCGACGAGGTGTTGAACCGCCGTGCCGATGTCTTTGAGGGGCTCTCGTGCGTCGATGCCGATGCGCTTGATCTCGCCCTGCAGGCGCTCGAACGAACTCTCGAGTCGTGTCCACTCGTCTTTGGCTTCGGTCTTGGCGAGCGCGAGCTGCAGCTTGAGCTCGTCGCGTGCCTTGGTGAGAGCTTCGACCTCGCGCTGTAGCGACTCTTTGATTTCTTTCGTGTCGACCATGTGTGCGCCTCCCTGAATTTTGGCAGAAGTAGACTCGACGACTGGGATCGAAAGCGAACGAACCGCGGCGCCCCTCGATAGGAGCTCCGCACTCGAACGCGCTACCACGTGCAGGCAGACCGTGCGATGCGACGGCTGCTCTCTCTCTCTCTCTCTCCAGAGCGCGCGCGCGTCTCACTCGGCTGCTTCGGGCGCGTCCATGGGGTAGCGCATGCGCTGGCCACCCTTGAGCTTGATGATCTTGAGGCCGTCCAGCACGCGGATCACCAGGTAGGTGGGGTCGACCTCGAACCAGCGCGCGCCAAAGTTGGGGCTCATCGCAAACTTGTGGTGGTTGTTCTGAAACAACTCGCCTGCGGTGAGGAAGTCGACCCACAGCGTGTTTCGCGAGAGGTCGCCGTTGTCGAAGTTCTGGTAGCCGTACTTGTGTCCGCACCAGTTGACGATGGCGCCGTGCACCGGGCCGATGACCCACTGCACCGGGAGCAGCAGCCACTGCCACCAGGCGGTCGCGAACTGCACGTAGAACAGCGTGTACACCAGCATCCAGCTGATGCGTGCGGTCCACGACTGCGCGAGCCGATCGATGAGCGGCCACTCCGGGTAGCCGCCCTCGAAGCGAGGCTCCGGCGGTTTGCGGTCGTACGCGAAGTCGTCGTACTCGTGCTTGGTGCGCAGCATCATCGTCATGGCATCGGGGCTGAAGTGCGGCGAGTGCGGATCCTTGTCCGTGTCGCTGTACGCGTGATGCATGCGGTGCAGGATGGCGTAGCCGCGCGGAGACAAGAAGCTCGAGCCTTGCGCCACGTACGTGAGCAGGTGGAAGAAGCGCTCCCAGCCGTGCGACATGGTGAACTGTTTGTGCGCGCCGTAGCGGTGCAGGAAGAACGACTGACAGAAGACACAGATCTGCCAGTGAACCACGAAGAATAGGATGACCACCATATCGCCTCTCCGACTGAACGCGGGTTCTGAACGCGTGCCTCACGCACGAACGACGTCGCGCGCTGCAGATCACTGTCTGTTCTTCAAACGAACTTCAACGCTAGCGCCCTACGCTTATAGGCCAGCCCACTCGGGGGCGTGTCATGAGACAGTCATTTGCCGTTGTGAACAAGCGGACGAGTCTGTTGGCATCGAGCCGGCGAAGCGCGCCCTCGTGCGAGCGAGCCAAGAATCGTTGCCTCAGCGCGGGATGAACACACCGATGTCGCGCGCCGGCCTGTGCGAGAGTCGTCGTGCGCTGCGGGGCACGGACGAGCTCGGCCGCATGCGGCCCACTCGCCCGCGCTCGCGCCGACCGCAAAACCTGCGCAGCACGGCCGAGCGGTGCGTCTTGCGAGGACCCACGGGGCGGGGGGACTGTCCCTGTTGGTCGCGGGCGGCCAGATGACCCATCTCCATCAGCTCGCGCGACGCGCGCAAGAGCCGCGTGAGCCGCAACCACAGACCTGCGCTGTATGCGAGTGGCTCGACGCCGACGCGCAGCAGCCCGCGCCCCAGCAGCTCGATGCGACGCGCGAGTGCGCCGAGCTGCGCCCCCGGTGGCGCCCACAGCTGCGCGAGAATCGCGCCGAGATTGCCGGCTTTCTCGCCTTGGCGAGCGGCCGGTGGGGGGGCGTCGCGCGGACGAGCTGGAGCTTCTGGGCTCGACGCGGTGCGTGTCGACTGCCTCGGCGACTTCCTGTCCAGCGGCAGGGTCTGCATGTGGAAACTGCTGGATGGTGTGCCCCGGCCAGTCAATCGAAAGGAGCTCGAATTCGTCATGCCAAGAATGATTTTTAGAGCCCGGCAAGGTGCCACCGAGGGAGCTGAGGGCGGGACCGCGCGGGCCGGTGGGTCCGGTCATCCTCCCGAGCGCTCGCAGAAACCTTACTGTCCGTGACAGTGGCCTTACTCGGCAGCGTCGGATGCGGACACCACGTCGCGACGCCGGCTGCTGCGCAGACGGAGACCGAGGCGACGCACTTTGCCCCTCACCAAGCCGGGCCGACCCTGCTTCTCGATCAGGTAGCTCTCGCCATCGAACTTGCGCGTCTGCGCCATGAACTCGAAGGTGAAGCCGGGCCAGAGGGTGGTGTTTTTGCCGCTCGCCGTGCTGTAGTAGCTCTTGCAGCCGCCGCGCTGCCAGACCGTCTTGCTCATGCGCTCCTGCAGCCACGCGTTGAAGCGGACCTGCACCTCCGGGCGCACCTCGATCGACTTGAGGTTTTCGCGGCGCATCAGCTGGAGAGCTTGGAGGGCGTAGTTGATCTGCGCCTCGATCATCAGCACCATCGAGCTGTGCCCGAGGCCCGTGTTGGGACCCATGATGATGAACGCGTTGGGGAAGCCTTTGACGGTGGTGCCCTTGTACGCTTCCGGGCCGCCCTGCCGCCACGCCTCGTTGAGCTCGACTCCGTTGCGTCCGTAGATGGGGAAGGGGGCGGAGTTCTCGGAGACCTGAAAGCCGGTCGCGCAGACAATCGCGTCGACCGGATGCTCACGGCCGTCACGCGTCACCACCGAGTGTGCGCGCACCTCGCTGATGCCGTCGGTGACGACCTCTACGTTGGCGCGCGTGAGCGTGGGCAAGTACTCGCTCGACAGCAGCACGCGCTTGCAGCCGATGGTGTACTTGGGCGTGAGCTTGTCGCGCAGGACCGGATCGCTGACCTTGCGAGCGAGGTAGCTGAGCGCGAACTTTTCGCCCTGCTTCATGAGCTTGGGGTTGATGACGAAGCCGGTCGCGACGAGCTCGTTCTGCGCATAGATCTTGGCGCGCTCGGCCTTCTGCACGAGCGGCGAGCTGCGGAAACGGCGTTTTTGATCTGCGCTGTACGCCGGGTTGGGCTTGGGCATGATCCACGGCGGCGTGCGCTGGAACAGCGTGAGCTTGTTTGCCTCGGGTGCGATGGCGGGCACCACCTGAACGGCGCTGGCGCCCGTGCCGATGACGCCGATGCGTTTGCCACGTAGGTCGGCGCGCTTGTCCCAGCGGGCCGTGTGCAGCAGCGCGCCCTGAAACTCGGACAGGCCCTTCACGTCGGGCATGACGGGCTTGTTGAAGGCACCGCAGCCGGTGACCACGGCGCGTGTCTCGATGGTGTCGCCGCGCTCCGTCTTGGCGTGCCACAGACCGCTGGCCTCGTCGTAGCGGCCCTCGACCATGCTGCAGCCGAAGTGCATGTGCGAGCGTAGGTCGAACTTGTCGGCGCAGCTGTTGAGGTACGCGAGGATCTCTTCTTGCGGCGCGAACTGGCGTGACCAGTCGGGGTTGGGCGCGAACGAAAACGAGTACAGGTGCGACTGCACGTCACACGCCGCGCCCGGGTAGAAGTTGTCGCGCCACGTGCCGC
>JBEGTL010000129.1:0-16240 GCA_041179425.1 Pseudomonadota bacterium | reverse complement strand
GCTCGCTCCGTACCGCGCGTCGTTGCCGTGGACGTGCGACTCAAACCGGGGGCTGCACACAACGAGATGAATTGCTTCCGTTACGACGTGACGCTGCACATCGGCAGTGCGCTCGGCGCAGACGGGGTCAGCCCCGAGCTCTTCAACGCGACTCGCGACACGCTCGCCGAGGTTCGGCAACGACTCGCGAGCGAGCCGCCGCTGCTCGCCCTCACCGGTCTCGAAAACGGGCGCCTGAGCGCCCTAGGCGCTGCGCGCGCCGCCGCCGCCAAGGACCCCGCGCTGACCGCCGACCAGCTGCGAAAAACCCTCAGGCAGCCAACTCCCACCGGGATCGATCCTGCAGCGCTGGGTTGCCTCGACGATCGCTACGAGCTCGAGCTCGTATGGTCCCGCAGCGGCGACGCGAGTCGCTTCGACGCATTGTTTCGACACCACGAACGAGCACCGAAGGGTCGCTGGGCGCTCATTGCACCGCACATCGGCGGCGCGCTCGAGAGCTACGCCAACACGCCGGCAAAGGGCAGCGACGACGGAACACTGACCCAGCAGCTTCGTGTCCACCTGCGCGAGTTTCTACCGGAGTACATGGTGCCGTCGACGTTCGTGTTGCTCGCGTCGTTTCCGCTCACACCCAACGGGAAGATCGACCGCAAAGCTCTGCCGGCACCGCAACGCCAGCAGGCACGCTCCGCGGGAGAATATCAATCACCCAGCAACGATCTCGAGCAGATCATCAGCGAGGTCTGGCAGGGCCTGCTCAATGTCGAGCGCGTGGGCCGCAACGAGAACATCTTCGATCTCGGGGCGAACTCCTTGCTGACGGTGCAGGCCGCAAACGGCCTGTCTGCCCGGCTCGACCGCAGGGTCTCGCTCGTCAGCATGTTCCGCTTTCCCACCATCGAAGCGCTGGCTGCGCACCTCGGAGACAGCACCCCGACACAAGCTCAGCTAGAAAAGCGCAGCCAGCAGTCCGATCGCAAAGCCGATGCCGCGGCGCGGAGGCGCGCGTTGCGGGAGGGTCGATCGGGCTGACGCGGCTACGCGGAGTACGTTCCGTTCATCAAGCCGTGCTCAGGCTCGACGTGTTCCGCAGTGTGAAGCCCGTGGAGCGGTCTCATGGGCCAGGCGAAACGATCGCGTAAGCGCGAGACGGTCGACACGGCGGCCCGAGGAGCCTTGGCGGGAGCCGGAGCGTCGCGCAGAGCACCCACGATGTTTTCCACCCAAAGATCGAGAGTCGCATTTTCTTCGACCCAGCGGCGGGCTCTCTGTCCGAGGCGTGCCCGCAGCTTTGGATTGCTGAGCACCCTGTCGATGGCCTGCTTCCAGTCGTCTACGCCGCCAGGAGCGACGTAGATGCCGGTGTGACCATCCGCTACGACGTCGCACTGGCCGACGGTGCGCGTCACGATGACCGCCTTGCCCATCGCCATGGCTTCTAGGATGGTGGTGATGCCGGCCTGGAAGTCGTTCTCGTAGAGCGGCACGACCACTGCGGCCGATTCGGCGTAGAGGTCGCGCAGCGCGTGATAGTTGTAGCTGCGCGCATCGATGTGCTTGGGCAAGGTGCGGGCTTCAGTCTCGTTCGCGCCGCGCGACCAAGGTGAATCGGCGGCGAGTCTCACCGACAAGTCCGTCTCTTCGGTCACGGCGTCGATCAGCGTCGGGTAGTCACGCCATTCGAGACCGGCAGCGCAGATCTGATCGTCACGCACACGCTTGCCGCCGAGGGGGCGGTAAAAGCGGTGGTCGACGTGAAAGGGGATCAGCCGGAGGTGCTCGCTCGGGATGCCAAGCTGCTGGCGCGCGAAGTCGAGCTGGGTCGACGCGTACAGAAAGATCGCGTCCATCTCGCGATGCACCTGTAGCCACCGATAGAAGGGCTGCTTCTTTTTGGCGGAGAGCCGATGCCCGATGGTCACGTGCCGTGGTCGATTGGAGACGGTCTTGAACAGCAGAGCCAGCGGCAGGGCCACGTTCTCTGCATTGGTAAAGATCGCGTCGTATTCTTTGCGACGCTGAAACGCCATCAACGCCAGCGCCGCGTTGCGTCCGGCAACGCGGCGGACAAAGCGGACCGCCGGATCTTCGTCACGGTCGACTGCTGCGTAGTCCAGTAGGTCAGCCTGCCCGTCGGGGCTCGCACGGAGCGCTGCGACGAGGGCCTCGTAGTCCATCGTCGGGTGCGTGTCTGCCGCTACGGCCTCGTTCAAGCCGGACTTGATGACGCTCGGAATGAGGAGAAGGGTCTTCATCGATCTGCCCTCTTCGGCCTGGTACTAGGGACACGCAGCGGTCATACTCGTGAGAAGCGCGCGAAGGGATGCCCGTTGATGTGGCAGCGCGAGTTCAGAGCTCGCTCCTACGTCATGGCGACCGAAGACACTGTAAGAAGCGTCGCGAGCAGGGGTCCTTCGAACGAGTTCGGATGCCTCTTGGGGCGAGGCAATCTGGCGTCGTCGGGAAGTTCCGTAACCCGCTGTCGAAGATTAGTCAACGGCATCGTCCTGCTTCGGCGACATGTACCGACCTGAGGGTCTTGCTCCGTTCGATCGCAAACAACTGGCTTTGGAAGCGCGCCGTCTCCGCTCGAGCATGAGCATCTGTCTGCTTACCTTACGGAGCGATTTGCACTTCCATTCCTTTGTTTCTCCGCGCGTGAATCGAACGGACGCTTTCGCGTAGACGAAGCTCAAAGATGGCGAGCGATGTCGCAGTGGTGTCATCGTTGTATCGGACGTGACGGCCGCGTCTGCGCGACCTTCGTCGCAACTCGCGATGCGAAATTTTTTTGTTGATCCCCTCTCGCTTTTCGGCCATGGGCGGACCCTGTCGGGTCTGCGAGCCTGGCGCGATTCGCCTTGTCCAGCCCGCCTTCGCCGGTAAAGCTAGGGCCCCGGCGCGCACCTGATGACCAAGCTTCAAGTACACGAGCCCCACGCCCTTGCGCGTCCGAGTCGCGAGATCGAGCCTTGGCGTACGCCAGACTGGCAGCGGCTGTGGCTGGCGTCGCAGGCATCTCCGAGGCCATGGCGCTCGCTGGCCCTGCTCCCGGCGGGCCCGGGCGCATCGCCCGAGACCATGCTTCAGATCGCGGTCTCACTCGCGCACACGGGCATGACCCATCTCGGCACCCCGATTCATGTGGCGGACGCCACGCGTATCACGTTGGCCCAGCTCACACAGTTCACCGAGGAACTGGAGCACTACGGCAAACAAAGCGGGATTGTGCTGGTCGCGTTGTCAGCGTTGAGCGAAAGCGTGACATCGCTGACACTCGCGCAAACGACAGACTGGGTCTTGCTGTGTGTGTTGCTACGAAAGATGTCGATCGCCGAGGGCCAGAAGACGGTCGAGCGCATCGGCAAAGCGCGCTTCATCGGGTCTGCCGTGTTCCGCGTGCCACCGAAGTGACGCCGCGCGCGCACTCAGGCGACGCGAAGCCCTACGGCAAACGCAATCCAGCCGAGTAGCAGACACAACACGCTGCGCCGCGCCACGTGCCGGAGAATGCGGCCCTCCTGGTCCACGCCCCACGACACGAACGTGACGGCGCTGCCCACCCAGGTCACGAAGCCGGCAAAGGCCAACAACACCCCGAGGGGAGCCGGGTCGTGCGCCGTGAGGAGCGCGAGGTAGTCCGCCTTACGCGCGCTCTCGCTCCGCTGGTGCTCGACCTTGGCCGCCGGCTCGCTCGCCATCAGCGTTGCGATGCGCTGATCGGCGCGCGCCAGTACCTCTGCGTTGGGCGTGTAGAAGCTGCGCGTCGCTTGGATGGCGGCGTGCACGGAGCGGTACGCACTGAGCGCGCGCTCGTGCTGACCTTCCTGTTCGGCCTGCTCGGCGAGCCGGAACAGGCGCAGCAGCGAGCGCTCCGCGTAGACGTTGAACGGCGCGTCCCAGCGAGCGCTGGAGCGCAGCCTCACAATCGCCAGCTCGATGTCGCCAGCCGCGATGGCCAGACTGGCCTTGTCTGCCTCGGCGCGGGCCTCGAGCACCGCGCGCAGCGACATCACCATCATCAGCACGCACAAAGACACGAAGCCGATAGCGAGCGCGCGAGAGACTCTTCCCATCGTCATATGAAGTCGCGCCTCTGAAAGATGAGCGTGGCAAACAGTAAGAGCAGCGCCGCGTACAGGAGCCCGTAGCCGGCGCTGGTGGCCACGTAGGGCCAGAGCAGCACCTTACTTTGTCCCGTCAGCAGGGTGCGTCCAGGCACGTACAGCTGCAGGTTGGGCAGCACCTCTGCCGCCACCTTGAGCAGCTTTAGCAAGAACGCTCCGAGCTGCTTGCTCTTCATGGTGGCCATGTCGTCGGCCGAGCGCCCCAGCACCCAGAAGCCGAGCGTAAAGATGCCGGTGAGAAACGGCGACGAGAAGGACGAAAACAAGATGGCCACCGCACCGAGGACCAGAACCTCGATGCAGCACAGCGACAGCTGCGCAAGCACCGGCGAGAGCGCGACCTCGGCGTGGTGCGCGAGCCAGGCTGCCGCGATCAGCGCGAGCGAAGCAAACGGAACGAGCACCGCCGTGCGATCGCGCGCGAAGTAGAGCGCCGCAGCCAGCAGCGTGGCCAGCCCGGCCAGTACGCCCAACGCGAGCAGCGGCTCGACCTGCGCCTGAAGCGCGCTGATCCACAGCTGGAGCGCACCCATCAGCGCGACGAACACCACGGCGGTGAGCACGATGCCGAGGTACTTGCCCAGCAAGAACTCCGAGCGCCGGATGGGCTTGGGCAAGATCACGTAGAGCGTCTTGCGCTCGATCTCTTTGTAGAGCAGCGACGAGCCGAGGAAGATGGCGATCATCACCGAGAACATGGAGATGGACGCGAGCCCGACGTCGGCGACCACGCGCCCCTGGTCGTGCAGCGAGAGCTCGGCGAGCGCCAGGGTAAAGAACAACACGGCGCATGCGAACCCGAGCACGCCGTAGAGCACGCGGTCGCGCACGGCCTCGCGGAAGGTGTTGAGAGTGATGGCGTAGATGCGGCCCACGGGACGAGTCTACAGCAACGGAGCGTACGTCGCGTAGGCCGACAGCTCGTTCAAGAACACCAACCACAACGCCGCCCCTACCAGCACACCCAGCACGCGCCCCTGCCGCGGCGCAATCAGTGCTGGCAACAAGCGTGGTAGCGCCAGCCCCAGGCCCTGTCCGAAGTGCGTGCACACGGCGCCGATGCCGACCGCATGCAGCACGAGCAGGGGCGCCGTGCCGGTCCACTCCAACGTCGCCGAGTAGGCCGCCAGCAGCGCGCCCTGGCCGCCCAGACGCGGCAGCCAGACGGTGATCAGGTGAAAGGACAAGAACGCGGCCGCACACGCACCGGTCGCCACCTGGAGCTTACGAAAGGCCGGCGACACGTACGCGCGCACGCCCTCTGGATCGCGTGCGAGCGAGATGCCGAGTGCCGCGTGCACCAGCAGGGGCAGCAGCACGAACACCACCTCCAGCACTGGGCTCGTGCTGTGCGAGACGCGCGCCAACAACGCGTCGCGCCCATGGCGAATGGGAAAGTGTTCCCAGGCGTGGAACAACAAGTACGCGCCCAGCGGCACCACCCCGGTCGCCGCGTGAACACGCCGAAGCGAAGCTGTGTCCATGCCCGGGCCCCCGCGCTCATTGTCGGGCCGCCGCCCAAACCAGGTCAAGTCAGCGGTCGCCCGAGCGTGCGCGTTCTCGGGTATAAACGTCGAAGATGTTGGACCGTGCGTCGATGGCTCGCGTCGCGCCGCCGCTCGGCGCCCTGTTCGCGGGCGCGCTGACGCTGTGGCCGGACGACCCACGCTGGCTCGCACTGAGCGGTCTGCTCGGTCTGATGGTCCTGTGCGAGATGCTCAGGCGAGTGCAGGCATCGGTATGGCGTGCCGCGGTCGTCGGCCTCGCGTTCGGCACCGCGGCCAACGCGACCGCGCTCTCCTCGTTGGTCCCGCTGCTGTCGCGATTCGTCCGTCTGCCCTGGCCAGAAGCCTCTGCTCTCGCGCTGCTCCTGTGGTTGGTGCAGAGCGCGCCCTTCGCCCTTGCCGCCGCCGCAAACCAGCGCCTTTTGCTGCGCGCCTACCCGCCGTGGCTCAGCCTCCCGCTCTGCCTCGTGCCCGCGCTTGCGCTCGTTCCGCAGCTCTTTCCATGGCACCTGGCAGCGACACAGGTAGGTTTTCTGCCGTTCGTGCAGCTCGCCGAGCTGGGTGGAGAGTCGCTGCTCGGGCTGTGTCTGGTCGCCACAGCCAGCGCTCTCCACGCTGCCGTTCGGACCCGCGGGCCCGCGCGCGCGCTCGTGTTGGCGGTCGCGGCGCTGAGCTACGGGGTGCCCGTGGTGTACGGCGCGCTGCGCATCCCGGCCATCGAACGCCTGCGCGCGTCGGCAGAGACCCTGCGCGTCGGCGTCGTGCAGAGCAATGTTGGGCTGACCGAGAAGCACGACGGCCAGCACACACGCGCCATCCTCGCAGGCCTACGCGCGCTGACACGCGAGCTCGAACAGCGCGGCGCCGAGCTCACCGTGTGGGGCGAGACCGCCTACCCCTACCCGCTGCCGCGCAGCTTCACGCACGCGCCGAGCGACGATCGTCGTGTGCTCGGCGACGGGGTGCGCGGGCCCATCTTGTTGGGACTCGAGACGTACACGAACTTCGACCCACGCTCGCCCAAGTACAACTCCGCGTGGTTGCTGCGCCAGGACGGCCGCCTCCGCGACCGCGTCGACAAAGCCCGCCTGCTCGCGTTCGCAGAGTTCGTGCCGCTGTGGAGCGTCCTACCACCCTTGCGCGCTCGCTTCCGAACGCGCGGCTTTCACGCGGGTGCACCGGGCACCGTCGCGCTCGCACAGGGCAAGCTGGGTGTTCTCATCTGCTACGAAGACCTGTTCGCGAGCGCCGCCCGCGCCACCGTTCGGCTCGGCGCGCGCGCGTTGATCAACCTGACCAACGACGCGTGGTTCGGAGATACCCGAGAGCCACACCTGCACGACTTGCTGGCTCGACTACGCGCCGTCGAGCTGCGCAGGGACCTGGTGCGCACGGTCAACACGGGTATCTCGAGCTTTACGAGTGCCAGCGGCGAGCGGTTGTTCGCGACAGAGAGCTACCGGCGGACGAGCTTCGTGGCGGCGGTGAAGCTGCTCGATGAGCAGACGCCCTACGCGCGTTGGGGCGACTGGGTGACCCCATGCTGCCTGCTTGGTCTGCTCTTCTGCGTGCGTGACACGTGGCTCAGCCGATCAACTTTTTTACGGCGTCGTAGGTGACGCTGACCGTCTCCTTGGGATTGACGCTGCGGAACGCGCTCGCCACCTTGCCGTCCGGGTCGATCAAGAACGTGTCGCGTGACAGGCCCATGTACTTCTTGCCCTGCCACTCGCGCTCGCCGTAGGTGCCGAAGAAGTCGGCCAGCTCGTGCTTGGGGTCGCTGATCAGCGGGAAGTTGAGCGTGAACTTGTCGCGAAATGCCTCGTGCGACTTGAGGTCGTCCATGCTGACCCCGAACAGCTTGACGCCCAGCTCCTTGAACTTGGCGCCTTCATCGCGGTACGCACACGCTTGGACCGTGCACCCGGGGGTGTCGTCCTTGGGGTAGAAGTAGAGCAGCGTCCAGCTCTCGAGCAGATCTTCGGGCAGCTCGACCTTGTCGACCAACGTGGCGCGCAGCGTGAGCTTGGGGAGGACTTTTCCTTCGACCGGGTCCGTCATGACGTTCTCTCCTGGGCGTTAAAGGGCGGCAGTGGGTGGGACCTCGCTCCGCGTTTGGGGAGCGTACCATCCTCTGCCGCCGCGCACCCCCGTCGCTGGACCGTGCGCATGCTGAATCCAAGCACTATCCTCGCGGCCATGTCCGAACGAGGGCGCGAAACATTGAACACAGTTCCTGCCGCGTCCCAGCCTGTCGCGCTGCGAGACGTGCTCCCGACTCCACCACGCATCGACGTGGAGCTGGTGCGCGACATCAGCCTCTCCGCCGAGGGCTTCTTGCAGGTGCGTGAGGTGGAGCTGCACAACCGCTACGAAGACGGCGGCACGAGCGCGCCGTACCGCTACTTCATGGTCCAGCGCTCGCGTCTCGATGCCGTCGCCATCGTGCTGTATCGCAAAGGCAAAGCCGGACTCGAGCTGGTCTTACGCTCGCAACTCCGACCGCCGCTCGCGTTCCGCCGAGAGTACGACGTGCCTCTCCCGGAAACAGAAACGGGTGCGGTGCAGTGGGAGCTGCCGGCAGGCCTGATCGAGCCCGGCGAGCATGGACGAGAGGGTCTGCATGCGCGTGCCGCGGCCGAAACACTGGAAGAAGTGGGTGTGGTGATCGGGCCAGAACGTTTTGTCCCGCTCGGCCTCGCCGCCAGTCTCAGCCCCGGCGTCATCGCCGAAAAGATTCACTTCGTGAGCGCCGAAATATTGGACACAGACGAGTGGGTGGTCGCCGATGGCGACGGACACGTGCTGGAGAGCCACTCGCACAGTGTGTTCGTGTCGCTCGCGACCGCGCTCGCCGCAGTCGAGAGCGGCTTGGTCAGCGACCTCAAGACCGAGGTCGGCATCCGACGCGCCGAGGCACTCGCCAAGACGCTCTCCCTTGCTCTGCCCGAGCTCGCGCCCGCATGAGCACACAACCCGTACGTCCCCGCTCGCGCGCGGACAAGCCGCGTGCTTCGGCACGTGGCCGCGCAGACGACAAAGCCGAAAAGCCCAAGACCAAGGCCGCGCGCACGCGCAACAAGAAGGCTTCGAGCCCGCGCGTGTTGGTGATCTACAAAAAGTCCGCCTACCAGCTGATGGTGCGCGAGCGCAAAAACGCGCGTGCGAGGGCATTGCTCGACCGCAAAGACCGCGCTGTCGAGCGCTTGCTCGCTTCGCACGAAGACCACGTCAGCACCATCCAAGAGGCGCGCGAGCTGCTCGACAAGCTAGGCGTCGACGCGACCTTTCGTTACCGCGCCGACGCCGACACGGCCGATGTGTTCGACTTGATCGTCACGCTCGGCGGTGACGGCACGCTGCTCTGGGCGTCTCACCTGGTGGGCCGACAGCCGATGCTGGCCATCAACACCGCGCCCCGCGACAGCGTCGGCTACTTCTGCGCCGGCACCAAGGACAACCTCGAAGAGATCGTCGTCGGCGCACTCGAGCACTCGCTGCCCGAGACCGAGCTGACGCGCGTACAGATCGCGATGGACGGCGAGATCGTGTCGCGGCGCGTGCTCAACGACGTGCTGTTTTGCCACGAGTGTCCGGCCGCGACGACACGCTACCTGATCAAGCAGGGCGAGCTCGAAGAAGACCACAAGTCGAGTGGCCTGTGGATCGGTCCGGCCGCGGGCTCCACGGCCGCCCAGCGCTCGGCCGGCGGGCGCGTGCTGGCGCCCACCTCCACGCAGATCCAGTTCGTGGTGCGTGAGCCTTACATGCCCAACGGCACGCGGTACAAGCTCGCCAAGGGGCTCATCGAGTCCGACGAGCAGCTGTTGATCACCAGCAAGACACACGGCGGCCGCCTGTACGTCGACGGGCCGCACCTGCGTCGCAAGGTGGCGCTGGGCAGCGAGATCGTCGTCAAGCGTTCGCCCGAAGCGCTCACCGTGCTCGGCTTTCGCGCGCGATAAAGTCGCTTCGTCGCAGAAGCTCTCGTGCGACGATGCGTACGATGGCGCACCGATCCACTGCACGTTGTTTGCTCGCGCTCGTGCTCGTTACCGCCAGCGTACAGAGCGTCCGAGCACAACCACAAAGGACCCCGCAGCGGCCCTCCACACGTGTCGCCAAAGGCGAGCCTGCACGTGCCCTCGCGGACGACTCGCGCACCGCGACGCCGCCTCTGCTCACCCCGTGGGTCGCGTGGGTGCTCGCCGACGCGGGAGACGTGCCGTGCCCCAAGGTTGGTGATCATCACGTCTGCGTGTGGCCGAGCGCGCTCTCGCTCGACGTGCTCGGCAATGCCGCCAGCTTCACCCTGCGCGTGACCAGCGAGCGCGACGGCCCCGTCCCGCTGCCGGGCTCGTCCGCGCACTGGCCCATCGATGTGGAGGTCGATGGACACCCGCTACCCGTGCTCGAGCCGAGCGGCGTACCCAGCGTGCACGTGACGCGCGGTGTGCACACCATCGTCGGGCGCTTCCTGTTCGGGGAGGCACCCACCACGCTGCAGACACCCGCCAACGTGGGTGCCCTCTCGCTGCGTCGCAACGGCGTCGCCATCGCTCACCCCAAACGCGAGCCCAGCGGTCTGGTCTGGATCGAAGAGAGCGCCGCGAGTGACGAACGCGAAGAGCGTCTCACCCTGAGTGTGCACCGTCGCATCGAAGACGCGGTGCCGCTGCGGGTGGTCACGCGCATCCTGGTCAGCGCGTCGGGCAAGCCACGCGAGATCGCGTTCGACTCGGTGTTGTTGCCTGGTGCGCGGCCCATCGAGCTGCGCGCCGATCTGCCGGCGCAGCTGTCGCCTTCGGGAGGCCTGCGCATGCAGGCACAGGGCGGCAGCTACCGGGTCGAGATCGTCTCCATCATCGAGACTCCTGTCACTTCGCTGGTCGCGCCCGAGCAGCCCGCGCCCTGGCCCGACCACGAGGCGTGGGTCTTCAAAGCAGACGATCAGCTGCGTCATGTCGAGCTCACGGGCCCGCCGCAGGTCGACTCGGCGCGCACCGATCTCGATCCAGAGTGGCGTGGCCTCCCCACGTTCATGCTCGCCCCCGGCAAGACGCTCTCGTTCGAGACGCGACGCCGCGGCGAGCCCGAGCCTGCCAAAAACAGACTCAGCCTCGAGCGCTCGCTGTGGCTCGACCTGGACGGCGACGGGTACACCGTACGCGATCACGTGACCGGCACGATGCACCAGGGGTTTCGTCTCGATCTGGGCACGGGCACGCTCGGTCGCGCCGTGGTCGACGGCACCGACGAGCTGATCACGCGCCACAACAAGCTGGCGGGTGTCGAGCTGCGCAAGAGTCAGGTCGACGTGTACACCGAGTGGCGCATCGAGCACGGCCGCGCGCAGCTGCCCGCGGTCGGTTACCGCGAAGACATCGACAACTTGTCGGCCGGGCTGCACTTGCCGCCCGGCTTCATGCTGCTCGGCGCACAGGGCGCCGACACGGTGCACGGCACCTGGATCGACAGCTGGGATCTGTTCGACTTCTTCTTCGTGCTGCTGATCTCGCTGGCGGTCTACAGGCTCGCCGGCACCGGCTACGGCGTCGTCGCACTGCTGGCGCTGGTGCTCACGCAGCACGAACCCAGCTCGCCCGGGCTGACCTGGATCTTTTTGTTGAGCTCGGCTGCGCTGCTGCGCGCCCTGCGCGGCAAGAGCTACGAGAAGCTGGCCCGCGCGCTCTTCATCGTCTCGCTGCTCAGCTCGTTGCTCGCTCTGGTGCCGTTCATGGTCGCGCAGATCCGCACCGCGCTCTACCCGCAGCTTGCCGAGACCGGGCACGGCGAGAAGGAGTGGGCGGGCGTGCTGTCCGGCAGCTTCGCGCCGGTCCCGGCGCCACAGCCCGAGAACCTCTCGCTGCGCATGGAGGACGAGAGTGACACAGGCGCGCGCAGTGCAGAGGCCGAGCTACTCGCTGCGGTAGGCCGTGGCGGCGCAGCGGCCGACGTCCTCGCTGGCGGCGCGGTCCGCCCCGAGACGGTGGCTGGCATCGGCCACGCAAGTCGCGGGCTGGTCACCCAGAACAAGTACGGCATCCAGTCGTACGCGCCGCGCGAGCTGGTCGACCCCAACGCCATCGTACAGACCGGACCAGGCCTTCCCAGCTGGCGTTTTCGCGAGTTTTCGTTGCTCTGGTCGGGCCCCGTCGAGCGCAGTGAGCGGGTGCGACTGTGGCTGCTGCCACCCAGCGCCACGCGTTTGTGGTCGCTCGCCTCCGCACTCCTGTCCGGACTCTTACTGTTCGCCCTGCTGCGCGCTGCTTCGGGCCACGATCCGCGTCCGCCGCGTCCGCCACGCGCAAGCCATCGTCCGCTGCGCAAGTCCGACGTCACGGTGACCGTGCTCGCCGCGCTGCTCGTTGTCCTGCCAGCCGTCGCACGCGCACAGCCGAGCGCGCCCACACCCGAGCTGTTGCGCGAGCTGCGCACGCGTCTGCTCGCTGCGCCGACTTGTTCGCCCAGCTGCGTGGCCGTGCCCAACCTGTCGCTCGCGCTCGGCGACAAGCGGCTCGATATCCGGGCCGAGCTCCACGCCGGCGAGGGCGCGGTGTATCGCGCGCCGGGTCCTCTCGAGAGCTGGGCCATCGATCGTGTTCGTGTCGACGGAGCCGATGCGCTCGCGGCCGCACGGCTCGGCGATGGGTTTCTGCACGTACGCGTGCCGCCGGGCATTCACACGTTGGAGCTGAGCGGTCCCGTGCCGCCGCACCGCGCCTCCACGCTCGCGCTGGGCGGCCCCACGCCCCATCGTGTCGAGGCGCACGGCCCCGGTTGGGTCATCGAAGGTCTGCACGCCGACGGCACCTCCGAGGCCAGCCTCGAGCTGCGCCGAGAGGTCGCGCTCGACAGTCAGAGCAACGACGGCGAGCAAGCGCTGACGCAGTGGCTCGAGGTGCACCGCGAGCTCACACTCGGTCTACGTTTTCAGCTGCGGACCACCGTGACGCGGCTCGGTCCCGCGAGCGAGAGCACACTCGTGCGGCTGCCGCTGCTGCCTGGCGAGTCGGTTACCGAGGCGGGGCTCAACAACGAAGCGGGCAGCGTCGTGCTCACGCTCCCGCGCGACGAACACTCCGTCAGCTTCGCGTCGACCTTGCCGCCGCAGAGTCGTTTCGACCTGGTCGCGACCGAACCCACGGCGCAAGGCGCGCTGGTGCGGCCCTACTCGGAGAGCTGGCTGGTGCGCCCTACCACGCTCTACACAGTTCGTTTCGAGGGCATCGCGCCCGTGACACAGCTCGGCAGCGACGGTCGTTACGAGCCTCTCTACCGACCTTGGCCGGGCGAAAAGCTGACGGTGTTTGCCGAGCGCCTCGAGGCCGCCGACGGCGCGTCGGTCACCATCGATGCCGCAGAGGTGCGGTTTCGCCCCGGCAGTCGTATCGAGGAGACCAAGCTCACCCTGTCGGTGCGCGCGAGCCGCGGCACGACCGAACACATTCAGCTCCCCAAAGACGCCACGCTCTCGGTGCTCGAGATCGACGGCCGTCCGCACCCGGCGCGGCTGAAGCAAGGTTCGCTCGAGCTGCCTCTCGACCCCGGCGCACACAAGGTCTCCGTCACGTCTACGCGTCCGCGCGGACTCGAGTTTCGTTACGCCCCACAGGCGCCGACGATCGGACGCTCGATCACCAACCTACACATCAACGTCACGTTGCCCCCGGAGCGCTGGCTGCTGGCCACTCGGGGGCCGGCGTGGGGTCCGGCGATCCTGTGGTGGGGTTACGTGATCATGGTGCTTTTGGTAGCGATCGCACTGGGGCGCGCAGCGCACACGCCACTGCGCTCATACCAGTGGGCATTGCTTGGGGTGGGCCTTACACAAGTACAACCTCTGATCGCTCTCATCGTCGTAGGCTGGCTGTTCGCACTGGCTTACCGAGCGCAGTACCAGCCGACCGGTCCAAGGTTGTTCTACCTGGTTCAAGTGATGCTGGTATTGTTTACCTTGGTAGCCCTTGGATGCCTGGCGTACGCCGTGCATCAAGGTCTCTTGGTTCCGCCGGACATGCAGGTGCAGGGCATGCTGAGTACTCACAACTTCGTGCAGTGGTACGCCGACCGTACGCCCGGCGACTTGCCTGCTGTGACCGTGTGGACCGCACCCGTGTGGATCTACAAAGCGATCATGTTGTTGTGGGCGCTGTGGCTCGCCATCGGCCTCATTCAGTGGCTCCGCTTTGGCTGGACTGCATTCCGCAAAGGCTGGCCACCACGACAGCCCAAGCCCCCACGGGGCTCGGGTCCCGCCGATCCAAACATTCGATCACAGTCCGACTCTGCGCCTCCGGGCGGCGGGCCGACGGATGGCGCAAACTCCGAGCGTGCCCGAGTATCCTGACCTTACTGTCTACCTCGAAGCCATCGATCGCGATCTGGTCGGCCAGCCCCTCGAGCGTGTCCGTATCCTGAGCCCCTTCCTGGTGCGCACCCATGATCCTCAGATCTCGGTGCTCGAGGGCAAGACTCTGATCGGCACGCGGCGCCTGGCCAAACGTCTGGTGTTCTGCTTCGAAGACGACCTGTTCCTGGTGCTGCACCTGATGATCGCCGGGCGCCTACGCCTCAAGCCGAAGGGCGAGCCCATCGCGCGCAAGGTGGGTCTGGCGGCATTCGACTTTCCGAGCGCGACCCTCTCCCTCACCGAGGCGAGCCCCAAGAAGCGCGCGTCGCTGCACCTGGTGCGCGGCGAGGCAGCACTCGAGGCGCTCGACCCGGGCGGCATCGAGCCGATGACCGCCTCGCTCGCAGAGTTCAGCCAGGCCCTGCGCACCGAGAACCACACCCTCAAGCGCTCGCTGACCGACCCACACTTCTTCGCGGCCATCGGCAATGCGTACTCCGACGAGATCTTGCACCGCGCAGGGCTGTCTCCGGTGCTGCTCACCTCGCGCATCGACGACGCTGCCATCGCCCGGTTGTTCGCCGCGACCCACGAGGTCCTCAGCGAGTGGACCGACCGGTTGCGCAAGCAGACCAAGGGCCGCTTCCCGGACAAGGTCACCGCGTTCCAGTCGGCGATGGCGGTGCACGGCAAGTTCGGCCAGCCCTGCCCCGTCTGCGGTACGCCGGTGCAGCGCATCCGGCGCGCGTCCAACGAGGTGAACTACTGCCCCACCTGCCAGAACGGAGGCAAGTTGCTCGCGGACAGAAGCTTGTCCCGCTTACTGCACGAGGACTGGCCCGAGACTGTCGACGAGCTCGAAGAAATGAAGCGAGTGCGACGCAATCCTTGAGGTTTCACGCAATCGCCATCATATCAACAAAGAATTAACGTTGCGTAATGCTGACCAGATGGGACACCTTTCATGGTGGCAACCGTGATTACTCTAGTTCCCCACCCCAGGTCGAGTATCCGCACCCAGGGACACGCACACGAGTCTCCTACCTCGGGCGGGCCAGGCATGCGTTCGTTCGCGGTGGAGCCCACGGGCGAGGGCGCGTACGTCGAGGCAGTGCGCGAGTGGATCGAACGAGTCACGCCTCGCTCGTCCGCTCGCCCCGCGCTCTACCTGGTGCGCTGAGGTCGTTGCTCTCGGCGGGCCTTTTGCGCGCGCGCCGAGGGCGCCCTTCCGATCTCAGGGCAACGCGGGTGGCCTCGCAACGTTGCGCTGCACAGCGCCGACCCGCCAAACGCACACTCGTGACCGCACGGATGTAGCTTGAGAGTCGCCTTTCGATACCTCAGCGCTCGTCTTCATCGCTAAACCGGGTTTTTCGCTGCGCGAAACCAAGTTGTAATGAAGACACCCAAGACTTCGGCTACTGTACGGAGTTGTGGGACGATACCGCGAGGTCGCCATGAGCAGCAGCAGGGCAGGCAATCCCTCGGACGAGAGCGCGGTCGGCGCCAGTGAAGATGAGCGTGTCAGCCGCACCGTGATCAAGCCGCGCGCTGGCTTTCGCGCCGAGCTGCCCGGGCTCGACATCGCCACGCTGCTGCAGATGACGTGTGCCCGCAGAAATCGAATCGTGGTGCGCGTCACGTCGGATCTTCGCCCGCGCGCTGCTGAACTGCGCGGGGGCGACCCGAGCAGCGATGAACCGACCGCTTCGACGCAGGCAGAGGGCTTCATCTACAGCGCCAATGGCCGCATCGTGCACGCGACGCTCGGCAGCACGGTGGGCGAAGAGGCGGTGCTCGACATGATGAGCTGGGTGGGCGGTGAGTTCTCCATCGTCGATCGACCCTTCCCCGAGCGACCCACCATCGACGCCACCACGGATGAGCTGTTGTTGCTCGCGGCCCAGCGCGCCGACGAGCAAGCCCGCATGAGTGCGACGCCGCCTCCGCTCCCTGGCAGCACGAGTGCGGCGCGCATCAGCACACCGCCGTCGGTGCATCACGGGCTGCCTCCGGTCTCGCCGCGCATGACGCTTCCGCCTCTCGGTGCGTCCCTCTCCGCTCGCACCCCCGAGGGCGTGCTTCGACCTGGTGCGCACGCGCGCCCAGATGCTCGCACGCAGCGCGATAGCTTCACACCACCGCCCTTGCGAGACAGCTTCGCGCCGCCGCTCTCACGAGACAGCTTCGCGCCGCCGCCCTCACGAGACAGCTTCGCGCCGACCGCCAGGAACGCGACGGTACGAGGTCCC
>JBEGTL010000128.1:0-16362 GCA_041179425.1 Pseudomonadota bacterium | reverse complement strand
GCTCTGGAGCGGAGGAAATTGAGCTTTGTTGCGCCACTCCAGTTTCCCGGTAGTGTCGCAGAGGTGACGGGTGCTGGGATTCGAGCGAGAACGAAGCTTGACAGCACGTTGTGATCCCCAACGGATGGCGAGACGGTCCATGCCCACTTGCGAGCAGATCGAATTTGCGCCACGTCGCGGGGCAGCTCCGGACAAGAACCCTGACGGCCGTTACCGGCCCCACGGTGAGTAGCAACCGATGCCTCTACGTTCTGCCGAATCCACCCCTCCACAGCGCAGGGCCCGCTCTACTACCACCTCGACGAGCGGGCCCGTCGGTGAGCGTATGTCGTGGGAGCAGATCCGCTGCGTCGATGAGTTTCGCGGCCGCTGGGTCGCCCTCGATACCTGTCGATACGACGAGGCGACGGGGCGCGCGACCGAGGGCGAAGTAGTCGACGTCGACGACGACCTCGCCGAGCTCTGTCAGCGCGTGCGCGCCTCGCAGCGACGAAACTGTGCGATCGTGTTCTGCGACTACGACTCCTGAGCCCAACCGTCGGCAGCGCCACGCAGCTCGTCAGCCGCGACGGCGACGCCACCAAAGATACCGCCTCACCGTTCGTCGCCTGCAGTTCTTGTGCGGCCTGACTGTCTGGTGGGCACCGAGACATTGCCGCGCGAGGGCGCGTTCGTCTATGGTCCTGCCCCGGAGGTCCACCCGGATGCGTGCTCCTTTCGTTCTATCGATTCGTTTGATTCTCTCGTTGGCCTCGCTCTCTTGCGTCGCCCTCCCCCTCACTGGCTGCGCCGGCAAGGCCGAGCCCGTTTTGCAGATCAAGTCCATGCCCGAAGGCGGGGACTTCACGGGCGTGTGGCACTCGCCTCAGTACGGCGAGATGCACGTTCGCCAGAGCGGTGCGTCAGCGATCGGCCGCTACACCAAGGACGAGCGCAAGGGCCGCATTCAAGGCAACGTCGAAGGCGACGTGATGCGCTTCGAGTGGAGCGAGAAGCGTGAGCTCATCGCCGGCCGCTCGGTGCTCACCAAGGGCCACGGCTACTTCCGCATCATCCGCGACGAAGCGGAGAAGACCTGGAAGATCATCGGCGAGTGGGGCAACGACGCGGCAGAGCGCGGGGGCGGCCCGTGGAACGCGGTGAAGTCCAAGTCTCCGGTGCGACTCGACGCGGCCGGCAACGAGACCGACGGCAACGACGTGCCGTCGGACTCGAACAGCAGCTCGGGCTCGGGCGGCGACGACGAAGGCGGCTTTGGCGGCAAAGACGTCAGCGGCGGGGCGCTCGACAACCTCTGAGCATCGACCACGCGGCCGCGCTTCGTCGCACGTGCGCTCAGCGTAGCGAGGGCAGCTCCCAGCCGTACGCCAAGAAGCGCTCGCCGCTCTCCGCGAGGGTCCACAAGTCGAGCAGGGCCTGACGGCCCGCGGCGTGGTCTACGCCCTCTTGCGCGCTGCGCACCAGCGTCGCGAGCACGTCGTGGAGCGCGCTGTCGCGCGGCGTGGTGAGCTTGGGCAGGGCTGGCACCTCGCGCGCCTCGTCGTAGCCGCCGAGCGCATCGACGAGACCATTGCGATGCGCATCGAGGCCCGTCCACACCCGGCCTTGTGCCAAGGCGTACACCTCGTCGCGGCTCTGCTTCCTGCCTAGCGCGACGACCTCGAGCGTACCCGGCTTCCAGCGGCTCGACGCGCAGGACCAGCCCGACGGCGTGCGGGTCGGCGGCGATACGATCGCACAACCGACGTAGCTCGAGCACGCTGCGACGAGGCGCTCTGACCCCTGAAATCCAGCGTTGCCAGCGCTTTTGGCCGCGCGGCAGCTCTTCGAGCGAGCCCCGCAGGCGCAGGGCAATCCAGCGCGAGGAGCTGCGACGCAGCCGCCACCAGAGCGCCCAGATCGGCCAGGTGAGCAGACGCAAGACGTTGTAGGCCGAGAGGACGAGCAAGCGCACGTACACACGCTAGCGGAAACGTGAGCGCAGTGCTTTCTGCGTGGTGAGAAGAAAAATACGAATTCCCCGCGTGTGCTTCGACGCGCTATCGTTCCGTCTCTGGGGACCAGCAGCGGTTCGCCCTAAGTGAGCGAACCGCCGAACACTTTACCGAGGTGTTGGGCTTTGATACCAACGGTGCTGGTGTCTCGTATCGAGTGCAGTGCGTGTCGAGCAATCGGAGCGTTCATGGCTCCGGCACGTCGCGCGAGCTTGCTTGGCTCGCGCGTCGGAAGGCGCGCTTCGACGCGCAACGCGCGACCCGCCCGGAGGAGGCGATGAGCAATCCGCAGATGGTGATGTACGAAGAGGAGTTCAACCAGATCCAGGGCATCGTCGACAACCTGGTTCAGGCCGCGAACTCCAAAGTGGTGTTCATCATCGATAAAAATGGGCAGCTGATCGCCGCAGCGGGCGATACGGAGCAGATCGATACAACCTCTCTCGCGTCCCTCACCGCCGGCAACATCGCGGCGACGGGAGGCATCGCCAAGCTGCTGCGCGAAAACGAGTTCGCGACACAGTTTCACGAGGGAGAAAAGGCGAACATCCACATTCAGCTGGTCGGCAATCGAGTCATCTTGGTGGTCATCTTCGACAGTAAGACGAGCCTCGGGCTGGTCCGGCTGCGCGTAAAGAAGGCGACCGAGCAGCTCAACGGGATCTTCGAGTCGCTGATGAAAAAGGTCGAAGATCCCGCCACCCAGACACCGTTCGCCGAAATCACGGACGACGACATCGACAGCCTGTTCAACGACTGATCTCGCGTGTCGGAGCTCGCGGCCCCTGCGCGAGCGAGCGAAACCAAGGCGCTACGCGCGACCTCGGGTCAAGGAAGGGAGCCGATGTCTTTCATCAACTATCTGTCCCGTGAGATCAACTGCAAGATCGTCTACTACGGTCCGGGATTGTGTGGGAAAACGACCAACCTGCAGTACATCTACAACAAGACGAATCCGGACGCGAAAGGGAAGATGATCTCCCTCGCGACCGAGACCGAGCGCACGCTTTTCTTCGACTTCCTTCCGCTCGCACTCGGTGAGATCCGTGGCGTCAAGACGCGCTTCCACCTGTACACGGTGCCGGGCCAGGTGTTCTACGACGCCAGCCGCAAGCTCATCCTCAAGGGCGTCGACGGCGTGGTGTTCGTGGCGGACTCGCAGATCGCGCGTATGGAGGCCAACGTCGAGTCGCTCGAGAACCTGCGCACCAACCTCGCAGAGCAGGGCTACAACCTCGACAAGCTCCCGTGCGTCATCCAGTACAACAAGCGCGACATGCCTGGCATCGCGCCCGTCGAGGAGCTGCGGCAGCTGCTCAACGCGTCCAACGTGCCCGACTTCGAAGGCGTGGCATCGACCGGCGTCGGCGTCTTCGACACGCTCAAGGCCGTGGCCAAGCTCGTGCTCACCGCGCTGAAAAAGGGCACGACCTGAGGCTCGCCAGCCCAGCGTCTGGCCGGGGCGAGCGCTACGTACCGACCCGCTCAGCTCTTGCCGAGCAGCGGGTCGAGCTCGCCCTTTTTGTCGAGCGCGGCGAGGTCGGTGTAGCCGCCGTAGGGCTTGCCGTCGATGAAGACCTGCGGGACCGTGCGCTGGCCCGTGATCTCGACGAGCCAGCGGCGCTTGTCGTTGTCGGTCGCGACGTCGATCTCCTCGAACAAAATTCCCTTTTCTCGCATGAGGCGCTTGGCCATCACGCAGTACGGGCACGACGGGGTTGTATAGATAGCGACGTGAGCCATGTGACCCTTTGGATTCGGAAGACCTCTTGCTCTTCGTCGTCGGCGACGGCCTCTGCGTTGCAGACGCTGTCGTGCCGGCTCGTGCTGGTGCTCGCGAGCTGGCTGGGTACGACGCCAGCCCAAGCCTGGCACACCCTCGCGCCGGGCGCGACGGGCTGGCACGACGAGGGCCAGGGGGCGGTGCGGGGAATCACCGTGGGGCCCATCGAGAGCTCCCAGTGGCCGGGCCGGGGCTACGGCAGCGCCTACAGCGAAGAGCTCCTCGACGAGCTGTCACGCCTGGGCGCCAACTGGATCAGCGTGACGCCGTTCGGACGCCTGTGGAGCCTCTCGAGCACGGACATCCAGCGCGACTTCGAGCTGCCGTACGAAGACAACCAAGCCGCGCTCGAGCGCATGGTGGAGCAGGCTCACGCGCGCGGCATCAAGGTGCTGCTGATCCCCCACTTGTGGGTGGAGACGGGAGGCTGGCGCGGCGAGGTCGACCCGGGCACACCTGAGGGTTGGGTACGCTACCAGCGCTCGTACCGAGAGTTCGTGCTCGGCTGGGCGAGCTTTGCCGCGCGCACCCACGTCGACGCGTTCTCGATCGGGGTGGAGTGCAAGTCGTGGAGTGGTCGTTTTGGACCGTACTGGCGGCAGCTCATCAGCGACGTGCGCGGCTCTTTCCACGGTCTGCTGACTTACAGCGCCAACTGGGACGAGGCCGAGCACGTCGTGTTTTGGAGCGAGCTCGACTGGATCGGAATCAATGCGTTTTACCCGCTCGCGAACCACAATCGCGCCAGCTACAGCGACTACCTCGAAGGTGCACGGAGGGCGCGCGACCAAGCTGGCGTACTTGCGCGCACACTCGACATGCCCGTGTTGTTCGTGGAAGTGGGCTACACCACGCGACGCGATGCGGCCGTCGAGCCGTGGCTGTGGCCCGACGACATGACAGACGTCGTCTACGACGAAGACGAACAGGCCCGCGCGCTCTCTGCGTTGTTTGAGCTGTTTGTCCCGGAGCCCTGGTTCGTAGGCCTGTTCGTGTGGCGTTACTACGCGGATCTCGACGATGTCTCGCAGGAGCACGGCTGGGGGTTCTCCCCCCACGGCAAGCTCGCCGAGGGCGTGCTGTCGCGGGCCTTTCGCTGGCAGTGGGGAAGCGATGCTGCAATCAAATATTGATTTCGCGCGCTCGCTACTGGTAACGCTGGTCCATGGGGACCCACGACGACGGTAGTGGCGCGCGACGCGCGGCGCGCCCGTTTGCATTCTTCCGTGCGGGCTCGCGCGTAGAACCGCAGCAGGCCGACAAGCCCATTCTCGTGCTGGAGAACGTCTACAAGTACTTCCAGAAAGACGTGCCCACGCTGCGCGGCATCGAGCTGAGCATCGAGCGCGGCGAGTTCGTCTTCATCACGGGGCCGAGCGGTTCGGGCAAGAGCACGCTGCTCCAGCTGGTCTACCGCAAGAGCGCGCCGGACGAGGGCCGCATCTTGTTCTGTGGTCGCGACATCGCGCGGCTGACCCGCGCCTCCATCCCCTTTTTGCGCCGCAACATGGGCGTCGTGTTCCAGGACTTCAAAGTCATCCAGCACTGGTCCGTGTACGAAAATGTCGCCATCGCCCTCGAGATCCTCGGGCTGCCCGTGCGCCTCGTGCGCTCTCGCGTCGGCGAAGCTCTCGAGCGAGTGGGCCTGAGCGGACGCGGCGAGGATCGCACCGGCCACCTGTCGGGCGGCGAGCAACAGCGTGTCGCCATCGCACGCGCCATCGTGAGCGAGCCCGCGCTGCTGATCGCCGACGAGCCCACCGGCAACCTCGACCCGACGCTCGCACTCGACATCCTGACGCTGTTCGAAGAGATCAATCAGACCGGCACCACCGTGCTGTTCGCGACGCACGACCACTCCCTCTTGTCGGTGCGCGCGCATCGACTCCTGGTCTTGGAAGAGGGACGCTTGACCGAGGCGCGACAGGGCCTCGGCAGCTGGTCCACACGTGTGAAGCGCGCCCACGGCTGAGCGCGCTTTTGGGTTTGGAGCGTTAAAAGCGCTGTGGGGGACCGTGGAGCTCAAGTCGATCTACGCACGTGCGCGGCGCGGGCTGCGCGAGGACGCGCGCCTCTACGTGGTGGCCGTGTCCAGCCTGACGGTGGCGTTTCTGTGTCTGGGGACGGCGCTGCTCGGCGTCGCCAACCTGGGTGAGCTGGCCGAGCGCTGGGGACGCACGCACCGGATGAGCGTGTACTTGCGCGACGACGTCTCGGAGGCCGACATCACGCGGCTCACCACGGCTTTGTCGGCGCTGCCGGCCGTGGAGCGCGCCGAGTACGCGAGCGCCGAACGAGCGCGCGAGCAGTTCCTACGCGACAGCGTGCACCAAAAAGAGCTGCGCGAGCTGCCCAAGTCCGCCTTTCCCGCATCCATCGAAGTGGCGTTCGCACGCCGTGCGACCGAGACGCAGATCGAAGAGGTCGCGCGCAAGCTGACCGCGCAGCGCGCCGTGGTCGAAGACGTCGACACGTATCGCAGCTGGTTTCAGCGCATCGGTGCTCTGGTCTCCGCCGGACACGTCGCGGCGCTGTGCCTCGGCGGGCTCGTGCTGCTGTGCGTGATGGCCGTGGTCGCCAACACCATTCGGCTCGCCGTCGCCAACCGACGCGAAGAGATCGAGGTGCTCAAGATGTGCGGCGCGACCGATGCGTTCGTACGCGCGCCGTTCGTGCTCGAAGGCACCCTGCAGGGCTTCGTTGCGGCCCTGCTCGCGCTGGGACTCTTGCTCGCTGCCTTCCTCGCCGTGCGTGGCGAGATCGACGGCACGCTGCAGGCCTTCGCGGGCATGCAGCTGATCTTCTTGCGGCCCCTGATCGCGGTTCTGCTGCTGGTCGGCGGCGCCGTCGTGGGCGCGGTGGGCAGCGTGCTCTCGGTGCGCCGCTACATCGCCATCTGACCTGGAGGCGCCCTCTTGAACGTCCGTGTCGTCGCCGTCAGCAGCTTGTTTTTTCTAGTCTTCGCGCGCGCCCCCGGGAGCGCGCTTCGACCCGCCGCGAACGCGCAGGGAGCGCTCGACGTCTCGCTCGCCAGCCTCGGCAGTGTCGATGCCCAGCTGCGCGAACAACGCGCGGCACTCGACGAGCAGCGCAGCAAGCACGGCGTGCTCGCGGCCCAGCTCGGGACCGTGCCCGAGCGGCGTCAGGCGCTCGAGAGCACCCTCACGCGCGACGTGCGTGCACTGTATCGGCTCCAGCGCGGAGGGCTCTTGCCCATCGCCAGCGGGCTCGACGCGCTGATGAGCCACGCCTCGCGCGTGGCGCACTTCGAGCGGCTGACGCGGCGCACGCTGGCGGAGCTGGTGCGCGCTCGCCGCGACGCCAGCGCGCTGCGCCAGGAGGCGAGCGAGCTCGAGCTGCAGATCGCCGCGACCGAAGAACAAGTCGCCACTCTCGAAGACGCCAAGCTCACCCTCGCGCGGGCGGCGGAGGTCGAGGAGAGCATGGAGAAGAGCGCCGAGCGCGGGCCGCCGGGCGATCTCGGCGTGGTCCCGCTCAGCGCCGCGGCAGGCCAGCCCAGCTACGGCCTCTCGTTCTCGGATGGGCAGCCCCCCGCCAGCGCGCGGGCCGAGCGCTTCTCACGCCAGCGCGGCGATCTCGCCATGCCCGTGGCCGGGTCGTCGAGCGTGGAGGATGTCGCGCGCCCCGACGAAGACGGGACCGCCCTGCGCTTTCAGACCAAGTCCGGCAGCAGCGTGCGCGCCGTGGCGGCTGGCCGGGTGTCGTTTGCCTCGCAAAACCAGGTGTACGGGCTGTTCGTGATCGTCGACCACGGGGAGCGGTTCCGCACCGTCTACGGCGGCCTCGGCAGCCTCGACGTGCAAGTGGGCGACGACATCTCCAAGAGCGCACGCATCGGCACCACCGGCGCCTCGGGCGTCTACTTCGAAGTGCGCCGCGGCAGGCACAGTCAGGATGCGCGGAGCTGGCTGGGGCTGTAAGCCTCGGGCCTGGAATCCGTAGGGACCGCGTAACGGGCCTAGTCAGGAGTCGGACCCGGTTTTTGCGGGGCCGACGTCGATTTGCTACGTCCGCCTGATCCTCGCGGCGATCCAAGGGCCCGCGAGCGCGGTCCGGCACGAAAGGCGTCTCATGCAACAGCCGAAGCAGATTAGAGAAGCGAAGGGAAAACTCGGGGTACTCCTTCCCGGGATGGGCGCGGTGGGTACCACCTTCATCGCCGGCTGTTTGCTCGCGCGGCGCGGCCTGGCGGCGCCCGTAGGCTCACTGACGCAGATGGGTACCATCCGGCTCGGCAAGCGCACCGACAACAAGGCTCCGCTGATCAAGGACTTCATCTCCCTGGCCAGCCTCGATGACCTGGTCTTCGGCGGCTGGGACCTGTTCCCCGACAACGCCTACGAGGCCGCACGCACCGCCGAGGTGCTGTCCACCGAGCACCTGTCGCTGATCAAAGAAGAGCTCGAGCAGATCAAGCCGATGCCGGCGGTGTTCTTCCCCGAGTACGTCAAGCGCCTGCGCGGCGAGAACGTCAAGACGCAGACGAGCAAGTGGGAGCTCGCCGAAGCGGTGCGCGAGGACATCCGCACCTTCAAGCGCGTCAACAACCTCGACCGCGCGGTGGCCGTGTGGTGTGGCTCCACCGAGATCCACTCCGAGCCGAGCGAGGTGCACAGCACGCTCGCCAAGTTCGAGGAGGGCCTCAAGAACAGTGACCCGAGCATCAGCCCCTCGATGATCTACGCGTACGCGTGCCTCCTCGAAGATGTCGGCTACTGCAACGGCGCACCCAACCTCACGGTCGACACGGGCGCCATCCGCGAGCTCGCGCAGAAGCGCAAGCTGCCCATCTCGGGCAAGGACTTCAAGACCGGTCAGACGCTGATGAAGACCGTGCTCGCACCGGGCCTCCGCGCGCGCATGCTCGGCATCCGTGGCTGGTTCTCCACCAACATCCTCGGCAACCGTGACGGCGAGGTGCTGGACGACCCGGACAACTTCAAGAGCAAGGAAGTCTCCAAGCTGGGCGTGCTGGAGACCATCTTGCAGCCCGAGCTGAACCCCACCCTGTACGGCAACATGTACCACAAGGTGCGGATCGAGTATTACCCGCCGCGCGGCGACCAGAAGGAGGGCTGGGACAACCTCGATATCTTCGGATGGCTGGGGTATCCGATGCAGATCAAGATCGACTTCTTGTGTCGCGACTCGATCTTGGCGGCGCCGTTGGTCCTCGACCTCGCGCTGTTCACCGATCTGGCGCAGCGAGCCGGGATGTCCGGCGTGCAAGAATGGCTCTCGTTCTACTACAAGAGCCCGATGACAGCGCCGGGCCTGTACGCGGAAAACGACCTGTTCGTGCAGGGCATGAAGCTGAAAAACACGCTTCGCTGGATGAAGGGCGAGTCCCTGATCACACATCTTGGCCACGAGTATTACGATTGACGGATGGCTCGCCCCGCCCCGCTGCCGCTGCCCATCGATCAAGTCCCCGCGAGCATTCGCCGCTTCTGTGATCCGGCGGCTCCGGGGCCAGCCCGCGCGATGGCGGCCCGTGGCGCGGTGCCCGTCAAGGGCTTCGATCAGGTGATGCTGCTGCTGCAGCTCTCGGCAGATGCCGACGAGGTGCTGGCCAAGACGGCGCGCGAGTCGCTCGAGAAGCTGCCCGAAAACGTGCTGCACCCGGCCGCGGAGGGCGCGCTCGTCGCGTCGTTTCTCGACCGCCTCGGGGAGCTGTTTCGCGAGCGCGACGACGTGCTCGAGCGCCTCGCCGCCAACCCGGCGCTCGACGTGGGCACGCTGGAGTGGATTGCGCAGCGCTGCTCGGAGCGCGTGAGCGAGCGCATCGCCGTCAACGAACAGCGGCTCTTGTCGGCACCGCGCGTGATCGAGGCGCTGTACCGCAACAAGAACACTCGTATGTCGACCGCCGATCGGCTCGTCGAGCTGTCGGCGCGCAACGGCGTGGTGCTCGACCTACCCACCTTCGAGGCGCACGTGGCGGCCATCCAGGGGCAGCTCATCCCGGAGCCTTCCGAAGAACCACTGCCCTCTGACGTCGACTTTGCCACCGCACTGATCGAAGACGCCGACGACCCCGAGGCCGTGAGTGCGCCCGAAGATGCAGACGAAGCAGAAGAAGACCAGGTCAAAGAGCAGTTTTTGCCGTTGATGATGCGCATTCGTCAGATGACCAGCTCCGAAAAGCTGCGCCTCGCCATGGTCGGCAATGCCGCCGCGCGGGCCTTCTTGGTGCGGGACAAGAACAGGACCGTTGCCTACGCGACGATCTCCTCGCCTTCGATGCAAGAGGCCGAGGTGCTGCCCATCGTGCGCAGCAAAGAGATCGGCGAAGAGATCATCCGCTACATCGGCAACAAGCGCGAGTGGACCAAGAGCCACGAGGTGAAGCACGCGCTGGTGTTCAACGTAAAGACGCCGGTGGGCATGGCCTTACGCTTCCTGCCACACCTACGCGACAACGAGCTGAAGACCTTGTCGCGCAGCCGGAACGTGGCACAGCCGCTCAAGTCGGCCGCGCTCCAAAAGATCGCAGCCAAAGAGAAGAAGGACCGCGGAGATCGTTAGCGTGCTGCGCAACCTATTTCGCAAAAAAGACCTGACCGAGCTGACTTCCGAGGCCGAGGCGCTGTTTGCCGAGCAGCGTTTTGGCGAGGCCAAGCTGGCCTACGACCGCGCGGCCGAGCGCGCGCACAAAGACAAACACGCGTCCCACGAAGCGCTCGAGGCGCGTGCCTCGGAGTGCTGCGATAGGCTCGCGGTCAAGCGTGCGCACGAGGCCGAAGAGCTGTTCGCGAGCGGCCAAGACGAGCTCGCACGCGATGAGCTGCGCCACGCACTCGACACGGCGCGTAGCGCCGCGGTGCTGGAGCAGGTGCGCGACGTCGAGCGACGCCACGAGGGTCGAGACGCCGTAGCCCAGGCGCAAGAGGCCGCGCCGCTGAGCGACGAAGAACACTTGATGCTGTTGACCAGCACCTGGGAGCCGCTCCAAGCCGCCGAGCTCGAGACGTACGGCGAGCCGCTGCTCGAGGCAATATTGGCCATCGAGCGCGGGCTAGGAGAGCAGGCGGTCGCCACGCTGCGCACGCTGCTCGAGCGGTCCCCGTCGGCGAGCTACCTGTGGCTCGAGCTGGGGCGCGCTCACCTCTCCAGTCTTCGCTCGCGTGCAGAGGCAGGCGGCACGCGCGATGAAGAGGCGGCGCCGCGCGCTCCCCACGCTGCCAGCGCTCCCGCACAGCCATCTACTTCGTCGCCCGCGCTCGACCAAGCCGATCGCGCCCTGCGCACGTTCCTGTCGCGGATCGGACCCGAAGAAGGCGGCGCCGCGCGCCTCCTGGCCCACCGCGAGCTCGCACGTATCGCCCACGAACGGGGCGACCGGGAGGCCGCCGTGCTCGAGCTCGAGGCCGCCTCCGAAGCGCTGAGCGACGACCCGCGTCCGCTGCTCGATCTGGGCAACTACCTGCGCCTGATCGAGCGTCCGCGCGAGGCGGTCGAGGTGCTCGAGTTGTGCGCCGCCGCGTTCGGTGACAACGAGGTCGAGTGGCCCGTCACCATGGAGCTCGGGCTCGCCTGCGCCGCGGCGGGAGACGATGAGCGAGCCACCAGGCTGCTCGAGGGCGTGCTCGAGGCGCTGCTCGCCAAGGGTCACGTCGACCTGCCGCCGACTGCCGTGGTGGCGCTTGCCAAGCTGCACGAGGCACACGGCAACGCCGCGCGGGCGGCCGACCTGTACCGCGCGCTGACCCGCGGCAGCGACGCCGACAATCACGCTCGCTATCACCTCGAGGCCGCACGCCTGCTGGATGTCTTGAAGCTCACCGACGAAGCGGCCCGAATGCGAGAGAGAGCACGGGCGCTTGGGGGCCTCCCGGCGAGTGCGATCGATCCCGCAGCAGCCCCCTCGGGCGCGGTCGACACCGACCCGGGTGCGGCATAGAGTTCGGGTGCGGAAGCGTGGACCGGGACGGACCCGGCCGCGACGGAAGCGACCAAACCTCCATGACCGACCAGCAGCCCAAAGGCCTCGCGGCGCAAGCACAGGACCAGAGCCGTGTGAAGCGCCTCACCGTACCTTCCATCCGTGGCATGAAGACGCGCGCCGAGCGCATCGCGATGGTCACCGCCTACGACGCGACCTTTGCGCAGATGATCGACGAGGGCGGCGCAGACATGCTGCTCGTCGGCGACTCGCTGGGCATGGTGGTACAAGGGCTGGACTCGACCTTGCCGGTGACGGTCGACGAGATGATCTATCACTGTCGCGCCGTGTCGCGGGGTGCGCGGCGCGCGCTGGTGGTGGGCGATCTTCCCTTCATGAGCTGGCAGCTCTCCACCGAGCAGGCGCTCAAGAACGCCGCGCGCTTTCTCAGCGAGGGCGGTGCACAGGCCGTCAAGCTCGAGGGCGGCGTCGAAGCGGCCGACACGGTGCGCAAGCTGGTGCGGCTCGGCATCCCGGTGGTGGGTCACGTCGGGCTCATGCCGCAGAGCGTGCACGCCATGGGCGGCTTCCGCGTGCAGGGCAAGACCGCCGAGGCGGCCGACAGCGTGCTCGACGACGCCATCGCCATCGCCGACGCAGGCGCGTTTGCCATCGTGCTCGAGGGCATCCCGTCTGATCTGGCCGCGCGGATCACCGCCAGCATCGACATCCCCACCATCGGTATCGGCGCGGGCGTCAGCTGCGATGGCCAGGTGCTGGTCTGCTACGACCTGCTCGGCCTCACGCCCAACATGCGCCCCAAGTTCGTCAAGCGCTACGCCGAGCTCTACGCCGAGGGCAAGCAGGCCGTGGCGACGTACTGCGACGAAGTGAAGCGCGGCGTGTTCCCCAGCGCGGAGTTCGCCTTCGGGAACGTCGTGCGCACCGAAGGCACCGCCCTTCGTGCGCGCAGCGAAGAGCCGCGCGCCCATGCCCTTCCCGGCGAAGACGTCGATGCGGCAGCCGATGCGCCCGTCCCCGGCGGCTACGGCCCCACGCACTGAGCCAGAGCGCCCCCATGACGTTGGTCATCCGCGATCCGCGCGAGCTGTTTGCCTACACCGAGCGCGCCCGCCACGGCGGCGCGCGCATCGGCTTCGTGCCGACCATGGGTGCGCTGCACGACGGGCACTTGGCCTTGGTCGACGAGGCCACCCGCCGGGGCGCGACGCAGCGCATCGTCAGCATCTTCGTCAATCCACTGCAGTTCGGACCCAGCGAAGACTTCTCGCGTTACCCACGCACGTTCGACGACGACCTTGCGCGTTGTCGCGCGCGCGACGTCGACGTGGTGTACGCGCCCACGCCCGAGACTGTGTATCCGCCGGGCTTTCAGACCCACGTCGCGGTCGAGCGTGTGACCGCGCGCTGGGAAGGCGCCTTCCGCCCCGATCACTTCCGCGGCGTGACCACGGTCGTGACCAAGCTGCTGCTCGCCGTCGGCCCGTGCGTTGCCGTGTTCGGTCGCAAAGACTACCAGCAGTGGCGCACGCTCGACCAGCTCGTGCACGACTTGGGGCTGCCCGTCGACATCGTCGGCATGGCCACCGTGCGCGAGCCCGATGGCCTCGCGCTCTCGTCGCGCAATCGTTACCTCGACGCCGAGCGCCGGGTGCGCGCGTTGGCGATCGCGAATGGGCTGCGCGCTGCGCACGATGCGTACGCGGCGGGCGAGCGTTCGCCGCGGGTGCTGAGCGGCCTGGTGCAGAGTGCCGTCCGCGCCGAGTTCGATCGCGTGGACTACATCGAGGCGGTCGACCCCCAGACGCTCGAGCCGCTGAGCGAGCCCCAAGACGACCTGTTGATCTTGGTCGCGGCCCACCTGGGCAACACACGTCTGATCGACAACCTGAGACTCGGCCACGACGCCCGCCCCTGAGCGCGCCTACTCGGGCACCAGCTCGATGGTGCGACGCCCCGGGCCGCGGCCGGCCTCGAACAACGTCTCGTAGGCGCGGTGCTTGGCGAGATCGACGCGCAGCCGGTAGGTGGTGCCCCGACGCAGGCCGGACACGCGGAGCGGCGTCGTACCGGGCTGCCAAGCGCTGTTGATCTTGACGCGTGCGCCCGTGGGCACCGAGAGCACCTCGATGCTCGCCGACGGTGCGCGCTCCCATGCGATCAGCGCGCCGAGCACGCCGAGCAGCACGAACAACACGAGTAGCCCAAGCTCGCGACTGCCGAAGCCGGGCTGGCCCGAGCGACGAAAGTCCGGCACGTCGGGCATGCGCGGCAGCGGTGCCAGCGACGGGTCTTCGCCGCGCGGCGGCATGAGCGCCGCGGGAGCCGGACCTTGTGCCCGCACCAACGCGCGGGCGGGAGGCGGGCCGAAGTCGATGGGCGGCCAAGACAGGGTCGGCGGTGCGATGCTGGCGGCGCTAGGCAGCGCACCCGCACTCTGCGCACCGAGCGAACCGACAGCGCTCCCCGCGGCTGCAGTCGCCGCCGTGGCGACGCCTGCGCGCGCGGGCACCTCTTCGGTAGGTCCCTCGGTGTCGTTCTGCACGCGGATCTCGGTGACGAAGTCCAGCGCGTTGCCGCGCTGGGCAAACCAGCGTGCGGTCCACAGCTCGGTCAGGTCTTCGGTGTTGGGCTCGGCGGGCGCGGGGTCGATGGGCGTGCCGCGCGTCGTGAGCTCGGGCGGCAAGCTGAGCTTGTTGTTCTTGAGCGGCGGTCCCACCGTGGCGCCCGGTCGCTCGCTGATGACCTGGGGAAGCGGCGGCTGCTCGTTGTCGCGCGGCGTGCCACGCACCCCTTCGTTGCGTGTCGCGGCGCCGAGCTCGCTGAGCGAAAAGATGACGCTGTTGTCGTTGCGGACGAACTCCTCGCGACGCAGTGCGCGTAGGCCGCCCGTCTCGTCGGCGCGCTCGGCGTTCTCGCGCGCGAGCCGCTCGTCGGCCTCGAGCAGCTCGACCACGTAGCGGCCCAAGCGTGCGCCGCTGAACGCCTGCGCGCTGCGGTACAGGTACTCGCGCAGCGCATCGCCCATCTCGAGCGCGGTCTGATAACGATCGCTCGGCTCGAGGGCCAGCGCGCGCATCACGATGGCCGACAGCGCCTCGGGGATGTCGGCCCGCACGCTGGTGGGCGAAGGAATCTCCGCACGTCGCACCTTGGCGATCAGCTCGGCCACCGACTTGGCCGTGTACAACACGCTGTTGGTCAACAGCTCGTAGAGCATGACACCGGCGGAGAACACGTCGCTGCGGCGATCGGTGGGATCGGCCCAGGCCTGCTCCGGCGACATGTAGCCGTACTTGCCCTTGATGACGCCCACCTCGGTGCGCTCGGCACGCAGGTTGGTCTTGGCGATGCCGAAGTCGACCAGCTTCACCTCGCCGCCCCGGCTGACCACCACGTTCTGCGGAGAGATGTCGCGGTGCACGATCCCGAGCGGTCGGCCGCTCTGATCTCGTTTGCGGTGGGCGTAGTCGAGGCCGTTGAGCATCTCGGCCACGACGAAACAACAGACCGGGACCGCGAGGCCACGGCCGAGACGCTCGGCCGCCCGAGATAGCCCCTGCACGTCGATGCCGTCGACGTACTCCATGGCGATGAAGTACGTGCCCTCGATGCAGCCGAGGTCGAACACCTGCGCGATGTTGGCGTGCGTCAGCAGCACGAGGATCTTGGCCTCGTCGATCAGCATGCGCACGAATTGCGGGTCGGCCGACAAGTGCGGGTGCACGAGCTTGAGCGCCGCCAGCTTTTCGAAGCCACCGAGTCCCATGGTCTTCGCCACGTAGATCTCGGCCATCCCACCCACGGCGAGACGACGCAGTAGCGTGTGGGCTCCAAAGGAGCGCGGTAGGCTCACGAGGCCCCCGCGCGCTGCATGCCAGCCAGAGCCGGCCAGAGCGAGCGCATCAACCTTCGATAGTAGCGGGTCCAGCGCGATCTGGTAAGACCGAAGACCGTGCGCCATCCTTGGCTCGCGCGTGCTAGCGAAGAAAGCGCGCACTTGTGAGGGACGGCGTGTGCGTCGAGCTGCGCGAGCGAAGCGCGGCTAAGTTCAGGAGGCTGAGGTGAGCACTGTGAGACCATCGATCACTGCCGCTGCACTACGCGATATCGGCCTATTTGGCGGCCTTTCCGACGAGAGCCTGGCACGGCTGGCAAGCGAGCTCCCCGAGCTGCGCGCCGAGCCGGGCAAGGTCGTCGTCACCGAAGGCGAGCTGTCCACCGAAATGTTCGTGGTGGTAGCCGGAGAGCTCGAGGTAGCCAAGCGTGCGCTAGACGGGAGCACCGTCCGCGTTGCCATGTTGGGACCAGGCGACTGGTTCGGCGAGATGGCGATCCTCGACGTACAACCTCGCTCGGCCAGCGTGCGTGCGCTCGCGCCGAGCGTGCTGTTGTCCATGAGCTCCGATCAGGTCGACCGCCTGCTGTACCGCGTGTCGCCTAAGGACTACTCGCTCTTGGTGATGAACATCGCCCGCGAGCTGAGCCGCCGTCTGCGTGTGGCAGACGGCATCCTGGCCCAGTTCTTCGTCGCGATGCACGAGCAGTACGCGAAGGGCGCACTCGGCGCCAAACCGGGCGTCTGAGCCGCGAGGCGCATCGCGATCCACCACCGCTTCCTGCGGTGCCTCCTCACGTACAGGAGTATTAACAGGAGT
>JBEGTL010000127.1:0-16390 GCA_041179425.1 Pseudomonadota bacterium | reverse complement strand
CGACCCCAAAAAGATGAGCGAAGAGCCCGCCGCCGACGGCACGGGTTGGATGGAGATCTGGAACCACGTGTTCATGCAGTTCGAGCGCGCCGCCGACGGCACGCTCACCCCGCTGCCTGCGCCCTCCATCGACACGGGCATGGGCCTCGAGCGCGTCTCGTGTGCCGTCCAGCACGTGCGGTCCAACTACGACACCGATCTGCTGCGTCCCATCGTGCAGCTCGCCAGCGAGATCGCCGGCAAGCCGTACGGTGGCACGCTCGCGCCCGACGACGTCTCCATGCGCGTCATCGCCGACCACGCGCGCGCGACCGCCTTCCTCATCTCGGAGGGTGTCTTTCCGGACCGCGAAGGCAGGCCCTACGTGCTGCGGCGCGTGATGCGCCGCGCGATTCGCCACGGCCACCGCTTGGGCATCAACGAGCTATTCTTGCACCGCGCAGCGCTGCTCGTGGTCGACCTCATGGGCGACACGTACCCCGAGTTGTTCGAGCGTCGTGCGCTCATCGAGGACATCACCAAACAAGAAGAAGAGCGCTTTCGGCGCACGCTCGACCGCGGCCTCAACATCATCGCCGAGAACCAGAAGTGGGAGGTCGCGTCGGCTGGGCAAAAGCTGTTGCCCGGTGCCACCGCGTTCAAGCTCTACGACACCTACGGGTTCCCGCTCGACCTGCAACAAGTCATCGGCGACGAGCAAGGCTTCGCCATCGATCAGGCGGGCTTCGAGCGCGAGATGGAGGTCGCGCGCGAGCGCAGCGCCGGCAGCAAGCTGGCGGACAAGGGCGTCGATCGCGTCTACCACCAGGTGCTCGAGAAGGTCGGCAAGACGTCGTTCGTCGGCTACGACGAAGAGTCGTCGCCTGGCAAGGTCGTGGCCTTGCTGCGTGGCGGTGCGCTGGTCGAGACGCTCGGCACGGGCGAAGAGGGCGAGCTGATCAGCACGACCACGCCGTTCTACGGGGAGTCGGGCGGCCAAGTCGGCGACAAAGGGACGATCGCCACCTCGGACGGCGGTGTGTTCGTGGTCGACGATACGGTCAAACCTGTCGACGGACTGTTCGTGCACCGCGGACGCGTCCAGCAAGGTCCGGTCAAGGTCGACAGCGAGGCCCAGCTCTCGGTTGACCCTGCACTGCGCGCGGCCACAAGGCGCAACCACAGCGCCACGCACCTCTTGCACCTCGGGCTGCGCACGGTGCTCGGCGAACAGGCCATGCAAAAGGGCTCGCTAGTCGGGCCCGATCGCCTGCGCTTCGACTACGCGGGCACGCGCCCGATGACGAGTGGCGAGATCGAGCACGTCGAGAACATGGTCAACGAGCGCGTGCTCGCCAACTACAAGGCCACCACCCACGTGCTGCCCATGGCCGAGGCCAAGGCGCGCGGCGCGATCGGCATCTTCGAAGAGAAGTACGGCGCGGAGGTGCGCATGCTGACCATCGCCCCCGACTCCATCGAGCTGTGCGGCGGCACGCACGTCTCGCGCAGCGGTGACATCGGCGTATTCAAGATCTTGAGCGAGGGAGGTCTGGCCGCTGGTGTACGTCGCATCGAGGCGGCCACGGGACTCAACGTGCTGGCGCACATGCGCAAGCTCGAGGCCGAGCTCAGCAGCGCCGGCGACAAGCTCAAGAGCGCACCGCTGCACGTCAGCGAGGCGGTCGATCGTGCGCTCGCCACGCAGCGTCAGCTCAAGCGCGAGCTCGACCAGCTCAAACAACAGCTGCTCTCCGGCGGGAGCGCCGACCTCACCAGCAAGGCCAAAGACCTCGGCGAGCTGCGCGTGCTCGGCGCCGTGGTCGACCTGCCCGACCAAGACGCGATGCGCACCTACGCGGACCAGCTCAAAGACAAGCTGCAGCCCGCGGTGGTGGTGCTCGGTAGCGCCGCGCAAAAGGGTAAGGTCAGCATCGTCTGCGCCGTCTCCAAGGAGCTGACCAAACGTTTCCCCGCGGGCAATATCGTCAAGCAGTGCGCGGCGCTCGTGGGTGGCAGCGGCGGCGGGCGCCCCGACTTTGCGATGGCCGGCGGCACGCAGGCAGACAAGCTGCAAGAGGCAGTCGACCTCGTGTACACGCTCGTCAGCGTCTGAGCGCTCTTCGTACGCGTGCCCTTGCCCGTACACGATCACCCGGTCTCTCGATCTGGGTCTCGGTCTGGCGCGCGGCCACAGACCGAGACGTTCGCGTACGGGCACGGGCACGCGTACGACCCTGCAGAGACGAGAACGCCGCGCGGCTCGGGGGGACGGCGCGGCGTACTTCTTCCTTCAGAGACGCGTCAGCTCAGGTCGAACCGAGCAGGCGCTGGCGGAACTGCGGGAGTAGCGCCAAACGCTTGAGGGCTTCTTTGATGCTCTGGCCGCCCTCGAGGGTGGAGCGCACCGTCTCGAGCTCGCAGCCGTCGGTGGCCTCGGACTCGGCGCGCGCTGCGCTGTAGCGGATGTACTCGCGGGCGAAGCAGGCTTCGACCTTGCCACTCTCGATGAGCTTGTTGGTGAGGTCCTTGGGGCCGCTCGAGGGCGTGGCATCGTTGAGCCACACGCGCGGGATGCTCTTGGTGTCGACGGCCTTGGACGCGACGACCTTCCCCTTGTCGTCGTACAGCTCCTGCGCCTTGCGGACGCGACCCAGCGAGTCGAAGCCTTCGGTCGCGAAGCCGAGCGGGTTGATCTGCGTGGTGTGGCAGCCGGCGCAGTTGCTCTGCGGATCTTGCGTCACGGCCTCGACCAGCACGCGCGTGGTCTTCTCGCCGGACAGGTCGGGTAGCTTGCCGAACGCGTTTTGCGGAGGCGCGCCGAGCTTGTCGCACAGCAGCCGCTCACGAATCAGCACACCCTTCATGATGGGGCGCGTGTTGGCCGAGCCGGTGGAGAGCAGAGCGGCGCGCGTGACCAAGCCCGAGCGCTCGCCCTGGGGGAACAGCGGCGGCTGGCTCTTGCCGTCCCAAGCAGGCGTGTTGTAGATGGCCGCGAGCGCGGGCGACTTGGCAAACGAGTAGGGGCTCTCGAGCCAGTCGGCGAGCGAGCCCTCTTCTTTCATCGCGTGGTAGGCGATGGAGTCGGTCACGTCCTGGATCATCTCTTCTTTGAGCGTGGCGCTCGGCTTGTCGTCCGCGCTGAAGGCGTCGAACACGGGCGTGCCGTTGAGTGAGTCGAGTGCACGCAGGTCGTCGAGGCCGAGCCACTCGCGAGCAAACGTCTCGAGGCCCTGTCCGGCGCGCGCGTCGGAGAGCACGCGGTCGAGGGCGGTCTTGTAGCCTGCTTCGGTGCTGAGCTCGCCGCGATCGGCGGCTGCGAGCAGCGCGTCGTCGGGCGTGGTCTGCCAGAACTGGAACGCGAGGCGCGTCGCGATCTCGTAGTCGTTGAGCTTGAACAGTGCGTCCTTGCCGGCGACCGGGTCTTTGCCGTACTCGACGCGGTAGATGAAGTCGGGCGCGTTGAGCATCACGGTGACCACGTCGGCCAGTGCGGCGGCGTCGGGCGTGACGCTGCCCGAGCCGTAGACCTCACGATAGAAGCTGCGCTCGTCCTTGTTGAGGTCGTGCCGAAGCGCGCGCTTGCCGAAGCGAGCGATGAAGTCGTCGATGCAGGTGCCGGTGGCCGCGCTCGTCTTGGCAGTGCCCGCGCACGCGCCGAGCAGCTCGCCGAGCCGCGCGCTGGAGGAGGTGAGCGCGCTACCCACGGCGCCGCCGATGGACAAGAGCGCGTCGGCATGGGCTTGCGACACGCTCTGGTCCATCGACGCGAAGGGGGCCGTCTTGGAGATGGCATCGGCGGGGTAGCTGGCGAGAGCGGCTTGCACACTCGACATGACGCTGCTCGCGGTGGCCGCGCTGCTGGCGCTGGTGATCACGTCGCGGAGCGCGTTCTCGTACTCGGTGCGAGACAGTCGCTGTAGCACCTTACTTGCACGTGCATCTGCGTTGCAGCTGAAGCTGAGGTCCGCGTGGGTCGCACCGATGACGTTGCCGCCAGGCGCGGTGCTCGTGCCGTTGCTGGGGATGCCCGCGGCTTCTTTGTCGCCAGGCTTGGCGATGTTTGGATTGGGGTCGACTTCGTCCGGAACGCCGTCGTTGTCGGAGTCGAGTGCACTACCATTGGGCCCGAGCGGCCCCACTATCTCACCCAACCCGCAGGCGCTCAGAACTACCGACGAACACACCAGAATCGAGGCTATGATCGAGGACTTCAGCGACATCGAGGGCGTAGGTACCCGCGTCGCTTCAGATCGGTTCAGCTCGAGCGCTCAAACGAGCTTTTTACGGGGCAGCGAACCTACACCGAGGATGGCTCGGCACACCAGCGTGGCAGCCAAAGCCGCCATGAATACGCGGGCTGGCGTGAGTGGGTTGTAGCCCGCAGCGAGCCACAACCAGAGCCCGGCGCCGCCTTGCCGATGGCGTGGATCGCGGCTGAAAACAGCGGCTGTTGCGGCACCTACGGCGAGACTTATCGGGACTGCATAGCCGAGTGATGCGCGCTCGAGTGCCCACTCCAAACGAAGCGTTGAGTACATCAAGTGCCCGTAGAGAGAGTTGGGAATGCGCGAGGCCGCGCCGAATAGCACGGCCATGCAGACGACTGCAATGGCGCCGGCACGTCGTGCACGTTGGCCTGCGGGATCGTCGCTCCACGGCAGCACCACGAACGCAGCTGCGATGGGCACGCACAGATACGCGAGCTCGCCGAGTGCGTGCAGACTCGCGACGCCTTCTTGCGCGAACGACAGGTGCGAGACGGGCTCGGCGTGGCGCACGATGAGCGACGTCAGCGGAAACAGCGATGCTGCTGCGACCAGCGCGACCGAAGTGCGGCCCGCGAGCGTGTTGTGCGCGCGCAGGGTGGTCATTGCGATCTGCACCACGTAGGTGTGCAGGGCACCGGCCGCCAGCAACACCAGCTGCGGATTGACGTAGCCACTCGGCAAGAACGTCGCGATTGCCAGCGTGGTGATGAGCATGCCCGCGAGCAGCGCGATCATGATGCGCCGGCCGAGGTAGGTGAGGTGCCGCGCACGCACGATCTCGAGCGACGAGGCCGTCAACGCCACCATGCCGGCACAGGCGGCGAGGTTGAGTGAGTAGGGGGCGGCCAGCGCGAGCAGGGTGGGCAACGCCATCCCGCGGCCGGCCAGCAACGGGAGTAAGAAACGAAACAACACCGTGTGCACGAGCGCCGCGGCAGAGGCCAACAGCGCGAGCGGCGGCACCTCGGACAGCTCGGGCCAATGGCTGGGCGGGGTGGAGTCGGCGCGCGGAGGACGCTTGGGATCCGTGGTGGGGTCCGAAGTTGTGTCGGCGAGCTCGTTTTCGTGGGGGCTTGAGTCGACGTCGCCGATTGACATCAGGATTGTCTCGTAACGGAGCGCGGTCCAGCGCCCGTTCTACCGTGGGCGAAACTAGGAGACCAGCGCGAAGTTCCTCGGCTTGCCCCAGGCGGCGGCTTTCGCTAATCACAGCTGCCATGCAGCCCGTTCGCCACGACTGGACCCTGCGCGAAGCCCGCGCACTCTACGACCTGCCGCTCGTCGACTTGATGTTTCGTGCACAAGAGGTGCACCGCAAACATCACGACTCGGGCGCAGTGCAGCTGTGCACCCTACTGTCGGTCAAGACCGGCGGTTGCCCCGAGGACTGTGCGTACTGTCCGCAGAGCGCCCATCACGAGACGAGCGTCGCTGCCGAAAAGCTCATGAGCGTGGACGACGTTCTCGCCAAGGCGCGGATCGCCAAGGAGAGCGGGTCGACACGGTTCTGCATGGGCGCTGCCTGGCGCAACCCGCGCGGCAAAGACTTCGACAAAGTGGTGCAGATGATCGAGGGCGTGCGCGAGCTGGGCATGGAGGCCTGTGCGACGCTGGGCATGCTCGACGACACGCAGGCGCAAAAGCTCGCTGCAGCCGGCCTCACCGCCTACAACCACAACCTCGACACGTCGCGCGACCACTACAAAAAGATCATCTCCACGCGCACGTACGACGATCGCCTCGAGACGCTCGATCGCGTGGCCAAGGCCGGCATCAGCGTGTGTTGCGGCGGCATCATCGGCATGGGCGAGTCCATCGACGACCGCTGCGCGATGCTGTGCGAGCTGGCTCACATGCGGCCGCACCCCGGCAGCGTTCCGGTCAACGCGCTCGCACCGGTGGCCGGCACGCCCCTGGGCGATCGCCCTCCGGTCGAGCCGTTCGAGCTCGTGCGTATGATCGCGACGGCGCGCATCATGATGCCCACCTCGATGGTTCGCCTCAGTGCAGGGCGTGAGGGCCTCAGCCGAGAAGCGCAGATGTTGTGCTTCATGGCGGGCGCCAACTCGATCTTCTCCGGGGAGAAGCTGCTCACCACGGGCAACCCCGACGTCGAAGCCGATCGCGCGCTGTTCGAGGCGGCGGGTCTCAAGCCGATCGAGGCGCGCTCCGAGGCGGCGCAGCACATCGGGTTGTCCGAGACCGCGCAGCTGGCTGTCGGCGCGGCGGAGTAGTTCTTTCTCGCGGTCGTCTGGGTCGTCGCCGAGCACGTGGACGAGTACGAGCACGTGGACGAGTACCCTCACCAGGACGGCTAGGAGCACGTGCGCGTGGACGACGACGAGTCCGTCTAAGCGCCCTCCATCTCGTAGGCGGGTAGCTTGCCAGGGCGCATGAGGACGTCGCGTGTCCGCGTCGGGGCAAGCGCGTGGCGCCGCTCGGTACAGAACTGACGCCGCGGGCGAAGACGGCCTCGAGCACGTCCACGCGCACGTGCTCCTAGTCGTCTTCGTGAGGGTTCACGTCCACGTGTTCGTCCACGCCCTCGTTCACGTGAAGGTCCGCGCTCCCGTTCGGGGATTTGACTCACCAAGGGCACTAACCAACCGGTAGGGAAATCCCTCCCTTCCATTTGGGTTGGTCCTGGTGGGGAAGGCCGACGCACTCCGGGACGTAATCGAGTGTGCGCCTATGAGCCTCCAGCTTCGGACCCCGGCTCCGCGCGGTGAGTGTGCCCACGATGATGACCGACATTGAATCCTCAGAAGACGTTCAATTCCAGGTTCGGGCCGAGATCCGCGCGCATAAGCGCGAGAGGATCCTGGAGACGGCGACTCGGCTGTTCTACGAAAGCGGCTTTCGTGCAACCAGCATGGAAAGCATCGCGGACGAGCTCAGCGCGACCAAGCCGTTCATCTACTACCACTTCAAGAACAAGTACGACCTGCTCGACGAGATCGCGATGCGTGTCACCGGGCTGGCCAACGGTGCCCTCGAGGACGCCATCCAGATCGACGCCGATCCCAGCGCCGTGCTCGCCAACATGGTGCGCAACTACGCGCGGTTGGTGCTCGAGCGGCAGCGCATCATCGCGGTGTTCTGGCGCGAGGAGAGCAACTTCACCGTGCAGACCCGCGAGCGAGTCGAGCGCGAACGAATCCGGTTCACGGACGCACTCTCGACGGTGCTGCTCGAGGGCAACTCGAGGGGGGGGTTCGACGTCGATGAGCCCGCGCTCACCGCCCTCGCGATCATGAACCTGATCACGTTCACGTATACCTGGCGTCACGCCGATGGCGACCTCAGCCACGGGCAGCTGTGCGAGCAGTTCGTCAAGCTCACCCTGCGCATGGTGCAGAGCCGTTCGACGGTCTGATCGCGAGGCCCATCTTCGGTTCGTCTCTGCGTCGTACGCGTGCCGACGCAGAGCTCGCCTCAGCGGCGCTCGATCGCCGACAGCTCGGGCAAGAACTGGCGTAGGCGCCAGGCCTGGGTGAACAGCCTTCGCTCGGCTCGCAGGAGTGCCGCCACGGCGCGGCCCACCAGCAAGTTTGCGATCACCACCGTCAGACAGTTGCCCATCAGCAAAAACGCCCAGGTGGCGCGCTCGGGCAGCCTGACGATGCCCGGCAGGATGGTGAGGCCGTGCTCCGAGAACGCGTAGCGCGCGGGCAACAGACCCGTCAGCTGCGCCAGCGTGGGCAGCAGCACGGCGGCCAGGCTGCCGAGCAAGACCAGCGAACGCGAGCGACTGTTGGCGCGCAGCGAGACCAGGTACGAGGTCGCAGCCATCACGCTGAGACCAGGCACGAAGAACAGCGGCCCAAAGAACAGGCTCATCGCGCCCACGGCCATGAACGTACAGGTCACGGCCGCGCTCATGTAACGAGTCGACGTGCGACCGCTGATCCCCATCCACCAGGTGTACGTGATGAGCACGAGCGTCAGCGCGCCGATGGCGAGCAACGCGGGGACGTCGCGCACGCCCATCGCCGCGATCAGCGGGAACGTGCCTAGCCAAGCCAAGAACGCCCAGCCGTTCGCACGGCTCGCGCGCGCACGGTCCATCCGATTGACCTGCTGCAGCTCGGCGAACGCTTCTTCGGGCAACCGCTCTACAGGCTCGAGCAGCAGCTGCACCATGGTCGCGCGCGCCTCGGCGTTGTCGGGCTCGAGGGCCATCGCTTGCAGCAGCTCGCCCACCGCGCGGCGATGCTGTCCATCGGCTTGCCGGCCGCCGCGGCGCGCCACGGCCAGCGCGGCCTTGGCATTGGCGGTGTGCTGCGCCGCGATCTCGGCCCGTCGCGTGCTGTCGCGATCGCCGTCGAGCAGACGCTCGATGTCGTCGTTCATCTCGCGCGCCGTGCCGTAGCGCTGCTGGGGATCGAGCGCGGTGGCCCGCGTGATGATGTCGTCGAGCTCGGGCGGCAGGTTGAGCTGCGGCGCGCGCACGCTGGGTCGCCCTTCGACGCCGTGCACCGTGGAGACGAGGATGTGCTCGACCTGCGCCTGATCGTGCAAACGCAGCAGCGTCATGGCCTCGAACAAGATCGCGCCCATGGAGTACAGATCGGAGCGACCGTTGTAGGTGCGCGTCTCGCCGCGCGCTTGCTCGGGCGCCATGTAGCCGGGCGTGCCCACGACGAAGCCGGCTTCTGTGTTGGGCACACGGTCTTTGCTGAGGTCGACGTGACCCTCGATGAGAGGATCGTCGACGCCGACCACCTTGGCGATGCCCCAGTCGAGCAGGTGCACCTCGCCGTAGTCGCCGAGCATGATGTTGGCCGGCTTGAGATCGCGATGGACCACCCCGCGCTCGTGCGCGAACGCCACCGCGAGACACACGCGGCTGATAGCCGTGAGCAGCCGACGACGCGCGTACTGGGTGGTGAAGTCCGGGTCTTGCTCGCGTAGGCCGCGGAACACTTGCTCGAGCGTTCGGCCGCGGACGCGCTTCATGGTGAAGTATTCGCGTCCCTCCTGGTCGACGCCGATCTCGTAGACCGGCACCACCGACGGGTGCTCGAGCTGACCCTGCACCCGCGCCTCACGCAAGAAGCGATCGCGAAGGTCGGGCCGCAGCGCGTGGTGCTCGTGGTGCAGCCGCTTCATCGCCACGTCGCGCAAGATGCGCATGTCGCGGGTGACGATGACCTCGCCCATCGAGCCCTCGCCCAGCTTGCGGCCGGGGCGATAGCGATGCGCGAAGTCGTGCCGCGCGAGGTCGAGCCCGCCTACCTCGACGGGACGTACGCTGCCGCCCGGGGAGCTGTACTGCTTGGGCTTCTTATCCACCAGTGTCTGGTGGTCGGCGCGGTGCAGGGTCGCCGCCTCGGGGTCAACACCGTCTCTCGAGTTGCCACGATCGGCCATTTCACGCGAGCCTACGCCAGAAAAGGGACAGTGTCACGCAGGGGAAGACAATGCCTTACATGTGCGCGATTCGCGACGGTAGGTCCCTCCGCACACGAAAGCTGAATCACTTTGCGGTGGATCGGGGAGCGAACGGCGCAAACTCTGAGCGTTTCGAATAGCTCGAAAAAGGCGGGCTCGGGCGATCCGCCGCCTCAGCGCGTGAGACCGGAGACCGAGCTCGGCTTGAGATCGTCCGCGCTGGGCGTCTTGCCGAACGGGTACCAGGAGAAGTCCCAGAACGGACGACTCACGGTCGGGTACGAGGCGATGGTGTAGATAAACACCAGCGCAAACGCGATCGTGGCAAACAAGAGCCCGATGAACTTGGGGCCGGTCCAGGAGGCCTCTTCACGCTCGATGCGCGCCAAGCGCGTCGCTTCTGATTCTGCCATGACGTCTCCTTCAGCTTGCTGCCCGGACGCTTAGGGTCACTCGGACGCGGCGTGAAGTGGCACAGCACCGGAACGTTGGCAAGGTCGCACGCCGCATCGAGCCAAGTAAGCTGCGCCCATGCGCTCTCGATTCGGCCTCGATGCTTTGCTGGCGCGCCCGAGGGCGCGGTTGCACCCCTTGCCCTTGTGGTGGGTGGTGCTCGCCGCGGCCCTCAGCGGTGCCTGTGGGGGCGCCAAACAAAAGTCCGAGGCTCCTGCCGGAGCAGGACCGGCGAGCGCGGCCTGGGACGCGCTGAGTGCGCGCTACCTCGAGCGGGTGTTCGTGCGCGACCCGGGGATCGCGGTCGCCGCGGGCCGGCACGAGCTCGACGGCAAGCTCATGGACATGTCGGCCGCCGCGATCGAGGGCTGGGTGGCCGAGCTCTATCAGCTGCGGGCCGAGGCCGAGGCCGTCCCGTCACGCGGGCTCGACGAGGCCCAGCGGTTCGAGCAGAAGTACCTGCTCGCAACCATCGACTCGAGCTTGTTCTGGAGCGAGCGCACGCACGACTACCAGCGCAGCCCGCTGGTGTACTCCAACGCGATCGACCCGAGCGTGTACCTCACGCGTGCGTACGCCCCGCTCGCGCAGCGCCTGCACGCCTACGTTGCCCATGCGCGCGGCATCCCCAAGGTCGTGGACGCGATGCTCGCCAACTTGCGCACGCCTCTGCCGCGCACGTTCGTCGACGTGGGCGTCAAGGTGTTCGGCGGGCTGGTGCCGTACCTGCAAAAGGATGTGCCGCCGATCTTTGCGAGCGTCGCAGACGCGCCTCTGCAGGCCGAGCTCGTCGAGGCGACCGCGCAGGCGGCGGCGTCGCTACAGCGCGCGACCAGCTGGCTCGAAGCTCAACGAGAGCGCGCCGACGACAAGTTTGCGCTGGGGCCCGAGCTGTTTCGCGAGCTGCTGTGGAAGACCGAGCGTGTGGACACGTCCCTCGAGCTCCTGCAAGAGGTGGGTAAGCGCGACCTCGAGCAGAACCTCGCTGCACTTCAGAGCGCGTGCACGGCGTTGCTCCCGGGCAACCCGCTGACGGCGTGTGCGGCACTCATCGCGGAGGACAAGCCTGCCGCGGGGCCGGTCGCGGAGGCGCGCGCGCAGGTCTCCGAGCTCAAGCAGTTCGTGCTGAAAGAGCAGCTGGTCTCCATCCCGGGCGCGGAAGAGGCGCGCGTGGAAGAGGCGCCCCCGTACAAGCGCTGGAACCAGGCGTACATCGAGATCCCCGGGCCGTACGAGGTGGGTCTACCGTCCATTTACTACATCGCTCCGCCCGACCCGGCGTGGACCGCCGAAGAGCGCAAGGGCTACCTGCCTGGCCGCATGGACTTGTTGTTCATCACCGTGCACGAGGTGTGGCCGGGGCACTTCTTGCAGTTCCTCCACGCCAACCGTGTGGCACGCCCGCTTGGGCGCGTGTTCGTCGGTTACGCGTTCGCCGAGGGCTGGGCGCACTACGCCGAAGAGCTGACCTGGCAAGCCGGCCTTCACAAAGAAGACCCGCGCGCACACATCGGACAGCTGCTCAACGCGCTGCTGCGCGACGCGCGACTGTTGAGCGCCATCGGCTTGCACACCGGCGGCATGACGGTGGCAGAGTCCGAGCAGCTGTTTCGTGAGCGGGCGCTGGTCGACCCTGCCAATGCGCGTCAGCAAGCCGCGCGCGGCACCTTCGACCCTGCGTACCTCAACTACACGTTGGGCAAGCTCATCATTCGCAAGCTGCGCGAAGACTGGACGAGCACGCACGGCGGACGCGCGGCCTACCGTGCGTTTCACGATCGCCTGTTGTCGTACGGCGGGCCGCCGCTGCCGCTGGTGCGCGAGGCGATGTTGGGGTCCGCCGGCGATCTGCTCTGAGCGAGTCGCGCGACCTGTTCAACGCGACGAGGCACATCACTTGCTTGATTGCTGCGCATGAAGAGACTCGGTGCCGCATTGAGCCACCTGCTACCTCTCGTGGTCGCTTCCGTGCTGGGCTGCGACGACGCTTCCGACGCTCGCAAGGACGCGGGGCCAGCCGATGCGCACGTCTCCATCCGCTCTCCCGATGCTGGCAACAGCTTGGACGCGGGGGCGCACGATGCCGAAGTACCCGGTCGCTGTCCGGACGTTGGCGACGTGCCTGCCGTAGAAGGCTGCCCATGCGACCGGCCCGCCGTCCCGTACTGCTGTCAGTCCGGCTCAGGGCACGGGATAACCTGCACACAGCGTACTTGGATGACATTTCTGGACGGTCCCTGCGCTGCGCAGATCCCAACCGACGCCGGCGGGTGGATGGTGGACCGGAGGGTGGAGGGCATCGCGTGCCGCTGACCTGGTCTGCGGGCGCCTCTTACTTCGTGATCGGCGTGCGCGTGCAGTCGAACGTGAGTGGGATGGGCTCGCCGGTCTGCACCACCTCGAAGTCGGTCGGCTTGAGCATGGTCAAGTCGCTCGCGCTCAGCAGGCCGTTCCACTTCTTCGTCGTGAAACGATCGCTCTGACCGGTCAGCGCGATGTTGCCGCCGTCGGCGAGAGCCATGCCGTACTGCTGCAGAGCGCGCCCCACCACGCGTGCGCCCGCATTGGGCAGCTTGGACAGATCGAAGCTCGACTTCAGGCGCCAGCGTGAGCCGTAGATGGGCGCATCGGCAGGTCCGCTGGGGCCCCCGGCGTGCGAGCCCGGGTGCTGGTACGTCTTGGCGCGCATGCGTGCGTTGGGAAGGATGAAGCGGATCGCGTGGTCGATGCTGCCTGCTGCCACCTCGTCCGCGCTGAAAAGTAAGGGGGCGATGGGGAAGCCTGCCGCGTCGGCGCTGGTGCATTGCTCGCCGCGGTTGCCGTCTCCGTACACGCGCGTCATGTCCCACACCACGGCGCAGCCGCCGTTCCAAGTGCTGCCGACGAGGTTGGCGCGCCACATCTCGTACAGACGGTTCTCGCTGCGGTCGACGACGATCAAGTGACAGTCGCCGTCGCCTGCACACGCGTACGCGGACTCGCCCTCGAGTGCACCTCCCGCGGGGATGGGGAACGGCAAGAAGTCGCAGTCGGGATCGTAGAAGTCCTCGGTCTTGACGAAGGTCTTGCGCGGCGTGCTCGCGGTCGCCGCAAGGACTTCGATGGAGAAGTCGATCTTCATCGTGCCGTTGCCCCCCCAGCTGCCATTGTTTTGGAGCCAGGTCGTGATCGTCGTGGAGTCCGGATCGAGCGGCGCACCGTCGACGCGTTGGTACATGAAGGCGCCCGCGGGGAAGTAGCGGGCCGAGGTGGGAGCCGTCGCAGGGCCTGCGTCGACCTGAGGCTGTGTTGTCGCGCCGTCAGGCTTGGGCTGTGCAGCTCCACCATCAGTCTTTTGCTGCGTGCTCGCTGCGTCCCCGCTTGCCGTCGAACCATCGGACCGGTTGTTTTGTGCGAGCTCGCCAGCGTCGGTGCGTGCGGTGGGTCCGCCGGGGTCGTCGTTGCCGCAAGCGAACACGAACAGGCAAGCGGTGAGGGAGCAAAGAGCGCGCATCCCAGCATGCTAACCCTGCGCCCGGCGCGCGAGGACGCACGCTTTCTTGCGGTCTCAGTGAGCCGTCAGCAGGCACACGATGGGCACACCGACCGCGAGTGCGACCAGTGTGGAAGCCACGCCGAAGCGCAGATACTCGAAGAAGCCGAGCTCGTAGTGCGGGCGGGCCCGCTCGGCCACGATCAGGTTGGCTACCGAACCGAGCAGGGTGAGGTTGCCCGCCACGGTGCTCACGTAGCCGAGCAAAGCAAAGCCGCGCTCAGGGTCGGCCAGCGTGCGCAACAGCGGCGCGGTGAGCATGACGAGCGGAACGTTGGAGAACAGGTTGGAGCCGATCAGGGTGTAGCTGGTGAGCCACGCCACGCCGCTCGTCGTGTACAGCGCGAGGTGCGGAGCCGCGAGCGCGAAGGCGGCGTCGGGCAAGCCGGTCTGTGCAAACGCCGCGACCACCACGAAGAGCGCCGCAAAAAAGACGATCAAGGGCCAGTCGATGCTCTCGAACATCCGCGTGGGTTCGCGCCGTGACAGAGCGATCAGCGCGGCCACGCCGGCCAGGGTGGTGAACGCGAGGTGCTGGCCCGCGCCGTAGCCGACCAGCACGAGGCAAGCGACGAGCACGGGGGCCAGCTTGATGCGGGGCAGGGCTTCGGGTGGTGTGGGCTGCACACGCAGACGCCCGGCGACCGACCGCGCGAGCGTGCGACCGAACACCAGCCAGAGCAGCAGCGCGTTGGCGACCAGACCCGCCAGCGCTGCGGGCGCGACGATGCGCGCGTAGCCGCCGAAAGCGAGCGGGCCGAGGCTGCCGATCAAGATGTTTTGCGGGTTGCCTACCAGCGTTGCCGCGCTGCCGATGTTGGAAGAGGTGGCGAGCGCGAGCAGGTACGGGCCGAGCGGCAGCCCGCGGCGCACGCAGACCGCACACACGACCGGCGTGAGGAAGATGCAGACCGTGTCGTTGAGCAAGAGGGCGGAGAGCACGCCCGACACGAACACGAGCGAGGTCATCAGTGCGCTCGGCGAGAGTCTGCTCGCGCTCGCGAGCTCGGCGAGCCGCGCGAACAGGCCCGCTTGCTCGAGGAAGCTGCTGAGTGCCATCAGAGCGATCAGCAGGACCAGCGTGTTGCCGTCGATGGCTGCGTAGGCGCCCTCTGGCGAGAGCGCGCCCGCCATCACCATCACCACGGCGCCGATCAGCGCCGCTGCCGGCCTGCCCACGGGCATGACGCGCAAGGTTGGGAAGGAGAGCAGCAGATAGGTCGCGACGAAGATGGAGGTCGTGACGATGGGGTTCATGCTGCGTGTGCTGTGGCCTGCGTGGCGAAAAAGATCGCGCTGCGAGCGCGTTGTGGAGAGAAACGCCGAGGCTCAGGCCGCAGGCACGCGGCGCAGTCGCTCGACGGGGATCATCCCCGCGATGCGCCGCTCGATCTGCTTGGGTGCGAGCACCTCTTCGTTGCTCAGACCGCTTGCATCGTACGGCTGCTCCGGGCGCGGCGTACGCGGTAGGCCCTTGCGGTGCACCACCTTGAAGCCGAGGTTCTCGGCGTGCCGCAGCACGTCCATGAACGCGTGGCTCACCTGTGCGCCTGCGCGTTGTGTGACCTCGTCTTCGGTGGGCAGGTCGAAGTCGTTGGCGCCGTAACGAAGGCCCTCGAGCGCACCCTCGTTCTTGGTGAGGACGCTGGTGCGGATGTGCACGATGTTGTCGAGGTAGAGGCGCGAGACCGCGAGCCAGCGCAGGTACTCTTCGTTGCCGATCTCGTCGCCCCCCAAGTCGTTGCCGTAGGCCTTGTAGGTCCAGCACAAGAAGCTGGCCAGCTTGCCGCCCACGTCGTCTTGGAAGCTGCGCAGCCCGGCCAGGTGGTTGAGCCGCTCGTCGAGCGACTCGCCGAAGCCGATGACCATGGTGGCCGTGCTGCCGATGCCTGCCTCGAGGATCGCGCGCTGCGCCTTGTAGTAGTCCCAGACCTTGTATTTGCCGGGGCTGTGGCGCTTGCGGAACGCCTCGTCGAGCACCTCGGCGCCGCCGCCGGTGACCCAGCGCGTGCCCACGTCCTTCAAGATGCGGGCGCCCTCGGCGTAGGGCAGCTTGGCGATCTTGCAGGCGAACATGAACTCCGCGATGGTCATCTCGAAGAACTCGAGGTCGGGGTAGTGCTCGTGGATCTGGGCAAACAGCTTGGCGTAGTGGTGGATGTCGCAGTCAGGGTGGAAGCCCCCGTTGAAGCCCACCAGCGTGCCGCCCAGCTCGCGCAAGCGGTCGACCTTGGCCGCCACTTCGTCGAAGCCGAGCAGGTAGGTATCCTTCGCGCCAGGTAGTCGATAGAACGAGCAGTAGTCGCACTTGGCGACACAGACGTTGGTGTAGTTGACGATGGCCATCACCAGGTAGGTGGCCTCGTCCGGGGCGTGGAAACGGGCGCGCACCTTGCTCGCCAAGCGTGCGAGATCGGGGGGCTCTGCGTGCTCGAACAGCCAGCGAGCGTCGTCCAAGGTCAGACGTTCTCGCGCTTCTACGCGGGCTTCGATCTCGACCAGCATGGGCACTCCTCCGGGTGGTGCGGCGAGCCTAGCATCGCGGGCGCATGGCTGCCGGTCGGGTCCGCTGTGGGCTGGGTCCGCCGGCGAGCCTGCACGGCGCCGCCCGCGCGCGTTCCAGTTTGCCGAACTACCCATTCAGCTGGTAGAGACGGGGCCATGGCGAATCCGACCGCAACGCTCAAGACCTCGCTCGGCGACATCGAACTCGAGCTGTTCGTAGACAAAATGCCGCTCACGGCGGGCAACTTCATCAAGT
>JBEGTL010000126.1:0-16471 GCA_041179425.1 Pseudomonadota bacterium | reverse complement strand
ATGTCCTTGTGCTCGCCTCTGGGGCGCCTCGAAGAGCTGGACGAACGTCGCGCAGCTTGTGCGACCCGCGACACCTGCCTTTCAAGCGCAGAAAGACGCGGAGCCGTGGGCCTGTCCCGATCACTCTGCCGCGACTGGTTCGCAGAGTGTTCGCAGATGCGCCCTAGCGCGCGAGACGCTATTCCCGGTGCCGGACCATGTCAAGGACAGGTGGTCGGATCTCATCGGGTTCTGGGCACGAAGGAGGGTCCTTTGCAAAACGAGGTAGACGGCTCGTGTCGTGCCAGAATCGGGCCGTGGCAAGCGAGCAAGCCGCTCCCACTCGGCATCGAGCGCGAACAACTGCGCTATAAGGTCAGGGCGCGACCGCGTGACATGAGGGGCGGCGCGGAACCGGGTCACTGGGCCTTGGTCCTCTCGGCAGGGTCGACCTCTACAGATCGCACCCATCGAAGCGGCGGCTCCTCCGCGCGTGAGCGAAAAAAGGATCGCAACATGGCGTTCTGTCCGAACTGCGGCACTCCCAACACCGAGCAAGCCGAGAAGTGCGTCGCCTGCGGGTTCGAGCTCATCGTTCCGAAGCAAAAGGCCAAGTTCAAGGGCACGATCATGATGTCGGGCATCCAGGCCCCGACGGCGGGCGACCGTGCCAGTCAGCCCACGGCGGAGGCGCCCCCACCTGCCGCGGCTCCAGCGCCGACCGCCCGCATGCCTTCGCAGCCGAGCCCGGCCGATCGCTCGCGCGCCGACGAGTCGCCTGCTTCGGGTGGGCGCAACCTGAGCTACCAGAAGACCATGCTCGGCCCTGCGGCCGGCTTCGTCCCGCCCACGCAGCCGAGGCCTGCACAGCCTGCCGCCCCACAGGCGCGTGCTCCTGAGCCCTCGCAGACCCCCACCTTCCAGGGCTCCAATACGCCACCATTTCAGGGCGCAGCGTCGTTTCCGAGCGCGAACGACGCGCGCTCCGGCACGGCACCTGCCCCGTACGGCGGACCCGCGTCGGGCCAGGCGAGCACCGAGAGCGCCGGCTACGCGGGTCCCGCCAAGATCGGCAGCGCGTGGGACAGCTCCGCGAGCGGCGGCGGCTTCGGCGCCAGCACCACGGGAGGTCGCTACCCGACACAAACCAGCACCCCGGGCTACGAGAGCACCCTGCCCCCCGCGGGTCCCGACAAGCCCAACCCCGGCAAGATCCTCGCGATCGGCTGCGCTGTCGCGCTCGCTCTCTTCGTGGTGCTGGGCGCGCTCGTCAACTACGTCATCGGGCCCAAGATCAAGGCCATGTTCTCGGGTGGCGACGCCGACAACGCCGAGGCAGCAGCCTGGCAAGCGTCGATCTCGCAGTCGCTCGCGCAGGTCACCGGGCTGTGCCAGGTCGACTGCAATCAGGCCGGCGTGTTCTTCCACCCCGACAAGCAGGCTGCATTGCTCAGCGAGGCGCGCGCGCTCACGCCCGACCGCCTCCAAAAGTTTGGTGACCCCAAGCTCGCCGAGGCTTCCATGCTCGACGGCACCGACGACGCGCCCGTCGCGACCGCGCTCGGCCTCGACCCGCAGCAGTGCGCGCGCGTGGTCGCGGGCAGCGCCAAGGTGATCAGCTGCAGCGTGCCAGACGTGGGCGGCAAGCCCAGCGTCCTACGCATCGTGCACCTGAGCGGCATCAGTAGTCTGTAAGGCCGAGAGCGGCGGCGAGCCGCGTTCTCGTCCGGGTCGTACGCGTGCCCGTGCCCGTACGCGATCCGTCGTTCTCGTTCTCGTTCTCGTTCTCGTTCTCGTTCTCGTCCGCGCAGACCGAGAAGATTCGCGTGCGGGCACGGGCACGGGCACGCGTACGACCCGGAGCCCAGAATGTCTGTTCGCTATGGCGCGGGGCGGCCGTGCTCGCGATCGAGCGTGATCGCTCGCAGCGTCTGATACGCGAGGCGCGCCTGGAAGTCGTCGGCGAACGGAGCCGCGCTCTTGCCCGCGCCTGCGCGACGTGGCGCGCTACGCGGCAGCGCTCCGCTTACGTCTTGCGCCGCACTCTCGTTTTCGAGGTGACCTTCGAGCGTGGCCTCGCTGAGCCCCGCGCTCGGGCCGCTCGCGCTCGAGGCGACCTGCTCGATGGCGACGTCGGGCTCGATGCCCTCTGCCTGAATCGAGCGCCCGCTCGGCGTGTAGTAGCGCGCCACGGTCAGCTTCAGCGCACTCGCGTCGGGCAGCTCGATCACGTTCTGGACGCTGCCCTTGCCGAAGGTGCGCGTACCGACGATCAGCGCACGTCGATGATCGCGTAGCGCACCTGCCACGATCTCCGCGGCGGACGCCGTGTAGCCGTTGACGAGCACCACCATGGGCCACGCGGGGCGCGTTCCGCTGCGGCGTGCACCCGCGGCAGACAGCTCGCGCCCGTCGCGGCCGCGCGTGCTCACGATCACGCCTTCTTCGAGGAACTCGTCCGCCACCGAGATCGCTTGGTCGAGCAGACCACCGGGGTTGTCCCGCATGTCGAGCAGCACACCGCGCACCCCACCGCGGTTGCGCAAGCTCTCGACGGCGCTGTCCAGCACGTCGGCAAGCTCGCTGGTGGTGGTCTCTTGGAACACGCGCAGACGCACGTAGACGTAGCGGTCCTCGAGTACGCTGGCCTCGACCGCATCGACTGCGATGATCTCGCGCTTGAGCGTGGCCTCGATGGCCGCTTGGTCGTCGCTGCGCCGCAGCGCGACGCGCACCTCGGTGCCGGGCTCGCCGCGCATGCGCCGCACCGCCTCTTCGATCGGCATGTCGCGCGCGCGAAACCCGTCGATGGACACAAAACGATCGCCCACGCGCAGGCCTGTTCGCTGGGCGGGGCTGTTGGGAAAGACGGCCGTGACGGTCAGCCAGCCGTCACGTACGTCGATCTCGACACCGATGCCCCCGAAGCGCCCACGCGTATCGCTGGCCAGCACGCGAAACTCGTCGGGGTCCAGGTAGTCGCTGTGTGGATCGAGGGTCCGCACCATGCCGCGAATCGCGCCGTAGATCAGCTTGTCCTGATCGACGGCACTCACGTAGGACAGTTCGATGTGAGCGAGTGCGCGCGCGAAGGTGCTCAGATTTTGGTACGGGCTCGAATCCGATGGTGTCCCCAACGCAACCGCCGCAGTGGCCGCCACCAACGCGACTGCGAGCGTCACCAAAAACGCGGAGAGGCGCACCAGCCGACCCCGTCCGCTGCTCGAGACAGCGGCACTTTTTGCTGATTTTTCAGGGCTATCCGAGGGGTGCGGTGCAGTCGTCATCGAGCCTCTATTCCGGATCTGAGCCGTGTAGGAACGTCGGCGCAACACACCTTGCGCCAGCACCGATGTTGTGCGGACATAAAGAACTTCTCCCGACTTCGATTGACAGTGCCGCTGGTCGCTGGTGTACCATCGATACGCGTCGTCCGTTTGCTGGGGAACACATTCGGTATGACACTGAGTGTGGCATTGGAGGCCGTTCAAGGGCTCCAACGGATGCCGTCACAGCCCAGCATATTTGCGCCCACTGTTGCGGGAAATACCCGCGTTCGTCGATCGGAGGTAACGGGTGAGCATGTCAGGCACCGATAAAAGGAAACAGAGCCTCTACTTCCCTGAGTCCATGTTGCAAGACATCCAGAAAGAGGCGGCTCGGTTGGACCGCTCCTTGTCTTGGATCGTCCAGCGATGTGTGAAGATCGGGCTGCCCGACATCCGGAAGTTGCCGTCGGTCAATGAGATCCCCGACGACGACGTCCCGGGCGCCAACATCTAACGCTCCGACTCCGGGCGCACTTATGGAGCGGCTCTCCTCACGGAGAGCCGCTCTTCACTATTGTCGCCGACCACTCGAGTCGCTGCCCTCGTGCGCTACTACCGACCTTCGCCCTGTGTGCCTTCGTGCTGCAGCCGAAGGCTCCGACTACTTCTCGACCGAGCAGACAAAACGCCAGTTGTTCCGGTTGCAGGCCCGCGCGTAGTAGCTCGCGCGTCGACCGCACCCCTGGGCGCCGTACAGCCGTCGACTCGGATTCACCTCCGAGACTCGAATCCGCTCGCTAGGACAGTTCAAGTCGAACGAAGCCCGCTCCTTGATGAGCTGCGTCCGATAGGCAGGCGAGACACACCCGCCAGCAAGCACAACCAATCCCAACAGTCCCCAACAAGCCAAGCGCATCGCTTCTAGCCCTCCATCAGGCCAACGCCGCCACAACGCGAACCGCAAGCAGCCCATAAAATCGGCACGCATGCGTCGCGAGCCGGGTTGCGAGGCGCCGCCGGTTCCGAGCACCGCGCGGAGCCGACTTCCTGTCGGTGAGCACGGAGCGCAGGAAGCGGTGGCGCCTCGCGGCCCGGATCGCGGCGCAGGCGCGCCGATTTTAGTATTCGGCGCGGAACAGCTGCTGACCCATCAGGATGAGGTCGCCGCTGCGGATGACGTGGCGGCCGATGACGCGCACGAACGTGCCGTTGGAGCTGCCTACGTCGGTGAGGAAGACGCGCCCGTGCTCGCCGTGAATACGGGCGTGCAGGCCGGACACATAGCCGTCCTCGGGAAAGATCAGGTCTCCGCGTTCACGACCCAGGTGCAGACCCTGCGGCGGAATGGGGAACGAGTTGCCCGTGGTGGAGCGACCGATGACCAAGCTCAAGCGGCCCACGTAACCAGGGTTGGGGCTGCCCATCAGCTCGACGCCATCGGGCCCCACCGGCGTGGGTGCGATGACGTTGAAACGAATGAGCTCCTGTCCGATGCGGAAGATGGCGCCTTCGCGTAGCTCGATGGGCACATCGCGATCGACACGGATGTACAGGCCGTTGAGTGAGTCTTCGTCGCGGGCCACCAACTGGTTGCCCTCGAAAAAGAAGGTCGCATGGCGCGGCGAGAGGTAGAGGTCGGCAGCGAACACCCCCCCTGCTTGGCGACCGACCGAGGTGGTGTCGGAGAGCGGCACGGAGTCGCCCTCGCTGCCATCCGGCCGGATGAGCACGAGGCTCCCGCGCGGCGGTGCGACCGCAGACGCGAGCGCCGTGGCTGCGAGCGCCACGTTGGGCGGCGGTGCACCCGAGCCCTGCCCCTGCTGCACCTGCGCCATGGGATGGCCGCACGAGCCGCAGAACTTGAAGTTCTTGGGGACCGACGACCCGCACTTGGGGCACGTCAACAAGTCGAGCGGCGGCGAGCTCTGATGAGCCACCGGCGGACTGACAGATTCGAGGGAGCGCCGCGCTTCTGGCGGCGGCGCCAATTGCGTTGGAGCCTCTGCTGCTGGACTCGCGCCAAAAGCACGGTTGAGACCGCTGCCTGCGCTACCGCCTTGATGCGGAACGCCGGAAGGTGGAGTCGGTGCCGTGAAGCTCTTGGGCTGATGCGAGGCATTCCGCGGAAGCTCCGCGCCGCAGCCGAGGCAGAACTTGTAGTGGTCCTGGTTCTCCTTGCTGCACCGAGGACAAACGATCACCCACGCCTCCAAACGCCGCTATGGATGCCCGGCCCGATGGGGGCATGCGGGCTCTCCGGCTGCTCGGGAGGATACGGGGCGCGCATCCTCAGGGTCAAGCAAGCGCCGGGTAAATCCGCTAGTCTCCACGAGAGTTAGAGTATGAGCTCAGCACAAGACGACGGGTCCGATGCAGCGGACGCAGCAGCCGCAGTTGTCGGGGAGCACGATCGCCACGATCGTGTCGCCACTGCCACTGCCACTGCCTCGGACGAGGCACCCGCGCGCGTCGCTTCGCCACCCGGTGATGACGTCGGGTCGTCTGGGGCCCAAGACCCCACAGGTCGCACCGTCGGTGGCCGCTACACGCTCGAAGGCCTACTCGGTACCGGCGCCATCGGACACACCTACCGCGCACGCCGCACGTCCGACGGTCAGCAGGTCGCGCTCAAGCTGCTGCACCCCAAGCTGCGCACCGACGAGACCTTCAAGCGCCGCCTGCACCGCGACGTCGAGGCCGCGAGCAAGCTCGAACACCTGCACATCGCGCGCACGTTCGAGCAGGGCAGCGACGAGCTCGAGGGTCCGTTCCTCTGCCGGGAGTTCATCGAGGGCGACGATCTCGTGACCGCTCTACGTCACGGCGCGCTCACCCCACGCCGTGTGTGCGAGCTGATGATCCAGGTGCTCTCGGCCCTCTCCGAGGCACAGCGGCACGGCGTGCTGCACCAAAACCTCAAGCCGCACAACGTGCTCGTCACACGCGATGGCAGCGGCCGAGAGTTCTGCAAGGTGTGCGACTTCGGCAATCCGCAGCGCGTCCCCCCTGGCGCCGAGTACATGGCGCCCGAGCAAGCCGAGGGGCAGGCCGTGGACGGCCAAGCCGACGTCTACTCGGTCGGCGTCATCCTCTACGAGCTGCTCAGCGGCGAGGTGCCATTCCACGGCGCAACCTCCGAAGACACCCTCGCGCTGATTCGGACGCAGCAGGCCGAGCCGCCGCGCGAGCGGCGCCCCGGCCACCCGCTGCCGCGCGAGCTCGAGACGGTCTGTATGAAGGCGCTGGTCAGAGACCCCAGGCAGCGCCATCGCAGTCCGCGCGAGATGTCGCAGGCGCTGCGCGCAGTGGTCTCGCTGCTGGGTCTACGGGCCGACGAGCCGCTCGGCTCCACCAGCTTCGGCGAGGGCGGGGGCATCATCGCCGAGACCGCCAGTGCCGACCGCATGACCATGCCCGGCGAGCAGATGCGCTCGCACACCAAGTTCTGGCTGGGCACCGCACTGCTCGCGGGCGTCTGTGTCGCTGTGCTGCTCAACCCCGTCGTCGAGCCCACGCCTCTGTCCCCACAAGCCACCCAAGCGCTCGGAGGCACCCGTGAAAACGGCCAGCTCGCGCTCGCGGATGGCGCGCGTCTGCTGCGCGACGGCGACGCCAAGAGCGCAGCCATCCTCTTGCGCAACGCACGGCGCGCGCTCGGCGACAGCCCCGAGGTCTTGCGCGCCCTCGGCGAAGCGCTGATCATCACCGGCGACCACGACGAAGGCAGCCAGCTCCTGGCCCACTACCTCGAGCTAGAGCCGGGCGCACCCGACAGAGCCTTCGTGTTGAGCCTCTTACGCCGCGCCGGCCAAGCCCCGTAGGACCAGTCCGCCCCTGTTCAGGCGGTAATTTCAACGCGGAGCAGCTGCTTGCCGAGGAACACGTAGTCGCCGTGGCTGAGCTCGCGCTCGCCACGAATGCGCAGGTACGTGCCGTTCTTCGAGTTGTTGTCGATGAGCGCGAAGCTGCCGTCGGGCGACACGGCGATGCGCGCGTGGCTGGCCGACATGAAGACATCTTCGGGGAAGTTGAGGTCACAGTCTTCGCGACCGACGGTGGCCTGGTTCTCACGGGCGCACATGACCACGCCCTCCCCGCCGCCACGCAGCAGCTGCGAGATGCGGAATGGACTCGGCCGCCGGGGCGACGAGTAGAAGTAGGTCATGTCCGGATCGGGACCGGCCGAGTCACCCGGCGTGCGGTCGAGCCGGAACACTTGCTCGCCAGCCAGGAACGAGTCGCCGGGTTCGATCACGGCTTGTCCGCGCAGGCGCATGTACACGCCGTTCTTGCTGCCTTCGTCGCGGACCACCAGCTTGTCGCCGCGGTAGACGAAGTTGGCATGCCGGGGACTGAGCCACGCGTCCTCGGGGAACACGATCTGGCCGTCGCGTCGACCGGCCACGTGTTCGGTGCCCTGGAGCAGGTAGCTGAGGCCGTCACTGCCCGCGTCGCCGCGGATCAAGATGAGGCGCGCCTTGCCGGGAGTCTGCATGGCGCCGAAAAAATCGGTGCGGAGCTCGAGGATCTGTGGAGGCACCACTGCCCCACAGCGGCCGCAGAACTTGTGACCCGAGGGGACCGGGGTCGAGCACTCCTTGCACACGTAATGACGTGCCTGATCCATCGAGACCTCCTTAGCAACATGCGCCCCGGTTGGCGACGCGGATGTGCCCCCCAAAGCTTGAACGCCCGCTTTGTTGGGGCTCACTCGATGCGAGCCCGCCTCGGCGGGAGCGAAGACGATCACCGTTCCACACTGCGCGCAGAATTTCGTGCCGAGTGGGCCGAAGGCATCGCAGCTACCGCACGCGACTCCGACTTCGTAGCCCATGACCGATCCGACCCCCAGCGCCCTCCGTCTGGAGCGGCGAAACGACGCTACGATTTTTGTGTAGCCCTTCATTTGTAGGGCATCGAAGCGCGCTGCGTCAATTCGTAGCGGGTCGCGCGGCTTCGCACACGGTCGAAGACGGCGCTGCCCCCCGCTCGGTGTGGGCGCTCGCGCGCACCAGAGCCACCGGCTCACCCCCGGCCGGGTTCGCCTCGGCATGAAGCGCGCGTGTCGCCCACATGCGCGTGGGCCACTGCGGGCTCTCGCGCGCCAGCCGCTCGATCACGGGCCGCAAGCGGGTCGGCAGTGCGGGGAGCTGCGCCAGGACACGCAGCCCTTCGCGCTGCGCCTCGTCGGAGCCGCGCTCGACGAAGCGCAACACTTCGTCGAGCTCCGCGCCCCCACCGAGCACCAGCAGTCTGAGCGCAAGCAACTGGAGCGGAGTGTCGTCGCCGGCGAGCAGGCTGGCGAGGCGCACGTGTGCAACCTGCGCGAGCTGGGCTGCGAGCCCCGCGGGCGCACAGCCAGCACGGAGCAAGGCGCTCGGCACGATCCCGCCGGCGTGAGGCGTCAGCACACGGAGCGTACTCTCGACCACGGAGCGCTCGCCGGCGAGCCGCGAGGCCAGTGCGCGCGCGACGCCGACGAGACGGTCACCCGGTACCTCGCTCGCCACGGGCTCACCCTGCGCCAGCTCGAGGAGGTAATCATCGAGCACGAATGGCCAACGCGGCGCCGGCGGTCGCTCGTGCGCGCGCCGCTCGCCACGCAGGTACGCCGCCGCGAGCTCCCGGACGCGTGCGTCGGCGACGAACAGTCCTTCGGCGAGGGCGTCACGACCGACTCGAGACAGCAGCGCGAGCACGCCCTCGTTCCCCGGAGCGTCGAGCAGCAGCGCGGGCGCGGACGAGCGGTCCTCCCCACGCGCACGCGCGAGCGCCCAGCGGCAAGCGGCACGGACGGTCGCATCGGGGTCGTCGTCGGCCAGCCGCTGCAGCGCTTCAGAGGTCGCGCTCACGGTCACACCGATGGAGAGCACGGCCGACAGCGCGCGTTGGTCTCGCGAGCGCGCATCGAGCTCGGCGCGCAACGCAGCGGGCGCACCCGGTGCACCACTCGCGACCAGCGCCCACAGCGCGAAGGGTCGCAACGTCCGGGGAGCGCTCGCGTACAGCGCGGACAAGCGCGGTACAGCTGCCGCCACCCGTAGCCTGCCAAGGATGCGCAGCGCACGCGCGCGCTCGTGTTGCGGCCGCTCGCTCGCCTCTGCCAGCGCGAGCAACGACCCCAGCGCAGCGGGCGCGGGCACCGCATCCAGCAGACCGAGCGCGACGTCGCGCTCGCGTTGCGCGCCCGAAGACAAGCTAACGAGCAGAATCCCGAGACAGCGCAACACACGCTCGTTCAGCGACACGCGCTCGGGCTCGCTCGCCGTGCCCTGGTCCACGCGGGCTGCCAGCGGGAGCAGCGTGACTGCCCAATGCTCGAACAACAGGCGGCGCAGGGCCGGCGAAGCAGCGCCTGCTCGGCTCGCTTCCAACAGGGTGCGCTCCGCGTGCTCAGGGTCTCGACGCAACAACAACCGTGCTGCAGCATCTTGGCGCCGCTCGTCGTCGTCGACGTTCGTCAAGAGCGGCGAGAGCAGCTCACGTCCGCGCTGCGCGTCCGCGTTCGCAAACGCTTCGGATGCGAGCGCGAGCCTCACCGCCGCGTCGCCTGGGTCGAGCTGGAGCGCTCGTTCGTAGGCAGCGCGGGACCGAACCCGATCGGCACGCGCCGCGTAGAAGTCACCTGCCAAGCGCAACACCGCCGGGTCGCGCGGCGACAGCGTGCGTGCGCGCTCGACGAGGTCCATTGCCGCCGGCTCGTGCGCACTATCGAGCGCGGCTTGCACCGCCTCCCGCGTGTACGCTGAAACCTCCGCGTCACCCGTCGCGAGCAACGCGGACCACGCAGCGACGATGCCAGGTAGATCGCCCTGCTGACGCTTGGCTCGACTCAGTGCGAGCCAGGCGTCGAGGTCGCGCGGAGCCTGTGCCAGCCAGCGCTCGAGCAGCGCCGCCTGTGCGGGCAGCTGCTGTGCATCGCGCGCGTACAGCTCGGTCAACAACAAGGTCTCCGGCCCGTCGAGCCCGGAGCTGTTCTCTTTTGCACGCAGCTCCGCGACGTGCAGAGCCAGCGTGCCGGCGCGGCTCCACGCGCTCACCACGTGCTGCCGCGCTTCGCGACGTAGGTTGCGGTCTGCACCCGGGTGCTCGAGCAAGGCGCGAAAAGCTTGCTCCGCCTCGGCATTGCGACCACTGCGCTCGAGCAGACTCGCGCGTGCGCGCAGGTACGCGAGGCTGTGAGGCGAAAGCGCGACCGCCCGCTCGCCGTGCTCGAGGGCCTCCGGCAGCAGGTCCCGCTCCGCGAGCAGGTCCGACAGTGCGGCCTCGTCGGCAGCCGTGCGCGCTGCGGCCCGCTCGCCCACGAGAAGCGCCACCGCCTCTGCGCGTTCGCCTCGCACCAGCGCCTGGTCCGCGCGTGTCACTCGCGGCTCTGGCGCACGCGGCGCGAGCGTAGCCAAGCTACGCAGCTCTTGCTCCGCCAGCCCGGGCTCTTCCCAACCGACGTAGAGCTCGCGCAGCGCACGATGGACAGACACATCGGCAGCGCGACGCCGCGCGAACGCTGCGAGCTCGGCAAGAGCGTCTTGTCGCCGCCCTGCGGCACGCAACAGTTCTGCGAGCGGGACCACGTACTCGAGCTTTCCGGGCGCTCGCCGCAGCAGCTCGCGCGCTTCGTGCTCGGCCTCCACGAACTGTCCGCGCTGGGCCAGCAGGCGTGCCACGCTCGCGCGCGACGCGAGGTCGGTGGGTGCGCGCGCCGCCGTGAAGCGATAGGCAGCGAGCGCCTGCTCAACGTCGCCGAGCTCTTCCCACACCGCTGCGGCGTGCGCGGGATCGCCCTGGTCCGCGAGGCGTCTCGCTAGCTCGGCCAGCTTGCCCGCCCGGCGGAACGCCGCAAGCTCGAGGACCCGCTGCTCTTCGCGCGCGGACAGCCCTGCCCGTGTGTGAGGCAGAGCCGCTTCGGCCAACGCGCGCAGCGCGCCCTCGGGGTCGTCCGCGCGCAGCCGCTCGCGCGCCGCAGCCCGCCACAGAGACGCGCGCTCGTCGCTGCTCCGCTCGGCCGCGGCCAAACCCTCGAGCTCCAGAGCTGCCTCGGCCGACCGACCCAGCTCGCGAAGCACCGTCACGCGAAGCCTCGTGGCACGCCCGGGCCGCGCGGACCCCATCCGCGCTTCGTGGAGCCTCTGCAGCGCTTCGTCGCCCTGGCCCACGCTCGCCAGCACACGTACGAGCACGAGGAGCGCCGGTTCGCGTCGTGCGCCCTCGGTCTCTCTGCGCAGCCAGCCAGACAGCGCCTCGAGCCCGCCCGTGCGCGCAAGCTCCCCCGTCCGCAGCTGCTCGAACGTCAGCTCGTCGCTGGGGTCGGCGAGCGCGGCACGCCGTTGCCGATCGCGCACGACGTCGTCCGACTGCTTCGGCGCATGCAACCTCCGCGGTGCGGACCGCGCCGGTTCGCGCGTCAGCGACCAGTCGTCGTCCTGCTGCGCGTGGGCAACGCGTGTTGGGTCGGCGCACGCTCCCCAGGCCGCGAGCGTCGCGGCGTGCAGCAGAGCGAGCGTGCATCTCGACCTCATCTGGCAACTATACGCCTGGCGCGCCGCCAAGAAGGGCTGTTGGCCGGTCGCGCGGTCACCTGCTAAGAGCCCCCGCTCACCATGGCTGACGTTCTCGCCGGTTGCCTCCTCGATCGCCTCCCGAATCCACGCGCGCTCGCGGCAGCGCGCTTCTTCGAGTACGCGCCTCGCCTTCCCCTCCCCACCCTCGCCACGTTGGCGCGCATTCGTAAGCAAGCTGCCGCTGGCTCGCGCGGCGGCGAACCAGCGGCGTGGCCGCAGATTGCCCTGGTGGCTCCCCGCAGCACCTGGACCTCACCACGAGGCCCACTGCGCGCAGGTCCCGAGCTCGACGCCGGCGTCGAGTGGTTGACCCGCGTCAGCGACATCCTCTCGGCGTTTGCCATCGTCCTCGCCACCGGCGCCGAGCTCAGCACGGGCGCGCGCGATCGCGATCTCCTCGCCAGCTTCGTCGAGCGTCTCAAGCCCACGGGGCGCACCATCGTCATTGCGCCACGCGGCCTGTGGGAGCCCGAGCACGCCATCCCGTTCGCGGCGCAGATCGGCGCGTTGTACGGCTTCGATCCGCTCGAGCACGACGCACCCGAGGGCGACGTCATCTATGCGCGCGTGCGGCCCATGGGCGCGCGACCGCGGCTCACCGACGGCCACCTGGCCCAGGTCGCCGAGCGCATCACCAACGCGGAGTCCGTCACCGCCTACGTCGCCATCGAGTCCGATCAGTGCATCCGTGAGACCAAGCGGCTGCACATCCAGCTCGCCGACCTCGACGACCTGCCTGACGACGAGGACGACGAGGACGACGAAGAGTCCGAAGACGAAGAGTCCGAAGACGAAGAGTCCGAAGACGACGCGGACGACGAGGCGTAGCTCGCATGGCGGGCGACGCCACGACCCGTCCTGCGCTTCCCTGGCTGCTCAACGCACGTGTGCAGCGGGTCGACGGTCCACGCCGAGGCTGCCTCTCGCTCACCCTGTTCGATCGCGGCGACAAGCAGTCGCTCGTGCTGCTGTTCGAGCCGGGGTCACGCGGCGTGGGCTCTCGTCGTGAACGCCCCAAGGGCGAGGCCGCGAGCGGCTTCGTGCAACGACTGCGCACCGAGATCGAGGGCGCACGACTGCGCGCCGCGGAGTGGTTCGAGAGTGCCGGCGTGCCCGCGCGCGCAGTGGCGCTCAAGCTGAGCTTCGCGCGTGCCGATCACAGCGCCGAGCTGGTGGTGGACTTCGACGGGAAAGCCCCCAACCTGCTCCTCTTGCGCGCCGACGGCACCATCTGTGGCGCGGCGGACGAGCGCGCACGACGCCTCCGTTACCCGGGACGCGACGCGACGTTTTTGCCCAGCGGCGGCCCAGGCATCGTCACCGTCGAGACCGCCGACGCGTTGTTCACGGCCGGCAACACGCTGCTCGAAGCAAGCGTCGACCGCGCGGTGGACAGCGCACGAACGCGCGCCCAGACGCGCGCACGCACCGCGCTCAAAAAGATCGTTCGTAAGGTCGAGGCCATCCGCGGCGACCTCGCGCGCGTCGAGAACGCACCGCGGCTGCGCCGAGAGGGCCAGGTCCTGTTGTGTCACCTCGATGCAGTCCCGCGCGGCGCCACGTCGGCGCGCTTGCTCGACGAGAGTGTCGACCCGCCCGAGTGGCTCGACATCACGCTGGATCCGGCACGCGACGTGAAGCAGCTCGCGCACCAGCGCTTCGAGCGCGCGCGCAAGCTCGAGCGCGGCATCGGTATCGCCAGCGCGCGCCTGCTCGAGGCCGAGTCCGAGGCGAGTGCGCTGCGCCACCTGGTCGAGCGGCTCGAGTCCGATCCGCTGGACGAGTTGATCGCGGAGGCCGACGCGCTGGGCGTCACCATCGAAGCGACACGCCCCGGCAAGCCCAAGCCGCAGGTGCGTGTGCCCTACCGCGTGTTTACAGGGGCCGGTGGACAACGAGTGCTGGTGGGCAAGGGCGCCGCCGACAACGACTCGCTCACCCTCACGGTCGCACGCCCGCACGATCACTGGCTGCACGTGCGCGGTGTCCCGGGCTCACACGTCGTCGTTCCGCTCGAAAAAAAGGCGACCATCGCGCAGGAGCTCCTGCTCGATGCCGCGCACCTGGCCGCCCACTTCAGCAAGCAGCGCGGCGAGCCCACAGTCGAGATCGCGCACACCGAGCGCCGCTTCGTGCGCAAACCGAAGGGCGCCGCGCCCGGCAGCGTCAACGTCGATCGCGAGCGCGTGTTCGTGCTGCGTATCGAGCGCGAGCGACTCGCGCGGCTCTTGGCCAGCGAAAAATCTTAAGGCTAGCGGCGCGCGTCAGCAGCGCAGTCTGCCGTAAAAGACAGGCCTTAAACGCAAATCGCCGGGCTCCTTGCGGAGACCCGGCTCTTTTTTAGATCGCGGACTTGCTGAGCCCGCCCCGACGGCTGGACCTCATCACGATGGTGACGTGAGACAGGCCCGGCGACCGCGGTCTTTCGGAGCTGTTTAGATCAGGCCGCGGGCGCCTTCTTGACTGCGCGCTTCGTGGTCTTCTTGGCTGCCTTCTTGGCAGGCGCCTTCTTGGCTGCCTTCTTGGCAGGCGCCTTCTTGGCGGCCTTGCGCGGCGCTGCCGCGCGACGCTTGGTGGGCGCCTTCTTGGTCGTCTTCTTTGCTGCCTTCTTCGCGGTCGTCTTCTTCTTGGCTGCCATCGTGACCTCCCTAGGGATTGTGATCCAGGTTTAGTGCAAGGTAATGTCACGTAACGGCACCTGTCAACTCCGAACGCATATAATTTATATCTAACTTTGACTTATTTCGATAGGAACTGAAAGCAGCATTGCGGTAACGCAATGAAATTGAATGAATTTCCGCCGGTCCGGTGGGCCCCGTTGAAATCATTGAAAAAGCGCAGATCGCCCCCTCGGGACCGATCCCCACCCCTCCGGTCGGCTCGGCTCCGCCCAGAAATCGGTCCCGCTGTCGACTTCGAGTTACAAGTCGGGCCCGGACTCAGCGAGGGAGGAACTCGTGCATCGCATTCGAACGACGATCGGCCTACTGACCATGCTCGCCAGTTTCGGCGCGCTCTCGGCCTGTCACCCGACCGAGGAGGAGTACCAGGCGAAAGAAGCCGAAGTCGCACAGCTGAAAGCAAAGCTGAGTGAGGCCGAACAGCGAGGCTCTTCGCTCGAGGCACGGCTCAAGGAGATGAGCGACAACAACGCGCAGCTCGCCGAGCGCCTCAACATCGCGGGCACCGAGAAGGGCACGCTCGAGCGCGCGCTCGAAGAGCTGCGCGCCCGTGAAAAACAGGCGCAATCGCGGCTCGCCGTGTTCACGGAGATGATCAACAAGTTCAAAGCCATGATCGACTCGGGCAAGCTGCGCGTGCGCGTCGTGCGCGGGCGCATGGTGGTCGAGCTCGCCGAGAACATCTTGTTCGACTCGGGTCGATCCGATCTGAAGAAGGAAGGGCAAGAGGCGCTCACCCAAGTCGCGACCGTGCTCGCGTCGATCGCCAATCGCGACTTCCAGGTCGCTGGCCACACCGACAACATCCCGATCAAGAGCGCCAAGTTCCCATCCAACTGGGAGCTGTCGACGGCGCGCGCGGTGGTGGTGACCAAGTGGCTGGCCGAACAAGGGGTGGACCCCACCCGCGTCTCGGCAGCTGGATACGCGGACACCCAGCCCGTTGCGTCCAATGCCGACGCCGAGGGGCGCAAGCAGAACCGCCGTATCGAGATCGTGCTGATGCCCAACCTGGACGAGCTGCCCGACCTATCGTCGCTGGCGGGAAAGTGAGCGTTTTCCGGGCTCGCCATAGCGGCAGAAGGCCCGGAAAGCTGCCTCACCTGTCAACAACATACGGTTGACCGAGCCCAGGCTGCCTGGTACGTTTCGCGACAGGGCAGTGGTTCGTCGCAGCTACGCCTCAGCTCCCAGCCTTTGCTGGGCGCGTTGTGGCCGCGTAGGGACCTAGCCCACGCGGGTCAGCTAGGCGAGCGGTGGTGAGTGTCGAAAGAGGCCGAGCGTCGCTCGGCCTTTGGTGTTCCTGGTCCCGGTGTTCTGCACGGGATCGTTTCCGTTTCAGTGCCTTCGGGCGCTTAAGGAGATGCACTCGGCCCTGGTCACCTGGGCGTCTGGTGTATCCGCAACAAAGGGAGCTCAGATGCAGGCTCGTACCCATGACTTCAAGATTGGCGACAAAGCGGTCTATCCCGCCCAGGGAGTAGCCGAGGTGGTGTCCATCGAAGAGAAGGACATCGCCGGTACTCGCCAGAAGTTCTACGTGCTGCGTATTCTGGACACTGACCGCAAGATCATGGTGCCCGTCAATAATGCGAGCAACGTCGGTCTTCGGCCTCCCATTTCCGAGCAAGAGATTCGCGAGATCTTCGAGATCCTCCGCGAGCGAACCATCGCGTTCGACAACCAGACCTGGAACCGCCGTTACCGCGGATTCATGGACAAAATCAAGACCGGCTCCGTGTTCGACGTCGCCGAGGTGATGCGCGACCTCTACCGTCTCAAGGCGGAGAAGAGCCTGTCGTTCGGCGAACGTCGCATGCTCGAGACGGCGCGCAGCCTGATCGTCAAAGAAATCGCGGTTGCCCGCAAGAAGACCGAGGCCAAGATCCAGGCCGAGATCGAGAAGATCTTCGAGAGCAACTGAACCCGGTGGACGCCGGCATCCGAAACTCGCTGAGCATGCTTGCTCAGAGCGTTGTCGAAG
>JBEGTL010000125.1:0-16500 GCA_041179425.1 Pseudomonadota bacterium | reverse complement strand
TCGAATCGAGATCCGAATCGTGGCGCGGTGGACGGGACTCGAACCCGCGGCCTCCGGCGTGACAGGCCGGCGTTATAACCGACTTAACTACCACCGCGTGTGACCGACTCGTTTCCGGGTCGGCGACGCGGCAGGATGTACCTCGCGTGCTGCGACCTGTCAAAAGATGGTTTCACCTTTTTGACGATATGGCGGTCTGCGACGTTCTTGCAGGACGACTCGCGCGTATGGTCAGGTGTGCGGGTGATGTTGACGATGCCCCCACCGTTGCCGAGCGGCGCTCGCCGCACGAGTGCGCACGGCGATCAACGCCTGGCGTTGGTGGTGGCACTGGCGATGCTGGTCGCCGCAGCCGGGCTCAGCGCCTATCTGCTGTGGCTCGACCCGCAGGCACACGCGTCGATTCGCATCGAGACGTTCGTGCTGGGCGAGAAAGTGTTGCTGGGCGGCGAGAGCGGAGCCGCCGTCGACCCGTGGAAGCTGAGCAATCAGCTGGCCCGAACCTACCTGCACACACCGATCACACTCCAGCTAGGCAAGGCGACCCACTCGGCCACGCGCGCAGGCCTGGGTGTGCGGGTGGATCTCACCGCTCTGTCGCAGCTGCTGCGCAGCGCAGCCGATCCGAGCTCGCCGCTACGGCGTCTGCACGCCCAGCAGCGCGGCGAGGACTCGGCACTCGAGCTGCCGGTGCCCGCCCACCTGGTAGGCGCCGAGGCGGAGGCCTGGCTGCGCTCGCTGGCCACACGCTTCGACGAGCCCGCTCACGCCGCACGCGCCGATCTGGGCACGGGCGTCGTGCGGCGCGCACGCAGCGGGCACAGGCTCGACGTGCAGGCGACGCTCGACGCGCTCGACGATGCCGTCTTCCGCGGCGCAACCAACGTGCGCGCCGTGGTGAGCGAGCTCGCGCCCGAGTCGGCCGCCACGCCGGCCCGCAACAAAGTCGATGTCACCAACCTGCTCGGCAGCTACGAGAGCAACGCCGTGGCGCCCGATCGCACGCGCATCGCCAACCTGGCCGCCGCTGCACGCAAGCTCGATGGCGTGCTGATCGCGCCGGGCGCAACCTTCGATCTGCGCGCACTGCTCGGACCCACGCGCGGTGACGCAAAGTTCATCACGGGGCCCGTGCACGACCGCGACGGCGACGCACTCGACAACGCGCTCGGCCAAGTGGCGAGCACCGTCTATGCGGCGGCTCTGTTCGCGGGCCTGCCCATCGTCGAGCAACACCCGCGTCCACGGCCCGCACGTGACATCGAGCTGGGGCTCGACGCTGCCATCGACGCGCGCCGCAACCTGCGCTTCCAGAACGACCTGAAGGCGCCGCTGGTGCTCGGCGTCACCGCGCGCGGGGGCAACGTGTACGCAGTGCTGCGCGGCGCAAAGCTGCCCGAGAACGAACAACGCGCGGTGGAGGTGGTGCTCAGCGTGGAGGACATCGCGCCCTACGCCGAGCTGAGCCACCTCGACGCGAGCTTGCCGGACGGGGTGCGGGTGATCGCTCGACGCGGTGTGCCCGGTCTGCGCGTGCTGCTCAAGCGTAGCGTGCACGCACCCAGCGAGCCGGCCGACGCCGCCGACGAGCTGAGCTCCACCTACCCGCCGTCGCCGCGCGTGGTGCGCGTCGGTACCGGCAACGCAGACCTGGAGACCTTCACGGCGCAGGCCGGAGACACGTCGGACGAGCTGCACCTCGACGAGTACGTCGCGCTGAGCATGCGTCCCGGCTACGAGCTGCCCGAGCCCATCGAGCGCCGTCCAGGCCGCACCAGCGAGCCCGACTGGACGGCAAGCGTCGCGCCCTGACCGGTGCTCGTCCTTCCGCACGCAGGTCCTCGTAGAACGTTTCGACGGCTCGTCGTGGCAGCTCCCCGCGGGCATTTGGGCGGCTCGGGACACAGGCGGCTGCGTTCGTGATATTTCTCGAGGCATGTCGCTTCGAGACAAGCAGATCGTGGTGGGCATCGCAGGCGGGATTGCGGCCTTCAAGGCGGTCGAGCTGGTGCGCGAGCTGCAGCGCCGCGGCGCGCGCGTACGCGTTGCGTTGACTGAGACGGCAACACGGTTCGTGGGTCCTGTCACGTTCACGGGGCTCACGGGCACGCCGCCGGTGATCGACATCTGGGACCCCAGCTATCAGGGCGAGGTCCACGTGGAGCTGGCCAGCTGGGCCCACGCGATCGTGATCGCCCCTGCCACCGCCAACCTGATCGCGCGCGCGGCCGTGGGCATGGCCGACGACGCGGTGCTCGCCACGCTGCGCTGCTCAGACGCGCCGGTCCTCATCGCGCCCGCCATGCACCACCGCATGTGGTCGTCTCCACCCACGCAGCGCGCCATCGCGCAGCTGCGCGCAGACGGCGCGACCATCGTGGGCCCAGTGTACGGCAAGCTGGCGAGCGGCGAAGAGGGGCTCGGTCGCATGAGCGAGCCGCTCGACATCGCAGACGCCGTGGCTGCGCGACTCGCGCACGTCGAACAAGACATGGTGGGCTTACGCGTGCTGGTGTCGGCAGGGCCCACGGTCGAAGATCTCGACCCCGTGCGCTACCTGAGCAACCGCTCGAGCGGGCGCATGGGCTACGCACTCGCAGAGCGCGCGGCCAAGCGCGGCGCCACCGTCACGCTCGTCACGGGGCCCGTCAGCATCGCGCCACCCCGCGGCTGTCAGGTGGTGCCCATTCGTTCGGCCAGCGAGCTGCGCGACGCGATGATGGAGCGACGCGCCGACGTCGACGCGATCGTACAGACCGCGGCGGTCGCCGACTATCGGCCCGTGGCGCGCAGCCAGCACAAGCTCAAGAAGACCGACACGCTCACCATCGAGCTGGTCAAGAACCCCGACATCCTCGAAGAGCTCGGCAGCACGCGCAGCGGCGCGCGGCCCATCCTGGTCGGCTTCAAGCTCGAGACGCGCAACCTGCTCGACTACGCACGCGAGATGCTGGTCAAAAAGCACCTCGACTTGGTGGTCGCCAACCAGGCCGAAGATGGTCTCGGTGGTGACGACAACGTGGCGACGCTGGTCGACGCCACCGGCGACGAAGCGCTCGGCAAGCTCTCCAAGCACGACCTGGCCGATCGCATCTGGGATCGCGTCACGGCGCTGTCAGCGCGCAGCAAGTAAGATCGCTGCGCTATCCCAGTGCGTCGATCGAGCCTGCGCCTTCGCGCAGCACGACCGGATCGGGACCCGTCAGGTCGACGACCGTCGACGAGACCACGCCACAGTACCCGGCGTCGAGCACCAGCTCGATGCCCTTGAAGCGCTCGACGATCTCGCTGGGATCGTTGAGTGGCTCCTCGCCGCGGTAGCTCGCACTGGTGGTCACGAGCGGTGACTCGAGAGCCCTGACCAGCGCACACGGCACGGCATGCGCCGGCACACGAATGCCGATCGTCTTGCGCTTGCCGATCAGCATGCGCGGCACTTCTTTGGTGGCCGGCAAGATGAAGGTGTACGCGCCCGGCAAGAGCCGCTTGAGCAAGCGGTACTGTGGGTTCTCGATGGTGGCGTACTTGGCGATGTCACTCAGGTCGGCGCACACCAACGTGAGCAGCTGGTGCTCGTCTTTGCCCGTCAGGTGGTAGATGCGATCGACCGCGCGCTTGTTGCCGAGCGCGCAGCCGATGGCGTACACCGTGTCGGTCGGATAGACGATCACCTCGCCCTGACGCAGCGCATCGACCGCGCGCTGAATCTTGCGCGGTTCGGGGTGCGCGGCGTTGATCTCGATCTGCATGGCTGCGCTGACTCAGCTCGTGTGCGCGTGCAGCATCTTTTTGGTCGAGCCGTCTTCGAACAGCACGTCGATGGCACCGTCGGGAGTCACCCGCTTGACCTGTCCCACGCCGAACCGCGGGTGCACGAACCAGTCGCTCTCGCGGTAGCGGTGCGCACGGTCGTAGGGCTGAGCCGTGACGCGGCGATCGGCGATGTCGCTCTGACTGAGCGTCTCGGCGACACGACGAACACCACGCGAGCCCACGCCGGTACGCGGCTTGGCGGCCGCAGGTTTGCGCGCGGTGCGCTCGCCGAGCTCGGCACGCGCAGCCGGGACCACCGGCTCGGGCGCGCTCTGCGCCAGTCGCCCGACCTGCCGGCGCGCCGCCGCAGTGACGCCACCGCGAGGATCACACACGCGCACGATCTCGACGCGCGCAGGCCGTCCCGTGGAGAAGGCCGTCTCGTGGTAACGGTGCGCCGCACGCACGATGGCGGCGAGACGCTCCTCGGGAGGCGCGGCCTTGGGGCCGTCGCCGAGCGCGCCAAAGCCCACGCTGATGGAGCCGTTGGAACCGGCGAGTTCGAGCACACGCTCGACCGCTTTTTCGAGCAGTGCGAGCGGAGGTGCGTCGGCCATCTGCGCATCGACCTCGGGGCCGCGTGTCCCTACCCAAAGCAGGTAGTTGCAATGCAGCTTGCCGGGGTGAAGACGCACCGCATCACCGAGCTCTATCGAGCCGCCGTGCTTGGTGCGCTGCGCATCGAGCGCTTCGCGAAGTCCCGGACCATACGCATCGAGCAGGTTGCGATCGCTGCCTGGCCCAGGCCAGAGCTGCAGATCGGTTGCTCCATCGTGCACCAAGACTTCGACACGTTGAGAAGAGGGAAGCGAGAGAACCGCGGCATTTGCCCAGAAGATATCCATACGAGCTGGCACTGGGTAGCACACGACGTGGAGATGCGCCGGTGCCGTGGCACCACCTACCGGCAATCTCCGTGGGCGCTTCCGCGCTTGCGACGAACCGCGCTTCACGTCACGATGCGCGCCACCATGAGCGGCCAAAAACGCACAGCTCCGTTCATCGTTCTGACTTCCGTGCTCGATGCAGAGGCTCGTCCTGCATCGGTCACGCGTGCTCACGGCGAGGCATTCGAGCGTTTGCTCCCAGCTACCAGCAAACACGACATCGCGGGCGTGGATCTGGTCGAGCTTCCCATCCACCACGCAGCGCATCTGGCGCTGCGCAAGCACCTCGGGCTCGGCGAGGATCAGGCGGGCATCTACGATGTGTTCCCGCTTGCTCCCACGCTCGATCCTGCGGTCCGCAAAGCCGCTGCACAGTTCCTCGCTGCCGAGGCCCTGTGGAACCTCGATGCACAGGGCATCTTTGGTCGTCAGGTCCTGAGCGTGAAGCTCGACCTGCCCAAGGGCTGGGACAAAGATCCCAAGGCCGTGCACCAAAAGCTGATCGAGGCCGGCGCACTCGAGCTGACGCCCGAGGCGGTCGAGACCTACAAAGCGATCAAGAGCGCGTTTTCCGGCGCTTGAGCGCGGGCGACGCCGGGCTGGCTTCGTCCGGGAGCCGCTCTGCCTTCAAGAATGCGCCCCGCTCGCGCGTCAGGGGTCTCAGCGTCGCGCGCTGGCTCACCCAGGGTGAGTCCGCAAGCGCGATGCGCCACGGTGCGTCGCGGTGCGCACGCTCGGCGTAGTCCACGCCGACGCGGGGCCCCACGAGGAGCGCTGCTGCGGGCCTGGCATCGAGCACCGTGAGCCCGTCGCCCGCGAACAGCGCGGCGCCGCTGAAGCGGGTGTCGACCTCGAGCGCGCTGCCGACCTTCCCCGGCCCCGTCAGCAGCACGGGCCCTTCGCGCTCGCCACGACGTGCGCGCACGAACGAGAGGCCGTCTACAGGCTCACACGCGCGAATGAGCACGGCGGCAGCGCGGCCCTCTCCGTCGGTGACCAGGTTGAGCATCTGGTGGATGCCGTAGCAGAGGTACACGTACGCGTGCCCGGCAGGGCCCCACATCGGCGCGTTGCGCGCGGTCTTGCCAAAGCGGCTGTGGTTCGCGGTGTCGCCGGGGAAGCGGTAGGCCTCGACCTCGGTGGTGCGCAACGTGACCGGGCCGTGGCGCAGCAGCTTGCCCACCAGATCGAGCGCCACCTCGAGACACTCACGCGCGAAAAAAGACTGCGGCAGGACGTGGTCCACACGATCGATGTAGCGCGGCAGACTGCGAGTTCGACGACAAGCGCATGCGTGTGTGCAGATCGAGAACGAAAGATCGTGCACGCCAAAAGCTTCAGGGGCGCCGCGTTGCCGCGACACCCCTGAAGCTCCTCACTTACGTACTGCTGGTGACCCCAACGAGACTCGAACTCGTGTTACCGGCGTGAGAGGCCGATGTCCTAACCGCTAGACGATGGGGCCGGTGAAACTCACTCAGTTCGGGGATAGGGATTCGAACCCCAATAGCCAGAACCAGAATCTGGCGTCCTACCATTAGACGATCCCCGAGTCCTTCCGGTGCCGGCTCACGCTCCGGAAGTCGCTTCGTTGAAATCGTCGAAGCGGCCGCTTTTCTAGAAGCTGGGGCCCTCACTGTCAAGTTCGGTCGGGCCCATCCGTGAGAAAAAAACCAAAGGCTGTCAGCGACGCAGACGCCGTCCCTGCATGGCCACCATGCGTGTGCTCCAAAAGAACGTGGCCGCGAGCAGCGGGCCAGCACAGCCCAGCAGCACCAGACACCAGGCCAACAACGTGCGCGCGGTCCACACGTTCCAGAGCAGCACCTGCACGCTGGTGAGCGCGGCGTCGAGCGTGGTCAGCACCACCACCAGCGTGGCCACGCGCGCGCGCCAGCGTCGCACCAGCGAGAGCATCAAGCCCACCAGCACCAGGTCGAACGACGCCCACGCGTACTGGTAGCCGGCGCTGGGAAACCAGATCGAGGTGTCGACCAGCGCGAGCGCAATCGTCCAGGGCACGAGCAGGATGGCCAGCACCAGCGTGGCGAGCGTGCGCTGGTGCACCAACGTCTCGAGCCCGAATCGCAACAGCCCCTCGGGCGCGAACGCGGCCAGCACGTCGCTCATGGCGCGCACGCCAAACTCCCCGCGCGGATAGGCGAGGAACACCGGGTCCCACTGCTTGGGCCTGAGCTTCTCTTTGAACGAGCGCACGCCGGGGAAGTTGTAGAGACGTGTGGTGTAGTTGCGCGTGAGCGCGAGCAGCGGGCGCACCTCGCCTGCCAGCGGCGCGAGGCCGAGCGTGGCGTAGCGCGATCCTTCGCGCGCGAAGGCCGTCATCAGCGTGTCGACCAAGAGCTCGGCGGTGCCGTTGGGTGCGCTGTCGTCGCGCAACAGATCTTCGATGAACCAGCCCTGTCGCTGATAGACCGGGATCGCGACGGCCAGCCCGATCAGCTGGCCCGCGCGCTCGGCCGCCACGTAGCGACGCTCGCGCGGAAAGCCGTACGGGTGCACGCGCACCATGAACTTGAGCTCGCCCATGCCCTTGTTGCCGAGCCAGCGCGCCACCAACGCCTCACACGAGACGCGCAGGGGCGACGTCCGATCTTCGAGCTCCGCGCCGTCGACGGTGCGCGTGCTGACGCCCTTGTTGCGCGCGCGGCGCAGCTGCTCGCGCAGGCTCCTGGTGGCCTTGACCGTGTCGGCCCACGTGCTCGGGTCCCACGTGGGAAGCTCGCCCACGTGCGTATGCGCGAGGCCCGAGCACCGCGCGAACTCGCCGCTCACGTGAAAGAAGCGCACCCGTCTGTCGGCCCGACGCGCGGCCTCGACGAAGCGCGCCACCAGCTCGGCAACCCGCTCGGGTGCACACACAGGCTCTCCGGCCGTTACCCACGCGTCGCCGAGATCGGTGTACGCAACCACGCCGTCGTCCTCGAAGAACCAATAGGTGAGGCCGGGCTCGAGGATCTGAAAGCTCGTCGCCTCGCGCCCGTGCCGCTGCAAGAGCGCGAGCACGCGCCTCTCGGCGGCATCGCTCGTAGCGTGGTGGGGCTCGCTCACTGTGCTCAGTTCTGACAGAGCGCACGCGCGTGCGGCTATCCTAAACGCACGCTCGCCCTGCTCGTGCTCGGCCGCGCGCTGCGAGCCGCTGGTCGCCGTGAAAAAAACAGGCGTCCGCTCACGTGCTCCGCGCGGTACTCTCGAGGTGATGACGCTCGTGCGCGCCACGCTGGCCGTGCTGCTGTCGCTCGCTGCCTTCGTGGTCAGCGCTTCGGCACGTGCACAGCTCACGGCGCGAAGCACGCGCAGCACGGTCAGCGAGCGTGCCCTGAGCGCCGCCGAGCACGATCTCGAGCTGGGGCAGATTGCCCGCGCCGAGCGTCGCCTCCGCGTCGCACTGGTGCGCGATCCACGCGACGTGCGCGTGCTGGCCCGCTACGCCGCTCTGGCGGTCCCGCTGACCACCGAAGCCAACAAGGCGCCGGCTCTACGCGTCGAAGGCGCGCGCGAGCTCTTGCTGCGCATCGCGCGGCGCGAGCAGCTACCGTCCGACCCGAGCGTGCTGCCCGACCTCGAGCGCGAGCGCGTCCTCTTGCTGCACGCGGCGCTCGCCGAGGCCCTGCTCGAGCACGACGACGACGACAGCTTCGCGTTGCTGCGCGCCGCAGGTCGCCTCCAAGATCCGCTCACGGTCGCCTGCTTGCGCCAGATCGCGGCACTGGCGGTGAACCGCGACAGGCTCGACCTGGCAGAGCAAGCGCTCGCGCTCGCGCGTCAGTACTACCTGCAAGATGTCACGCTCAGCGCCGAGCTCGGGCACGTGTTGCTCGCGCGCGGCCGAGGCGAGGCGGCCCTGCGGCTGTTCGCAGAGCGCTACGCGATCGAGCCGGGCCAGCTCGAGGCGCGCCGCGACCTCGCTTACGCGCTCGCGAGCGAGGGACGCGCCGGCGAGGCCCTCGCGTTGCTCTCGGCCGACCGCGCTGCGTGCGAGCGCGCGCTCGGCTGCGCGCTCGAGGCGGCCCGCATCGCGCTCGAGGCGGGTCGACCCGAAGACGCACTGGCCTACGCTGCGCGACGCCTCGAGAGCGACGCGGGCGACCTCGACGCGTTGTTCGTCACCGCCGATGCCCACACGCGCACAGGTCAGTTCGACGACGCGCGCAAGAGCTACGAACGCGTGCTCGCGGTGCGGCCCGACAGCGTGCGAGCACGTCAGGCCCTCGAGCAGCTGCCCGTTTCGAACGCAGTCAGCCGCTGAGGCATACTGCGCCGCGATGCTCCTCCTCCGCGTGGCCCTGTTCGTGGTCCTGGCCGCTGGCACCTCCAGCGCACACGCGCAGGTCCCTCCCGCGCCGCGCGCTGTGCCGGGGGTGCTCACCCTCCCGAGGGCGGCTCCTCCCCCGCACATCGCCGCGCGCGAGCTTCAACTCGAGGGCCACCTGCGGGCGCTGGGTGCACAAGCCAAGTACAGCGGCTGGCTGGGTGGGGCCGTGATCACGATGGGCTGCGCAGCGGTTGCGATCGGCGCGGCGTACCCACGCGAGGCGGGCGCCCTGCTCTTCCCGCTCGGCGCCCTCGCCCTCTCGCGCGGTGTGCTGGGCATCACCTTGATGGCAGGCCGCGAGCAGCAGGCCGCCGCGTACCGGAGTCTGCCCACGTACACGCCGGATCAAGTGCGCGCGCGCCTGGCGTTCGGCGAGGCAGTGCTCGCGTACCAGGCTCGCCGCGCGCGTATCGGGCGCATCGTCGACGGCAGCGTGTCGCTGCTGGTCGCGGCCAGCTACGTCCCGCTCCTGTGGTGGTTGCAGCGCCGCGACAACCCCGCGTACCACTTCAACGACGACGGCTTCGGCTACGCCGTGCTCGCTCTCTCGGTCGTCAACGCCGGCACCGCGCTGGTCACGCTGTTCAGCGAGAGCGGCGCCGAGCAGCGCTACGACGCCTACAAGCAGCTGGTCGATCGCCAAGAGCGCGAGCACCCCGGCGAGCTGGTGCGTTGGACGTCCGCCGTCTCGCTGCGTCCGCTCGTCACGCGCACCGCCATCGGAGTGCAGAGCCACTATCAGTTCTAGCAGCAGGGTCGCCGCACACGGGCCTGCTCAGGACTGGCCCCAACGCCTTCGTACGATCCACTCGAGCGCGATGACCGCAAACAGGAAGGTCGCCCAGGGTGGCTCTCCAAACGGCGCGTGGCGCTCGATGCCCAGAGCCGTGCTGCGCGTGGCATCGAACGCGTCGAGCTCGGGCGCATCGGTCACACGCTTGACGAAGCGGCCGCCCGTGCGCTTGGCCAGCTCCTCGAGCAGCTTGGGACGCGGAGCGGGACGCGCGAGCTCCACGCCCGACAGCTCGACCAAAAAAGCCGCGCGCGCGAGCTCCACGTCGCCTCGCGAGAGCTTTACCGCGTACACACCGGGACGCGTCGGCGCCGACAACACACTCTTCACGCGACCCGCGTCGTCGCTACGCTCGTTTCGTTGGTCGTGAGGGCGACCCTCGCCGTCGAGCAAGGTCAGCGTGAGCTCGACGTTGCGCAGCGCGCGGTAGCCCTCGTCGCGGGCGAGGCCGGCGACCACCACACGTGCGCCCGGCCCGTAGGCCTCTTGCTCCGTGGTCACCGACGACGGCTCGAGCAGCGGGTCGCGTGTGAGCCAGCGAATCGCACGATCCCAGAAGCGGTCGTACGCCGATGGGTCACCGCCCTTGCCTGCCGTGGGCATGCTCCAGTGCCAGCTGGTGTCGGTGCCGAGCGCCAGCACACGCCCGCGGTTCACGCTGCCCACCGCGAGCACCGGCATCCGCTCCCCGTGCGGCGTGCGCGCCTTGGGGTGCTCGAGCAACGCAATCGCGCCTTCGCGCACGCCCAGCAAGCTGTTGGCGCCGACCAGCGGCTCGAGCGCCCGAAACGCCGCCAAGGTCTGCGCCGCGTCCGGGTACAGCTCGAGCAAGGGATGGTGCACCAGCGACGACACGGGCTCGGGCGCAAACGGTCCCTCGACGACGTGCGCGCCCGCCGGGTCGGTTGCGCGCAGCTTGACGGGCAGCACCTCGGCAAGCGCCGTCTCGGCGTAGCCACCGCCGTCGAAGCTCAGGCTGCCGCCGATCATCGCGAGCCCGCCCCCCTGCCGCACGTAGTCGCGAATCAAGGGCAAGTAAGGTCCCATCTGATACGGCGCGTAGTCGAAGTCCTGCAGCAAGATCAGGTCGAAGCTGGTCAGGTGCTGACGAAACAGCTCGTCGGTGGGAAACGGGATCAGCGCCAGGTCGCTCGCGTCCGACATCGTCAGGTCGTGCACGCTGCGCAAGATGAAGAACGAGATCAGGTCGATGGACGGGTCGCGCTTCAAAAATCCGCGCAAAAAGCGCTGGTCCCAGCTGGGCCGACCGGACACGTGCAGCACGCGCAGCCGGTCGCGCACGACGCGCACCAAGAACGAGCGCTCGTTGTTCTCGGGCACGTCGTCTTCGCCGTCGACCTCGATGCGCAGGCTGTACACCTCGCGCCCCAGGTCGAGCGGCTGAAAACCAAACTCGACGGCCTGCTCCTTCCCTTCGGGCACGTGCACGCTGCGCGTGGCGAGCGTGCGACCCGCGCGCAGCAGGGTCACCACGAGATCGCGATCGCCGAGCCCGTCGCTCGCCAAGGTCGCATGCACCTTGGCTTCGCCGTGGAGGAACGCCACCGCGTCGGCGCGCACCTCGGCGATCGCGTCGTCGCGCAGCGCACGCTGATCGGGCACGAACACCGTGTGGACGCGCGCGCCGAGATCTTTGGGCAGCGGCACACCGCTGGTGTCCGCTCCGTCGCTCACCACCACGACCGCACCCAGGTCGTCGTTGCGCGCCAGCTCGCTGAGCATCGGCGTCAGCGCGCTCGCGGGCGCACGGGGCAGCAGCACGGCGTGCGCGTCTTGCTGGATGGCGCGCAGCTCGACCGGCTCGAGCGTGTCGCCCAGGGTCAGCCAGCGCACCTGCCCAGCGCGTGTGCTGGAGGCCCAGCGCGTCAGCAGCGCCTCGACCTGGTCGCTACGCTTTTTGCCGTCCGTGGCGATGCCCATGCTGCGCGAGACGTCGAGCACCACGGCCAGCTGACCATCTTCGCTACGCTTTTGCTCCGCCCAGAACGTCGGCTGCGTAGCCAGCACGAAGGCGCTCAGCGCGCTCAGCCAGCGCAACGCGATCAGCGGCAGCTTGCGAGACCAAGTGAGCGCACCGACCCGAGACCCGAGGACGGCCACGACTAGCAGCAAGATTCCGAGCGCCACCGCCACCGGCAGCCCTCCCGGAACGCCCCAGCCCACCTGCCACTCGGTTACCACGCGTGCGCTCACGCGGGCCCCCGTCGTGTCGTCACGGGCGCCCCGCGCGACGACGCAAGATGAACGGTGCGTGGACCTGGTCGTCTTTGTAGTCGAGGCACAGCGCGTACATCACCAGGTTCACGCCCAGGCGCACCGCGTGCTCGCGCTGCTCGCTGCCCCGGTCGACACGCGTGAACGCGCTCTCGACGCGGTCTTCGCTGACCCACTGCCCACCGAGATCGTGCCGCGTGTAGACCACCGCGACCCGACCTGCGTGGGTGATGGCTTCGAGGACGTCGGAGCCGTCGAGCAGATAAAAGCTGCGCAAGATGGTGTGGGTGGGTGGCAGGCGCTCGAGCCGCTCGGCTGGGAACGCACGCGCGAGCTCGCGACGCACGCTGACGTCGAAGCTGCCCGCCTCGGGCGAGGCATCGTCGACGATGATGAACCCACCGTACTCGACGAACCGACGCAACCCCGAGAGCTCACGCTCGCTGAGGGCATCGAAGCCGCGGTCGGAGCTCCAGTACAAGAGGGGCGTGCGGTAGATGGAGGGGTCGTCGAAGCGCGTGGTCGACGGCTCGAGCACGGTCTCGATGCTCGTCCGCTTGCGCACCTCCCAGGCCAGACGCTCGGCTGCGCGTGCGCGCGCGCCAGGCTCGCTGGCCCCTGCCTCACGGCCGGCGGCCCCAACCGACACGCGGCGCACTTCGATGCCGGCGCCAGGACCCAGCGCATCGACTCGGCGCGGGCCGCCCACACAGGTCAGCGCGAGCACGACGGCGACAAACAGCCACCCCACTTGCCCTGTGCGCCGCGCCCTCACCACCTGTCCGACGTCCGCCCCCATTGCGCTCCCGAGTTCGTAGCATGCGCGCACGCTGCAGATGTCGCTACACTCCGCGCATGCGCCGTGACGCCATCTCTCTCTTCCCAAGTATCGACGCCATGGCCACACGGCCTGCCATCCGCATCGGCGACGATGTCCTCGACTATGCGGCGCTCGCCACCACCTGCGCACTGTTTCGGCGCGCGATGGCCGAGATCGGCATCGGTCGCCAAGACCGCGTGGCCATCTGGGCCCACCCGGACCTCGAGACCATCGTCGGTCTGATCGGCAGCATCTCTGCCGGCATCACCACCATCCCGCTCAACCCTGGCACGGGCGACAAAGAGCTCGCGCACATCCTGGCCGACGCCAAGCCGCGCGCGATCTTCTCGGCGCACCCAGAGCGCGACCGGGCGCGTACGCCCTCGGTCCCCGTCCACGGCTTCACCAACTCCGGTCGCTCGCTCATCACGCACCGCCTGGCCGACGATCGCAACGCCGACGAGCCGATCCTCGTGCTCTACACCTCGGGCACCACCGGTGCGCCCAAGGGTGCCGCGCTCAGCGCCAACAACATCGCGGCCACGTTGGCGGGCCTGCAGCACGCCTGGGCACTCGAAGAGACCGACACCATCGTCCACGCGCTGCCGCTGTTTCATGCGCATGGGCTGGTGTTCGGCCTGTTTGGCGCGCTGCACGTGGGCGCCTGCCTGCACTTCGTCCCCAAGTTCTCGCCCGAGGTCGTCGCCGCCGCCCTCGAAGCACCGCGCACCGTGCTGTACGCCGTTCCCACCATGTACCGGCGCCTGATCGACGCGGCCGAGCGCGATCCCAACGTCGAACGCGGGCTACGTGCGGCGCGCCTGTTGGTCTCGGGCTCGGCGGCGCTACCTGCGCGCGAGCACGTGCGCATCGAGCGCGTCACGGGCCAGCGCGTCTGCGAGCGCTACGGCCTGAGCGAGACCTTGGTCAACACGGCGGTACGCCACGACGGTGAGCGACGCCCCGGCTACGTCGGCCTCCCGCTACTCGGCGTAGACGTCAAGATCGTCGACGACGACCGCGTGACGCTCGCGGTGCGCGACGACAGCACCCTCGGCGAGATCGCGGTGCGCGGTCCCAACGTGTTCTTGGGCTACCTCAATCGTCCCGACGCCACGGCCGCGGTGGTGGACGACGACGGCTGGTTTTACACGGGAGATCTGGGCACGCTCGCTCCCGACGGCTACCTGCGCATCGTCGGCCGCAAGGCGACCGACCTAATCAAGACCGGTGGCTTCAAGGTGGGCGCAGGCGAGGTCGAAGCTGCACTGCTCGAGCATCCTGCGGTGAGCGAGGTGGCCGTCGTCGGCCTCCCCGATGAGGATCTGGGGGAGCGCATCGTGGCCTACGTGGTCGCGCGTGCTGAGCCGCCGCCTGCCGCCGAGTTGATTGAACACGTTGCTTCTCTCATCGCCAAGCACAAGCGGCCTCGCGAGATCCGGTTCGTACGCGAGTTGCCGCGCAATGCTTTGGGTAAGGTGCTCAAGAAGCAGCTGGTCTCACTCGTCTAGCTTGTGCGCTCGACATGACGCCTGCTCGGTGGCGGTGGAGATCGCGCTGGCCGGCCGCACCGATCTACACCGCCACCGAGCGAGCGAGCCACCAGAACTGCTCAGCCCACAGCCGCGTCAGTCGAGGGAGAAGAAGGAGAAGATGGAAGGAGAAACGAAGGAGTCTGCCCCTGCCGAGGAGAGAAGACGCCACGCTCGGTAAACACGAAGTCGACCAAACGCGCAGGAGTAACGTCGAAAGCAGGGTGACGGACGCCGATGCCCTCGCCCACGATGGTCAGCCCGCCGATCTTCGCGACCTCGTCGTGCGAGCGCTCCTCGATCGGAATCCCCGAACCATCGGGCGTGCGCAGATCGATCGTGCTCCAGGGAGCCGCCACCGTGAACGGCACCTCGTGCGCGCGCGCCAAAACGGCCACGCCATAGGTCCCGATCTTGTTGGCCACGTCGCCGTTCTTGGCGATGCGGTCGCTGCCCACCACGACGAAGTCGATCTCGCCGCGCTGAAAGAAGTGCGCCGCCATGCTGTCGGTGATGACCTCGACCGGGATCCCGTCGCGCGCGAGCTCCCAAGCCGTGAGGCGCGCACCCTGCAAGTACGGGCGTGTCTCGTCGGCCAGCACGCGCACACGCTTGCCAGCGTCGTGGGCCGCACGAATGACGCCCAGCGCCGTACCGTAGCCGCCTGTGGCGAGCGCGCCCGCGTTGCAGTGCGTGAGGATGGTCGCGCCGTCGGGGACCTGCTCGGCGCCGAGCCGCCCCATCTCCCGACACGACAGCACGTCCTCGCGATGGATGGCCTCGGCAGCGGCAAGCATGGTGTGCGCGCGCTCGTCCGGTGCGAGCTGCGCCGCTCCGGCCGCCACGTGCGCCATACGTCCGATCGCCCAGGCCAAGTTGACGGCGGTCGGGCGCGTGGCGCCGAGCACACGCCCCGCGATGCCGTTGGCGAGCAAGAAGCTACGCGCATCACCGCGCTCGAGGTGCGCCTGCAGCGCGATGGCGTACGCCGCAGCAATACCGATGGCGGGGGCCCCACGCACCACCATGTCGCGGATCGCGACCGCAACCTGATCGGGCTTGGGATAGCGGTAGTAGACGACCTCGCTCGGCAGCTTGCGCTGATCGAGCATCACCACTTCGTGCGTCTCGGGGTCGTACTCGACTGCAAAGTAGTCCGCTTCGGACAGGGGTGCGCGCGGCAAGCGGTACGTCACGTCTCCTCCAACACGCGCTTGAGCACGTCGTTGACCAAGCCGGGGTTGGCTGAGCCCTTGGTCGCCTTCATGACCTGACCGACGAAGAAGCCGAACAGCTTTTCGTTGCCAGCTTTGTACTGCGTGAGCTGCTTCTGGCTGCCGGCGAGCACGCTGCGCACGACCTCTTCGATGGCGCCCGAGTCGGAGACTTGCGTGAGGCCACGCTCGGAGACGATCGCCTCGGCGTCCTTGTCGCTCTCGCGCATCGCCTCGAACACTTCTTTGGCCATCTTGCCGCTGAGCGTGCCCTTGGCGACCAACGCGCACAGACCCGCCACGCGCTCGGCCGAAGCCGGGAAGCGCGCGATCAGACCCTCGGTCTCGACGTACCGCAAGACCTCGGCCTGCACGAAGTTGGCGATGCGCTTGCCGGCCTGCGCCTTGGGCTCGCCGCTCTTGTCGGCGCACAGGTACGCCGCCTGCTCCACGTAGCGCGCGACTTCGGGGTGCGCGCTGAGCACCGTCGCGTCGTACGCGGTGAGGCCAAGCTCGCGTTGCCAGCGCTCGCGCAGCGCTGCCGGCAGCTCGGGCACGCTGTCGACCGCTTGCGCGTACAGCGCGTCGTCGATGGCGATGGGAGGTAGGTCGGGGTCGGGGAAGTAACGGTAGTCGTGCGCCTCTTCTTTGCTGCGCATGGGCAGCGTCTTGCCCTGTGCCTCGCTCCAGGTGCGCGTCTCCTGCGCGATCTTGCCACCCTGCGCGAGCACGATCTCTTGGCGCTGGATCTCGTAGTCGATCGCTTTGCGCACGAACCGGAACGAGTTGATGTTTTTGATCTCGGTCCGCGTCCCGAGCGTGTCCGAGCCCTTGGGTCGGATCGACACGTTGGCGTCGCAGCGAAACGAGCCT
>JBEGTL010000124.1:0-16611 GCA_041179425.1 Pseudomonadota bacterium | reverse complement strand
GACGTTGACGTTGACGTGAGCGTAACGTCAACGTCAACGTCAACGCTCACGTCCTGCGCGTCAGCGCACGCAGCGCACGTAGCCGTCTCCCTCGGCGTAGCCCAGGTCTCCGGTCTGGAAGCTGACCGCGCTGCCCCGATCGTTGTTCAGCGCCCAGAACTTCGCGCTCGGCGTGCCAGGAAAGGCGGTCGTGTCGATCGCAGGCATGAGTCGGGTCGTGTCCACGAGGGAGAACAGCTCGTTGGAGCTGGGCAGACGAAAGCCGCCAGTGCAGTAGGCCGCGATGCCCGGGTCGGCGCTGGGAAACGTCTTGCTGCTGGGGCTCCGTTGCCAGACCAAGTGGGTCGCCTTGTCGGTGACGGTGTCGGTAGTCACGTCGACGCTGTATCGGTCGGCAGGCTTGGCGAACGGTGGATTGGGCAACCCGCGAACGCAGCGGACCTTTCCTAGCTCGCCCTTCCAGGTGCTGCGCTGTACGAAATCCACCTCGCGATAGCTGGCCGGCGCGCCAGGATAGAGCGACGTCGTCACGTAGTTGGACCACTCGATATCGGGGAAGAAGTCGGCGTTGATGCCGATTCGATAGTCGATGCGAGCGTGGTCTAGCAACGACACGAGCTCGACCACCGAGGGCAGCCGCCAGTCGTCCTTGTCGCCGACCTTCAGGTCGTCGCAGTGCTTGCGCGCCTCGACCAGCGAGCAGTACGAACCCACCGGCTCGCGTTTGATCTCGCTCGAGCCACCCTCGCGGTACTCGATTTGTTTGGTGCAGCCGCTCATCACGCTGTTGACGTTGGTCTCCCACTCGAGCTTGGTCACGTTGTCGATGACCGTGATGCCGTCGGAGCTGTAGCTCTGCTTGTACTTGCTGCTGTCGAAGCCATCAGGCATCGGCCAATCTGCAGACTGGCCCAGACACGTGTAGCCGAGGTCCGTGGGCACGCACGGATACGGGGTCAGGCAGCCGTGATCCGTGGGGCAGACCTGGGGGGTGCGGCCTGCGTCGACAGCGCCTGCGTCGACGGGCACTTGGGCGCCTCCAGCGTCGGGCAGCACGGCTGTTGCCGCGTCGGGCGTCGGGGCAGAGCCAGCGTCGTCGCTCGGCGTAACGCTCGCTCCCGCATCGCTGCTCGGTGTCGAGCTCCCGCCAGCGTCGTTGCCCGCTTCGCGCGCGTCGGTTGCGGTCGACGCGTCGTTCGGCGGTTGGCCTCCCGTGTCCAGGGCGCCGGCGTCCAGCGTGAGCGTCGGCTCCGCCACCGTGAGCACGACCGGGACGCACGCGCCGGACGGACCACAGATGGAGCACGCGTCGCCGTGACAGCCGGCTGGGCTGCAGACGAGACCGACCTCGCCACGACACACCGCGAGGAGCGCGCGGAGCGTGCGGTGCTCGTTGTGAACGAAGTGCGAGAGCAAACGCGTCTCGGCGAGCACCTGACGATCTTTGAGCGCTTCGAGGACGATCTCGATGTCGGCGCTCTCGTGCTCGGACTTGCTGGGCAGCAGCGGCAAGTCGACCGGCCAACGTAGGCCCGCCGTGCTCAGCGTCACGCTGGAGCCACGCTCCCAGACGTTGGCACTACGAATGTAGACGCTTGCACGCAGGCTATCGGCGCTCGTGCGTAGCCCCTCGACAAAGTCGACCGACACCAACAGCTGCGTGGCCGCGGTCACCGTCTTGGTCTCGCCCTCACAGCCGACGATGGCGGACGTGCCGAGCAGGCTGGTGAGCAGGAGGCAGAGCCGCAAGAGGGAACGCGCGCTCGAAGGGTGGGCTGTCGTCATTGACTGAGTCCTGCGGTGCGCAAAGAGACGCCGGGCGGTGTGTTGGTGGTTGCACTCGGAACGACGACCGTCTTGTCGTCACTGCGCGTAGCGACCAGAACACTCGCCGTCACGCTGCCCGCGACGACCGCGCCCACACCCGCCCAAAGCCAGCCATTTTTGTACAACGGACGCTTACGGTCGTGCTCGGGCTTGTCCGCGCGCGCGGCGCTGGTGTCTGCTCCGCCTACCCCGACCGCGAGACGAAGGTGCGAGACCTCGCCACCGCGAAGCCGTACGACCCGACGCTCGCGCACGCGACCACTCTGTCGCAGCTCGAACACGTGCTCACCCAGGGAGAGCGACAGCGGCGCAAACGGTTCGGCTCGGTTGCCGTCGACCAGGAGCTCGGCGCTCTGCGGCACGAGGTCGACCGTCACGGTCGCCACGAACCCGCGCGCTCGCTGGAGCAAGGCCGCAGTCTCGCTGCGCAGCGTAGAGTCGAGTGCACGCTCATTCGAGGCGAGCGCCGCTTCGAGGTCAACGATGCTCTCGGGGTAGCGGCGGAGCTCGAAGGCCGCCATGCCCAGCCCGCGCAACGTGCGCGCGTTGGGTTCGAGCTGATGCGCGCGCGCGAACAGCGAGCTCGCTTCTTCGTAGTTCTTGTCGGCGTACTCGATGAGCGCTTGTTCGACGAGCGTTCGATACTCGCTCGACTCGGCGGCCTGTGCCGAGAGCGATGCGGGCAGCATCAGACTGCACACGAGCAGCGCACAGATCGTCGCAAGTAGACAAGGCGTTCGTGGCACGGACCCTCCCGCGGATGGCACCGAAACGGCGGTGCCCAGGGACTGCCTTATACGCTGACTGGCAGCTCGTTTGCCCCCTCACTCGGGATGAACCACACATGCCCCAGCGATCGGTTGAGAAGTTGGCGCTGCAGGCCAAGTCGGCTGGTGCTCGCTCAGCCTCGTACGCGCGCCGACTCTGCGTGGCCGTCCAGGCCCTCTGCCTCCGCGAGCAGTGCCACGGCCTCTCGCGCCGCCTTGGGGAATCCATCCCTGTACCGGATCGTCCCTACCCGCTTCAAAAACGTATACGGCGACAAGCCGCTCGTGAAACGCGCGGTGGTCCCCGTGGGCAGACAGTGGCTGGGTCCCGCCCAGTAGTCTCCTGCGGCCATCGGCGTGGAGTCTCCGAGCAGGATCTCTCCGGCATGCCGGATCGAAGGCAGCAGGGCGTCCGGGTCTTTGACCGCCAAGCTGACGTGCTCGCACGCGATGATGTTGGCGACCTCGGCGGCATGTGCCGCGTCGCGCACGAGCACCGCACACGAGTCCTCGAGCAGCGCCTTCTTGAGTGCGTCGGCGCGCTTACGAACCTTGAGCTGGGTCTCGAGTGCCTCGGACACGCGCGCTAGCGTCTCGGGCTGCCAGGAGACCAGGAAACACTTGCCCGGGTCGTGCTCGGCCTGTGCGAGCAGGTCGGCCGCGACCTTCTGCGGATCGGCCGAGTCGTCGGCGATGGTGAGGATCTCACTCGGACCGTAGAAGCCGTCGGTGCCCACCACGCCCGCGAGCTGCGCCTTGGCAAGCTGCACGAAGTTGTTGCCGGGTCCCACGATCATGTCGATGGCAGGGACCGACTTGGTGCCGAACGCGAGCGCCGCCATCGCTTGCGCGCCTCCAATCCGGAATACGTTTTTGACGCCGACCAGCTTGCAGGCAGCGAGCACCAGCGGCTGCACGTCTTCGGCCGGTCCATCGCCCGTGCGCGTGGGAGGCGGCGTGACCACCACGATGCGGTCGGGCGGGACGCCGGCCACCTGCGCAGGGATCGCGAGCATGATGACGCTCGACGGATACGCTGCCTTGCCGCCGGGGACCGCGAGGCCGACGCTGTCGACCGGGGTGAAACGCAGCCCCATCTCGGCGCCGCCGTGCACGATGGGTGCGGGCGCGCTGGGCATCAAGTGCGACTGGTACGCGCGCACGTTGGCGATCGCGCCGAGCAACGCCTCACGCAGCGCAGGATCGAGCCCGCGCTCGGCCGCGTCGAGCTCGGCCTCGCTCACGCGGATTCGCTCCTGCGAAAAGGCCGGATCGGTCCACTTGCGCATGTAGCGAACCACGGCTTCGTCTCCGTGTTCGCGAACGTCCGCCAAGATGGAAGCCACCGTGCGCGACGTGTCGCTGTCGTGGCCGACGGGCGGACGCAGGCGTTCGATTTGGACCTGCAGAGCGTTACGACCGGACTCGGTCGCGAGATCGAAGAGGGGCAAGCTGGACGTCATGGCCCGCCCTCTATAGCGCAAGGGTCTTGTGGGGACAGATCGGCTGGTTAGGTTCTCGTGATGGATCGCCAACAGTTGCCTGTCATCGCCCTCCGCGAAACGGTCGTTTTGCCAGGGCTTACGGTTCCGCTCGGGGTAGGCCGCCCGGCTTCGCTTCGAGCCCTAGAGATTGCCCGTCAGGGTGGCGGGCTGGTCTTTTGTGTTGCCCAACGGGAGAACGCAGAGCAGCCGACGTTCGAGCAGCTCTACACCATGGGCACCATCGCGCGCATCGTCCGTGTGAACCCCGGCCCCAACGGTCTGAGTGTGATCATCACAGGTGAACAGCGCGCCACTGCCATTCAGTTCCGGGAGCGCGACGGCTTCGCCGAAGCCATCGTCGTCCCCGTCGAGGACATGAAGCCGATCGACTCCGACGACCCCGCTTTTGTGGGCCTGTGGCGCGAGCTTCGTGAGCGAGCGTACGAGCTTGGCGCAGTCCGCGGCATCCCCGAGCAGGCCCTGCGCGAGGCCCTCGAGCCCGTGACCGAGCCCGGCCCGTTCGCCGACCGCGTCACTGGCTACATGGACATTCCCTCCGGCGACAAGCAGATCTTGCTCGAGACGCTCGGCGTCGAAGAGCGCCTGCGTCGTTTGCTCATCCACGTGCAGCGTCAGCTGGGCGTGGTGAAGGCGCAGCAGGAGATCCAGTCGCAGGTCCAAGAAAAGTTGGGCGAGCGGCAGCGCGAGATGTACCTGCGCGAGCAGCTCAAGGCGATCAAGAAGGAGCTCGGCGACGACGACAAAGAGGGCGAGGCCGAGGAGCTCGAAAAGCGCCTCGAGGCTTTGGTCCTGCCCGAGAAGGTGCGCAAGGAAGTGAAGCGAGAGCTGTCACGGCTCGAGCGCATCGGTGGCGAGGGCATGGAAGCCCAGGTCATCCGTAACTACCTCGAGTGGATCAGCGAGCTGCCCTGGAACACGCGCAGCGAGGACAAGATCGAGCTCGAGCACGCCAAAGAGATGTTGTCCGCCGAGCACTACGGTCTCGACGACGTCAAAGATCGCGTCCTCGAGTTCCTCGCCGTGCGCAAGCTCGCGGCCGAGTCGGCGGCTGCCGAGAGCGTCACCCAGCCAGCTCCCGAGTCGACCGATGACACCGGCACCGAGCCGCAGCTGAGCGAAAAGCAGCGCGCGGATTCGGCTGCCGCCAAGTCGGTCGCCAAGGGTCCCATCTTGTTGTTCGTCGGTCCGCCCGGCGTGGGCAAGACCTCCATCGCCGAGGGCATCGCCAAGGCGCTCGGTCGTGAGTACGTGCGCATCGCCCTCGGCGGTGTGCGCGACGAAGCGGACATCCGTGGCCACCGTCGCACGTACATCGGTGCGATGCCTGGTCGCATCATCCAGGGTCTCAAGCAGGCCGGCACCAAGAACCCGGTGTTCTTGCTCGACGAGGTCGACAAGCTGGGCGCGTCGTACCAAGGCGATCCGTCGGCGGCGCTGCTCGAGGTGCTCGACCCCGCGCAAAACCACACCTTCACCGATCACTACCTCAACCAGGCGTTCGACCTGAGCGAGGTGTTGTTCATCGCCACCGCCAACTTCCCGCAGAACATCCCGGCGCCCTTGATGGACCGCATGGAGGTGGTCGAGTTCTCCGGCTACACGGAGCGCGAGAAGGTGGCCATCGCCAAGCAGTACCTGGTGCCCAAGAAGCTGGCCGAGACCGGCCTCCTCAAGCGCAACATCGCGCTCAGTGACGAAGCCATCGCTCTGGTCGTGCGCGAGTACACCCGAGAGAGCGGCGTGCGTCAGCTGTCTCGTGAGGTCGAGCGCGTGGCGCGCAAGATCGCTCGCAACGTGGCGTCCAACGAGGAGGTCACGAGCCCGGTCACCGAAGAAGACATCAAACGTCTGCTCGGGCGTCCGCGGGTTCGTCCGGAGCGTGCTGCCGAGAGCGACTCGGTCGGCGTCTCCACCGGCATGTACTACTCCCCTGCGGGCGGCGACATCATGTTCGTCGAGGCCTCGGTGCGCCCCGTCGGTGCATCGCAGACTGGAGGCGAGCGCAGCGCGAGCCCTGCCGCACTGATCCTGACAGGTCAGCTCGGCGACGTGATGAAGGAGTCGGCGCGTGCCGCCCTCACCTACGCACTTCGGTACGGCAGCGAGCACGGTTCGCGTCTGGCGAGCTCTCCGCTCGAGGTCCACATCCACGTGCCTGCGGGCGCCATCCCCAAAGACGGCCCCTCCGCAGGTACGGCCATGGCCACCGCCATGATCTCCGCTCTGCTCGACCGACCGGTGCGTCGCTCCGTCGCGATGACCGGTGAGATCACGCTGCGCGGACGCGTGCTGCCCATCGGCGGTGTGAAGGAGAAGGTGCTCGGTGCACACCGCGCCGGCATCACCGACGTCATCCTGCCCAAGTTCAACATGCTCGATCTCGAAGACGTGCCCGAGGAGACACGCAAGGCGCTGCGCTTCCACTTCGTCGACACCCTCGACGAGGTCCTCGCAGTGGCCCTGGTGGAGCCCGAAGTGATCGAGCCCGTGCTGAGCGTGGTGCACTGAACAGACGGTCGCTCGTCGCGAACACAAAGACCCGCGCTGCTCTTGCGAGCGACGCGGGTCTTTTGTCGTCGGCGGGGAGCCGCGTTACTTCATCGACGTGACGACCGCACCCAGGTGGACCGACCAAAACTTGTTGGAAGTGTCGCTACCACCGCTGTTGTAGGTGTCGGCGTCATTGCCGGCGACCTCGTAACGAACCTCGGGACGCAGGATGAGCGCCGGGACGGGCTTGAAGTCCAGCGTGCCGGTGATCGTGGTGAGCTTGGCCTTGCCCGTGAGCACGCTGCCTGCCTTGCTCTGGTAGAGCTGCGAGTTGGCGCTGTCTTCCAGGTACTCGATGCGTGCGCCGAGCGTGAAGTAGTCGGTGAACGCGTACGCGGGCGCGCCGCTGATGCCCCACCACGTTTCACTCGAGCCGCCCGATGCGCTGGTCATCGTGGCAGGGTCGGCGGGTGCGAACTTGGCCTTGTACAAGTTGAGGTCGGCGTTGAAGACGAACTTGAAGTTGCCGGCCGTCGCTGTCGCGACGAGGTCGAAGAAGTCCTGGAAGTTCTTGGTGGGCGCGGTCTCGTCATCGCCATCGCGCGGGTTGAGACCGCCGAGGTAGCCGAGCGCGACGGTGAGGTAGTCGCCCGGAGTGACCAACAACTGCAGACCGAGCGACGGGCTCTTGTTGCCTTCGAACGCCGTGTTGACGCCGTTGACGACGAGCGCATTGATGGAGAGCGCGTCGTTTACCTTGTAGTTGGCGCGCAGACCGGTGTGCCAGAAGGGCTGCATCGAGTAGTACAGCGCGCCGCGCGAGTAGTTGACGTTGCGCCAGCTCTCGGCAACTTCGGCGCCGTAGATGGTGTAGAACTGACCGAGGTCGAGGGTGAGCTTCTCGGTCGGCTTGTACGTCAGGTAACCCTGCGTGATGTTGGAGATGCCAAACGCGCCCTGGTCCGCCGCGTAGAAGCGGTTGACGCCCGGACCGAAGCGCATGCTGATCGTCGCTCCGACTTTCTCGCCGCTGTACGCGATGTCCGCGCCTGCGAACGCGAGGGCAAAGCCGCTCGCTTGCACGTAGGCCTCGTGATAGTAGCCGGACGGATTGGCGACCGTGGCGCCCATCGGGTTGCGCGCTTCGTTGCTGTCGCTGCGAATGGCACCGTAGGCGTCCACGAACGCGCCGACCGAGATGCCGTCATACCAGGGCGCCTCTTTCTCTTCGGGCGCAGCTTCCGTGGCGGCGACCTCTGCCGGCGCCGACTCGATGGGAGCGGCGACCATGGGCGGCGCAACGGGAGCCACGTAAGGCGTGGCGACGGGAGCCAGCTCGACCGGGGCGACCGGCGCGGGCGTCTCGACGACCACCGGCGGAGCGGCAGGGGCCGGCTCCTGAGCAAAAGCGACAGTTGTGAAAGCTACGGTCAAGCCGCTCGTAACGACGGCTGTATGAAACGAACGGAACCTCGAACGCGTCATTTACATATCTCCCGCTCCGTGTAGGAGCCACGGGCACAAAGCCCCACGAAACGTGCGGGAGAGTTGTTTCTCGAAAGTTTCCCAGGTGAAAATTGGAGAGTGATTGGCGGTCCACTTTGTTTCCATTGAGCGTCTGCAAGTCCTACGTTTGAGTTGAGCCTGCTTTGCGGGGTTACCCGGCGTCCGCTATCTAAGGCCGCTATGGCACTCTCAGTCGGCATCGTCGGTCTGCCCAACGTCGGCAAGTCCACGCTCTTCAACGCGCTGTCCTCCAAGCAGGCCGAGGCTGCCAACTACGCGTTTTGCACCATCGAGCCCAACGTCGGGGTCGTCCCGGTGCCCGATCCCCGCTTCGACGCCATCTGTAAGGTGGTCGAGCCGGACAGCGCGGTGCCGGCCACAGTCGACTTCGTCGACATCGCGGGCCTGGTCCGCGGCGCCTCCAAGGGCGAGGGCAAGGGCAACGCCTTCTTGAGCAACATCCGGGAGTGCGACGCGATCGCCCACGTGGTGCGCTGCTTCGAGGACGAAAACGTCATCCACGTCGACAACCGGGTCGACCCCGCCGCCGACATCGAGACCATCCACACGGAGCTCATCCTCAAGGATCTCGACAGCGTACAGAAGCGGCTCGACCGAGCGCGCCGGGCCGCCAAGGGCAACGACGCGTACGAAAAGACAGTGGTGGCCGTGACGGAGAAGCTCGAGAAGCTGCTCGACTCCGGCAAGCGCGCCTCGGTGCTGACACCCGACAACGAGGACGAGGCCAAGGCCCTGCGCGAGCTCGGGCTCATCACGCAGAAGCCGCTCTTCTACGTCTGCAACGTCAAAGAAGACCAGCTCGCCAACGCGGCCACCGACCCGCTCGTGCAGAAGGTGCGCGACATCGCCAACGAGGAGCACGCGCAGGTGGTCGTCATCTGCGCCGCCATCGAGGCCGACATCATGCAGCTGCCGGTGGCCGAGCGGCAGGACTTCCTCGACTCGGTAGGTCTCACGGAGCCCGGCCTCAACAAGGTCATCCAGACCGGCTACGCGATGCTCGAGCTCATCACGTACTTCACTGCGGGCAAAAAAGAGGTCCGCGCCTGGACCATCAAGCGCGGCACCAAGGCTCCGCAGGCAGCCGGCAAGATCCACTCCGACTTCGAGCGTGGGTTCATCCGCGCCGAGGTCACCTGGTGGGAAGACCGCGTGAACCTGAAGACCGAAGCAGCCTGCCGCTCGGCCGCCAAGACCTCCACCGAGGGCAAGGAGTACGTAGTGCGCGATGGCGACGTGATGTTCTTCCGCTTCAATGTCTGAGTTCTTCGCGACCGCCGCCAAGGGCACCGAAGGCGCTCTGCGCGACGAGCTGCGCGAGCACAGGTTTCGTCAGGTGCGCGCCGACCGTGGTGGCGTGCACTTCGGCGGCGACCTGGAAGAGGGCATGCGCGCCTGCTTTCAGAGCCGCATCGCCATGCGCATCCTGTGGCGCCGCGGCAGCTTCGATGCCCGTGATGGCGAGCAGCTGTACGAAGGCGTGCGCGCGATCGACCTGAGCGATGTACTCGAGCCCGGCCGCAGTCTGAGCGTCAGCGCCACCGTCAAGCACGGCGCGCTCACGCACAGCGCCTTCGTCGCACAAAAGACCAAGGACGCGATCGTCGACGTGCAGCGCGACAAGTTCGGCAAGCGCTCCGACGTGGACCGCGACGACGCCGACGTGCGTGTGGCGGTGCACGTGGTGCGCGACAAGGCCGAGCTCTACCTCGACCTCGCGGGCGAGCCGCTGCACAAGCGCGGTTACCGCACGGAGGCGCGCGAAGCGCCCATCAAAGAGACGCTGGCCGCGGCCATGCTCCGGCTCGCCGGCTGGGATCGCGTGCGGCCATTGGTCGACCCGCTGTGCGGCTCGGGCACCATCGCCATCGAGGCCTTGTCGTGGGCGCGTCGGATCGCCCCCGGCCTGCTCGGTCGCAAGTACGGCTTCCAGCGCTGGTTGTCCCACGACCCCAGCCGAAAAGACGCGCTGATCGAGATCCGGGAGTACGCCCAATCACGCGTGCTGCCCGAGCAAGACGCGCCGACCGTGATGGCGCTCGACATCGACGGACAGGCTGTGAACCTGGCGCGCAAGCTCGCCAAACAAGCAGGCGTGGCCGTGCGCTGCGAGCGGCTCGATGCGGGCGACTTTCTCGGCACCGATCCGCCGGGACACGTGATCACCAACCCGCCCTACGGCATCCGCCTCGAGCGCGGCGAGAGCTTCGAGCGTCAGCTTGCGAAGGGGTTCGCGCAGCTCAAAGGGCACCGCATCTCCGCGATCTGTCAGGACCGCGAGCTGCTGTGGGCGATGCCGGTCAAGCCCGTACAAGAGCACGGGCTGTGGAACGGCGACCTGGAGTGCCGGCTGTTCAGCTGGGATCTGTGACGGAGGCCACGCGCGCCCTGACTCGCCGTCCTTGTCTCCGCGTGGCGGAGGGGGAGGTCACTCACCTCGCGCGTGTCTCCGTCGACCCGGCAACTGCTTTTGCGCAGCACGCCGCCTACCTGACGCTGCTCTCGAAGCATGGACTGGCGCTGATCTCGCTCCCTGAGCTTCCCGATCATCCCGACGGTCTGTTCGTCGAGGACATCGTGGTGATGCTCGACGGAACCGCGGTGCTGACGCTACCTGGCGCCGTCTCGCGCCGCGGCGAGGTGGCCAGTGCCGAGGCGACGCTGTCGACGCTGGGTCTTCCCATCGCTCGCATCACGGCGCCGGCGACCCTCGACGGCGGCGACGTGTTGATCCTGGAGAGACACGTGCTCGTGGGTCGCAGCACGCGCACCAACGACGCGGCGCTCGAGCAGCTCGCACGCCTCGTGACGGGCTCCGCGCGCACCGTCCTCGGCATCGACGTGCACCGGGCGCTGCATCTCAAGACGGCCGTCACCCGACTCCCGGACGGTTCGCTGATTGCGGTGCCTGACTTCGTGGACGTCGCGCAGCTCGAGGCGCTCGGGTACCGCGTCCACAGCGCCCTCGAGGAGAGCGGCGGAGACGTGCTCTGCCTGGAACAGACCGTGGTGCTTCCGAGCGATGCACCGAGGACGGCAGCGGCGCTACAGGGTCTCGGGTTTACCATCGAGCTGCTCGACATCAGTGAGCTACAGAAGCTCGAGGCAGGTCTGACCTGCATGAGCGTTCTGCTCTAACGAGTCTCGAGCTTCACACTGTGCCGCTTCTCGTGGCGAATGCTGCCAAACGTGTTCGCTCCCACGCTTCCGCAGTATCCCGCGCAGTGACCTGGGCGAGCCGGAGCTCAGGGGCTCAGGTGCAACGCCACTCCGTCGAGGAGCCAGCCGCTGCGTGCGACCAAGCCATCGACCACCTGTGCGGTCGTGCTTCCGACGTAGGTCGCATTCGACTTGTCGCCTGCGTTCACTGCCACCGTCTGGGGTAATGCCGTGGTGCTATGCAGCGAGCGGCATTGGATGCTTGCGACGCCCGTCAACGGTCGAGCTTGGCTGCCATCGGATGCCACTGTCATGCCTTGCAAAGCAAAGCCTTTGTCGCAGAGCGTCGAGGTGCCACCGTTCATGTGCACGTCGTTGCCGCGGTCGATGCTACTCGGCACATCGACACCTTGCGCCCAGTCGTGGTAGCCGCTGCGCAGCAACATCAAGCTCGTCGTCGACAGCACCGACGCCGACGCCACCAGCGAACGCTCCGCGCACCATATGCCGAGCGTGTTGACGGAGCCGTCTTGCATCTTGGTCAGGACGCCGACGCCAACTTGGCCCGGCGGACAACTTTGTGCGGAGTGTCCACCACCATTGCCACCGCTGTGAACGGTGTAGTTGGAGCCCGGCACGCTGCAAATCGGCTGCAAGCCCGTCGTCCAACGCTTGTCGTCCGAACGCGCTTGAAACCCCGTCAAAAATCGGCCCACCGGGCAGTCTGCAACTTCGACGTGATCTCCGAGTGCACTGTTGCCCGTGTGCGTGGTCTGGGTGATCGGACGTGAGGGCGAGAGCACCTGCGCGGCAGGTACGCAGCGCGGGGCGATGCCATAGACTCGGCTCGGGTCCACGGTAGCGCCGACACCCACCATGATCTCGTTGTCAGGACACGGAAGATCGTATTCGCCACCACCCGTACCGCCGAAGCGCTCCGTGTCGAACCGACCATCACAACCGCTGGCAAAGCAGCTCAGCTGCCGGCAGTGCACACCGATCGCGTCGAGCCAGTCACCCGAGCGACCAAAGAGACCCGTCGCGTAGTAGCCAAGCGGACACTCGAGCAGCGCCGCGGGCCTGTTCACGGTTGTGGCCCCCGTCGGGCTGCCCAGCGCCGCCGGACACCAGCTGGTCGAACCGACGGCATCTCCTGGATTGGAGTCACATGCAGTCGGCAAACCATCGCCATCGACGTCGTCCGCGCGCGCTCTCGCCCAGAGTGCGTTGAGCCGTGCGGCCTCGCGTTGGTTTGCCGTCAGCGCTACGCCGATGTTGAAGCCAAGCGGTGCAAGATCGAAAGGATTTTGCGTGGTGCCAAACACCCCGCGCCGAACCTCGAAAAAGTTGCCGTTGAACACCGACATTTGAACGCCGAAGGTGGGTCCACCCGAGTCGCCCGGTGTGGCCGTCGCGAGGTTTTGCGTGGTGGCGTCGCGCGAGATGTAGCCGTCGCGAGGACTCATGGTGATCGTGTTGGGAGTCGCGGCCACGAAGCCGCCTGCCATCGAGTCACGAAAGCTGCCGCCCGTACTGCCAACGCCGACGATGGTGTAGCTGTTGGCAGGCAGGCTCGGGTCGAGCTCCGCCGGGACGATGTTGCGCTGCGCCAAGAACTGCGGCGTGAGCTGCGGCACGAAGATCATGGTCTGGTCGTGTTGCGCGGGCCAGTCGTCTTGCCGCCCGCTGGGAGCGGCTTGCTGCGCCGCATTGAGCGACAACCACCAGTCAGGTGTATAAGACGGATCGAGGTACGGATTGAGGTGCACGGCTCTCGACGCGTAGGACGAGCCGTTCGATTGCACGGTGCCGTTGTTGGTTCCGCAATGCTTGGCTGACAACACGGCGTAAGGTCCGACGATCGTGCCGGTGCAGCCACCGCCCACCGTCGCCCACACGACCTCGCGGTACACACCACGCCAGTCGGCCGCCTCGCGGTTCGGGATCACCGTGCTGGTTGGGTTTGCGGCGAGCGCTTCTTCGGGCGTCGGCGCGCCTCTGTCTTCCGTGCGATCGTCGCTCGGCGCGCAGGCCCCCATCGTGTGACTCAACCCGGCGGCGCACAGGCCGAGAGCCAGAGTTTTTATGCTGTTCGTTGGTCTCATCGATTGCGCGTGCTCCGTCGAATGAGCGTCGTAGACGCTGTTGCGACTTAGGTCAGCGCAGCGAGAAACACGCGGCACGACCGGTCTCCCGAACAGTCGTCCGGGCGACGCGGTTCCGTCCCCTTGGCGCAGAACATTTCTGAGTGCGGACAACACGGATGGGGTGAACGGGGCCGAAGGATTTGCACTGCGTTGCCCGGCTCGGAGCGCACCAAGCGCTGCAGCGCTCAGCGCCTCTTTCGACGGCGCTTGGCGCGCGGCAGCTCGCGCAGCAGCGATCGTGCACCTTCGTCGTCGATGCCCACCATCAGCTGCGCTTCTTCGAGCGCGCTCTCTGGGGCGAGGGAGAGCAGGCGCTCCATCACGTCACAGCGCACCGCCCACGACGGCAAGACAAAGAACCCCATCCGCAGCGCAAGCTCACGGTCGAGGCGCGTGCCCGGAGCGATACGCATCGACAGACCGTCGTGAGTCAGCGACGTGGTCGGCTCATCTTTGCCGGCCCAGGCTCGGCACAGCGCGGCGCGCACGTCGAGTCTCGCGCGCGACAACAACGGCGTCGCCAACACCGTCTGTCGTCCCACCACGATCTGTCGCTCGTCGAGCAGCGCGCGCTCCGCGGCAGAGAGCGCATCGAGCTGTGGACGCGCTTGTTGTTTTTGCACCGACCCGAGCCCCTGCTCGAGCTGGTAGGCAAGGCCGCGCAAAGGCGCGCTGTCGCTCCCCACCAGCGCGAGAGGCTCGAGCAAGTTGCTGACCAGATCGCGCGTGTGGGCGACCAAACGACGCTCGATGCGCGCGCTCGCACCGGGCTCGACCCACTCGGGCAAGAGCAGCTTGAGCCCGGGGCGCAGCAACGTTTGGCCACGCGCGAGCCGCGCGATACGTTCGCCGCGATAGTTGATCTGGCCCAGTGCATCGACGCTCAGCCCGACGAACTGCGCAGCGATCAGCCCCTCGACCCACTGCGCGCGAGTCTTGACCTCACTGCCGTCGTGCCCCGGCAACGCGAACCCGGCGAGACTCGCGAACGGGTGGTTGCTCGCGCCCTCGGAACGCGCCCCTTGCACGCTCTTTTTGCGCTTGTCGGCTGGGTCGACAAAGCGCTCGAGCAGGCGCTCGTGAAGCGCATCGCTCAGCTTGTCCTCGAGCTCGCGGGTGCGCAGCGAGAGCTCCCCCGGACGTTCGAGCCAGCCACTCTGATGGCTCACGTACGTCCACGTGCGCGCGGCGGCCAGCCGATCCATCAGCACGTGCATGTCGCCCTCGTAGCGCGCCAGCCTGCGCACCCGCTCGGCGACGAAGTCGGCATCGACGTAGCCGTCGCGTGCGAGCTGACGGTACAGCGGCAGCAGCTGCTCGACCTGGTGCTGGGGCAGGCGCTTTTCGTAGTTGGGGACGCGACACACGTCCCACAGCGCGCGCAGGCGCTCTTCGTTGGGCGGGTCGTCGCGCAGCTCGGGCAGCTTGGCAAAGCAGCGCAGCACATCGACGTCATCGGCGTCGGGTGCCGAGCGCAACAGGTGTGTGTGCGCGCCGTGCGGTCGGCGCGAGAGGCTGGCCAGCAGCGCGGGGATGCTGGCGAAGTCGAGCTCGCTGTTGCGGTAGTACGCAAACGGCTGCGCGGGAAAACGATGTTGTTCGAGCTGCTGCACCACGCCGCGCGGAAGCTCAGGCTCGGGAGACAGCGTGCCAAAGGTGCCGTCGCGCAGGTGACGCCCCGCGCGTCCTGCGATCTGCGCGAGCTCGGCGCTCTCGAGTGGGCGCGTCTCGAAGCCGTCGAACTTGTAGGTACCTGCCAGCGCCACGTGATCGATGTCGAGGTTGAGGCCCATCCCAATGGCGTCGGTGGCCACCAAGAAGTCGACCTCGCCCGCCTGGTACAGCGCGACCTGTGCATTGCGAACGCGCGGCGAGAGCGCACCGAGCACCACGGCCGCGCCACCACGGCGACGACGCAGCGCGTCGGCCAGTGCGTACACCTCGGTCATGCTGAATGCGACCACGGCGCTGCGTCGCGGCAGCGTGCGCAGCGAGTGCTGGCCCGTGTGCACGAGCTTGGACAGCCGCGGCAAACGCGTCACCTCGAGGTCGGGCAGCTGCGTGCGCACCAGCGCTTCGACCGTGTTGGAGCCCAAAAACCAGGTCTCGACCCTGCCGCGCGCGTAGAGCAGGCGATCGGTGAACACGTGGCCGCGCTCGGGATGCCCCATCAGCTGGATCTCGTCGACCGCGACGAAGTCGGCACCGAACGCGCCGTCGAGGTCGTGCGGCATGGCCTCGGTGGTGCAGATCCAGTAGCGAGGGCGCGGCGGCACGCGCTTCTCTTCGCCTGTGATCAATGCCACGGCTTGCTCGCCTACGCGTGTGCTCACGCGATCGTACACCTCACGCGCAAGCAGGCGCAGAGGCAACCCCATCACGCCCGTGTCGAACTCGAGCATGCGCTCGATGGCGCGGTGCGTCTTGCCGGTGTTGGTGGGGCCGAGCAGCGCACACAGCCGAGACTGGGAGCCTGCCCCATCGCTCCCGCGTACCACCGCCTGCAGCGAGCGCATCTGGACAGGGTAGCAGGGAACTCGCGCAGTCGAAGGGCGCCGTGCCTCCGCACACGAGCGTAGACGTCGAAGGGCGCGGTGCCTCCGCGCGCGAGCGAAGAGTCTAAGGAACCGGATGGGGCGCCCCCGTGGGCCAGGTCACGGGCCGCACAGGCCTCAGGCGCGTCCGCGTCCTTCTCGCACCTCTACCAGCTGCTCACGCAGGCCCCGCTCGAGCAGGGCCTCGTACAGGCGCTGATGTTCGGCCGCGACGTTGCTCCAGCGAAAACGACGCGCGCGCAACAGACCACTCTGCACACGCTCGGCGCGGCCGTCGAAGGAGAGCGCTCGCCGCAAGCCGGCGGTCAGCTCCTCCGTGTTTTCGGGGTCGACCAAGATCGCGTTGTCGGCGTCGAGGTACTCGGTGAACGGGGCGCGCGCCGAAGCCACCAGCGGCACGCCCGCAGCGAGGGCCTCGAGAGCACACAGGCCAAAGCCCTCGCGCAGAGAGGGGGCCGCCACTACGTCGGCCAGCGCGTAGCAGGCCGTGATCTGTGCCTCACTGAGCACGCCTGTGCACACCACGGCGCGCTGGTCGTCGGCACCGTAGCTCAGGAGCCTGCGCTCGAACTCGCCGCGGTACGCGCTGTGATCGAGGATGCTGGCGCCACCCACCACGACCCAGCGCGCCTGC
>JBEGTL010000123.1:0-16898 GCA_041179425.1 Pseudomonadota bacterium | reverse complement strand
GTCTCTGCGGCAAATCCGTCGTGGTTCCACCCAAGTCGGGCGTTCGATTCTGGCGACGTTCGTGGCGGACCCTTACAATGCCGTATGGAAGAGGCTTCACCCAGGCGCCTGCTCGATGCGATCGCGCGCGCCCTGGCCCCGCTCGACGATGTGCAAGCCGCTCTTCTGTTCGGCTCGCGGGCCACGGGTAAGGCGCGCTCTGATAGCGATGTCGACGTGGCAGTGCTCCTGACTCGAGAAAGCTTTGCGAAGGGGCAGAGCCTGCGACGCCTGGTGGGAGCACTAGCTCAGGAGCTTGCTGCGGATCGCCTAGACGTGGTGGTCCTGAACGGTGCCCCGCCCGCACTTGCCTTTCAGGTACTCAAGTACGGGGTCGTCGCTTTCGAGCGGGATGTGCAGTCGCTGCACCGTTTTCGCGTACGCACGTACGGTGCACATGCCGACTACGAGCCGGTGGAGCGCTTCTTTCGGGAAGTGACCAAGCGACGTGCGCTCAGCGGTGCATCCCGTGGTTGATGCGGACATCCTTCGTCGCCGAATCGACGCGCTGCTCCGGTATCTCGATCGCCTAGACCGGTTTTCGTCCGTTTCTCGCGATGTGTTTGAGCGCGACCCAGACACCCACCACCTTGCGGAACGGTACCTCCATCTCGCCATGGAGTCGGTCCTGGACATCGCGAATCACCTCATCGCCGACGATGGGCTCGAACTCCCCGAGACGTACCGCGACGCCTTTGTGATCTTGGCGCGGCACGGGGTCTTGGAGGTTGAGCTGGGCAAGCGGTTACAGCTCTGGGCGGGCTTTCGCAACGTGTTGGTGCACGCATACCTCGCGATCGATCATGGGATGGCGTGGGACGCGATCGTCAATGACCTGGCGGAGCTTCGGCAATTTGCGGCGATTGCGGCAGCGCGGCTCTGAGCAGACGTAAGCTCATTCCGCGACATCTCGCCGCGTCGCGCGGCTCCCGGGTCACTTGTCCATGTTGGCGAGCACGCGGTTCAGGTGCGCGAGGCTGATCTGCAGGTTGCGCGCGGCCTGAGACTTGTTGTCCCCGGTCTGCTTCAACATCTCCACGATGGCCTGCCGCATGGTGTCGTCCGTCGTCGAGCGGCGAACTGGCTCTTTGACCGGAGTGTCGGAGACAACGGCGTCGGGGGGCTGGGGAGGGTCGATCATCTGTGGACGCAGCACGGCCTTGGACAGGGTCCCCACGTCGACGTGTCGCCGGCCAACATCCTGCGCAAAGCTTGCGAGCTCACGAAGGTTGCCTGGCCAACGGTAGAGCAGCAGCGCTTCGATCAGCTTGGGCTCCAACGAGGGTGGCGTCGTCGTCCTGCCCTGCTGCAGCAGCCGGACAAAGAGCGGGATGATGTCTTCTTTGCGTTCTCGTAGCGGCGGTAGCTCGACCGTCATGCCGTTGAGTCGTTGCCACAAGTCGAAACGAAACCGACCGTTGTTCACGGCCTCTTCGATCGAGCCTTGGGCAGCGGCGACGACGTGCAGCCGGACCTTTGTCGGCCTGGAGTCTCCGAGGCGTACGACCTCGTGTTCCTGTAGGACGCGTAGCAACTTGGACTGCACGGGGAGCGGCAGGTTCAGGATCTCGTCCAAGAACAGCGTGCCACCGTCGGAGGCGACGATGGCGCCATCATGGTCGCGCGACGCGTCGGTGAACGCGCCCTTGCGATACCCGAACAGCCGCGCGTTGACGAGCTCGCCATCCAAGGTCGCGCAATCGACGGGCACGAACTGCCCTGTACGCCTGCTCCACGCGTGGATCGCACGCGCAGTGCCCTCTTTGCCTGTTCCGCTCTCGCCCTGCACGACGATGGTCACGCCTTGCGGTGCAAAACGCATCGCGTCCGCGAGGGCAGCGCACAGGGTCGGACCACCATACCAATCTGGACGAATGGCCTTCAGCTCGTACGGCTCTACGGACCCGGACAGAGTCCGCACGAGACCGACCGCGTCGCCGAGACGCACCACGTCCCCGGGACGCAATGTCTGCTTCGTCACTCTTACGCGGTTTACAAACGATCCGTTTGCACTATCCAGATCGCTCAGGCCAAGGCCACCCTCGACTGCGACGACCTCTGCGTGCCGCCGGGAGACGCTGCGAGGCTTGAGTGTGGTGTCGCCTCCTTCGCGTCCAAAAGCGTGTCCTACGCGCAGAAAAGACGGCTCGTTTTCGGGCGACACCCAATGTACGAACAACTGCTTGGCGGCCCCCGCCGCTTCGAAGGTCGAGTTGGCCGTAGGCAGGGTCGTCTTGCCGTCTGATGAAAATTGCGCGGGCATCGAGGAGCCTCCCGGGTGTCCAGCGAGTGCTACTCGATTGGCGGACGTAAACCAACAGGTCTACGCGCGATTGTGAGCCTCGGCGTGTGCTCGCTGACGATGCTTGCAGCGAACCCTACGCCAGCCTAGATAGGCTCCGCAGAGGAGGGAGATTGCCAGAGACTCTTCCGCACGGTCCACGCTTCGAGCGGTCCGCCATCCCTCCTGTCGGCGCTGTGCTAGCGGGACGATACCGGGTCGAGCGCGTGGTGGGCGAGGGCGGCATGGGCGTGGTGCTGGCCGCGCACCAGCTCAGTCTCGACACGCCCGTCGCCATCAAGATGATGCTCGCCAAGTTCCTGGCGGACCCCGAGCTGCGCGCTCGGTTCGAGCGTGAGGCGCGTGCGGCAGCGCGGCTCGACAGCGAGCGCGTGGTGCGTGTCAAAGACATCGACCACACGCACGATGGCACTCCGTTCATCGTGATGGAGCTGCTGCAGGGAGAGAGCGTCGACGCGCTGCTCGAGCGCCGTGGCGCGCTGCCCGTATGGCAAGCCGTCGAGCTGGTGTTGCACGCCTGTGAGGGGCTCGCAGCGGCGCATGCGGTCGGCATCATCCATCGCGACATCAAGCCCTCCAATCTGTTCTTGGCCGAGCGTGCGGACGGTCTGCCTTGGCTCAAGGTGCTCGACTTTGGCATTTCCAAGATGGGCACGGCGGAGCTGCCCGACGGCAACCCGGCACTGACACAACCCCATCGCACGATGGGCTCGGCAAACTACATGGCTCCGGAGCAACTAGACTCGGCCGACCGTGCCGATGCGCGCACGGATGTCTGGGCGCTCGGCGTCGTGTTGCTCGAGCTCCTGACTGGACGAGCGGTAGAGCGGCCCTGTCTTTTTCAGCCGCCGCTCTTGCGTTCAGTTCGTGCCGATGCGCCCGAGCAGCTCGAGCGACTGATCGCGGCGTGCTTGACACCGGACCCCAGTCGGCGGCCCGAGAATGTGCTCGTGATGGCGCGCGAGCTGGCTCCGCACGGTCCCGCGAGCGCAGACGCTTCGGTCCATCGGATCGCTCATATCCTGGGCCTTGCAGAGCCGATGGTGACGTCGGAGCTGCCGGTGCCTGGCAAGTCACCGACGCCCTCCGCCCCACCTTCGCCGCAGCGTTCCGAGCCAACCGAGCCTTCGCTCGACGCGGTGCATTCTCGAGAGGACAAAGCGGCGACCGACCCGCGGCCTCACGAAAGGCGACGCGTCGACGAGCGGGCCAAGCAGCCGGGGCAGGTCCTCTCCACCTTCGATCGACTCTTGCGCGAGCACGCGGTCTGGCCGCCCGAGGGCGAAGACGACCAGCCGTTGGTCGATGCGCTCGTCAGTCAGACCAAGCTGTTCGTGGACGAGACGTTTTTGCTGCGAACGGCCGGCCAAACGTTCTTGGCCAAACGACTGCTTCCGGCGCTGGTGCGCAGCGCATCGGCCAAGCTGATCTTGCCCAGGCGCGTCTACGAGCCGCTGCGCAAACGTGCGCGCGCGGGCGGCGAAGATGCGAGCATGGCGGCCCGCGCGCTGTCGGTGCTGAGTGAGTTCGCACTGCAGAAACGTCTCGACCCGCGCGGCGACCCAAACGAAGTCGCGGGCGAAGGGGCGGGGACGCGCGACCTCTTGGCGCGCATCGTCTATCAATATCAGCTGCAGTACGAGCTCACTTTTTTTACCTGCGACGAGGGCCACGCGCGCCTGTTGATCGCGGCCAATCAGACGCAGGCCGTACGTGCGGCCAAGCCGGTGCGCGTGTTCGGCATCGATAACGAGCGCGGTCTGTTGTTGCCGTGGGCACGCGACTACGAGCCGCCACGTTTCGACGGGCGCTATCCGTCCCGTATCGACGTGGCGCGTCTGCCGGCGGGCGCGCGCATCTTCATCGACACCTCCACGTTCATGCTGCCGGTGGGCCTCTCCTTCGTGCGCGAGCGACTGTTGCCCGTTCTGGGGGTCGACGACAGGCGACTGTTGATCCCCGATCGTGTGCTCTTCGAGCTCGAGAAGGGCGCGCGCACGGCGGGGGAGGCCGAGAGCCGTACCGCCGCGCGTGAAGCGCGTGACTTGCTCCTGCAGCTGGCGCAGCGGGGCGTGGCGGACGTACGTCGGGAGGAGCACGAGGTCGCTGGCTCGCACAACTTCGCCGACCCGCTCTTCATTCGTCTGTTCGTGCAGCATCAGAAGAGCGCGCCGCTCGTGTTGATTACGCAGGACCGCGGCCTTGCGACGCAGGTACTCGAAAACGCGCGCCTGCTCGAGGCCGGTGCGAGGGCGCCGACGGTCGGCTTCGTCAGCGAGGGCCACCTGATCGCACGCGGTGAGCTCGGCAACTGGCCGGCGCGGCTCGCCGGCTTCCGGCGCGACGACGGACGCTCTGCCAGGCCCGGCGTCAACCCGCGCTCGCGTGCGCCCGAGGCCCCCGCGGTGCAGCCCTTCGAGCTCGCCCAAACCATCTACGCAGAGACCAAAGCCAAGCTACGCGTCACGGCCGTGCCTACGGCGGGCGACTTCGTGCAGGCCGTCCGCGCCGGTCGTGTGCAGCTGACCAAGGAGCTTGCCGAGGGCGGCGAGGGAACCATCTTCGAGACGTCGATCCCAGACGTCGTGTGCAAGGTCTATTTCGAGGACCGAATCACCGAAGATCGCAAGCGCAAGCTCGAGCGGATGGTGACGCGGCCGGCACCGGCGCCCACCGTGTGCTGGCCACTCGAGCGGGTGTACAACGACCACGTGGAGTTCGTGGGCTATCTCATGCCGCGAGCGCAAGGCATCGTGCTCAACGACGTGGTGTTCATGCCGCGCGTGCTGCCGGAGACGTTTCCGCGCTGGGGTCGTGTCGAGCTCGTCCAGCTGGCGATTGCCACCCTGACGCTCATCAAGAAGCTCCACGACCTGAACGTCATCATCGGCGACATCAATCAGAACAACTTCATGGTCACCGAGCAGTGCGAGGTGTACCTCGTCGATACGGACAGCTGTCAGATCGAGGAGTTCCCGTGTCCCGTGGGGACGGTGCTGTTTACCCCTCCCGAGCTAATCGGCTGTACGTACGCGAATGTCCTGCGCACCAAAGAGCAGGAGATGTTCGCGGTCGCCACGCTGCTCTTCATGATCTTGCAGCTCGGCAAGCCGCCCTACAGCAGTCAGGATGGCGGTGACCTTGCCGAGGCCATCAAGCGCCAGCGCTTCCCCTACAAAAAGGTCGTCGGCGGTGTCAGCTCCAAACCCTTTGGGACCTACAAGTTCATCTGGAGCAACTTCAGCAAGGCGTTGAAAGACGACTTTTGTGAGATCTTCGCCGACGGACGCCGTGTCCCCGAGCCCGATACGTCGGGCGGGCGGTACCCACGACCACACGGCAGCTATCTCGAGCGCTTTTTGCACGATCTGCGGGACTACGCGGGTTCGATTCATCGTGGGCGCAGTACCAACGAGCTGATGCCGACCAAGCTGTGGCTGAGCTCCAAGCAGGAGATCGTCGAGATCCCCTGCGAACGGGCCGGCTGCACCAAGACCAGCACGCTGGTCCGCAGCTGGTACGACGAGATGCTCGCGAAGGGACAGCAGAGCTTCTGCGCGGTGCACGACGAGGTCCGCCGCCTACGCAAGGTCGAACCTCGTGACCCGGCACGGCGGCGTGCGGCCGCACCGCGCGCGACGTCGAGTCCACCGCGGATGCGTCCCAGCGCCCCGCGTTGGCAGCCGTCGCAGAGCCAGTACGCGGCGCCGCGCGTGCACGTCGCGGCCAGCGCGCGGCCGCCGCCTGCGCGCAGCTACTCGAGTGCCTCTCCCCGGCCTTCCTCGTCGCGGCCAGCGCGCTTTGTGCCGCCGCCCGTGCAAGCGACGCCGACACCGTCGTTGCTTCCTGGCTGGGTCATCCCGCTGGCGGTGTTCATCGTCGTACTGGCCTTTCAATTGTCGATGGGCCGCTAGCCCCGTAAGAAGCGGGACTGCCCAGAGGAGCTGCGATGAAGGACGACTTGGAGATCGACCTCGAGGAACTGACCAGCAATCCACAGGCACGCGTGCCTGTGTGTCTGTGCCTCGACGTCAGTGGCTCGATGGAGGGCGAGCCGCTAGCGGAGCTCAACCAAGGCCTGCGCAAGTTCTTCTCGGAGGTGCTGCAGAACAAGCGTGCGCGCTACGCGGCGGATGTCTGCATCGTCACTTTCGGCGACGAGGTCAAGCAGGTGGTTCGGTTTCGGTCGATCGAGAGTCAGGATGTTCCGGTCTTGCGCGCCTCGGGCATGACGCCCATGGGACAGGCCGTCGAGCACGCACTCGACGCCTTGGAGGCGCGCAAACGACGCCTGGGCAAGACGGGCGTGGACTACTATCAGCCGTGGCTCGTGTTGATGACCGATGGCCAGCCCACCGACGACATCGAGCCAGCCGTCGAGCGCGTGCAGCGGATGGTCCGCGAGAAAAAGCTGACAGTCTTCCCGATTGCGATCGGAGCCTCCGCAGACCTGGCTGCCCTCGCGCGCTTCAGCGCCGGTCGTGCGCCGTTTCAGTTGCGCGGCTTCGCGTTCTCGGAATTTTTTGCATGGCTGTCCAAGAGTATCGTACGCGTCTCGGCGTCGACGCTCGGCAGTGAGGTCGAGATGCCGCCGTACAAGGGTTGGGGCAGCCTTGACTCCTAGCGGGAGCGCGCAGGCGCCCCGTGCGTCCGTACAAGGTAGCTACTGCAAGATGGCCGCCGCCGCCGTCGTGGGCAGCTCGCACGAAGAGCGAGGCCAGCCGTGTCAGGACTACACGGCTGTGATGCGCAGCCCGGGGTCGTGCGCGATTGTGCTCGCCGATGGCGCCGGCTCTGCGCGGCACGCGGAGCTCGGTGCACGCACCGCAGTGAGCTCGATGTTGAGGATGTTGCGCACTGAGCTCGGGACGTTGCTCGCGCTCAGCCACGGCGAAGCGGCGGCGCGGATTGTCGCGCGGCTCCAGCGCGGCCTTGCGCGCCAGGCCGCACGCCACGACAGCGAGCTGCACGACCTTGCCTCGACCCTGCTGTTTGCTGCCACGGACGGACAGCGGTTTTTGTGCGGTCAGCTCGGCGATGGCCGCGTGGCGCGCTTCGACCCGTCGCTACACGAGGCGTGCGCTTTGTTCGAGCCGCACAAGGGCGAGTTCTTGAACCAGACGTTGTTCCTCACCGCGAGCAGCGCGGCACGCGAGCTGCAGCTGGTATCCGGTAGCGCTGCCGAGGTGGGCGGCTTTGCCCTGCTGTCCGATGGCGCCGAAGAGAGCCTGTATCAGCGTGCCCAAGCGAGCTTTGCGCCGGCTCTGCTGCGCATGGCGGGCTGGCTCTCGGTCCACTCTGAGCGTCGGGTCAAAGAAGCGCTGCACAAAAACCTGACCAAGGCTCTGCGTGAGCGCACTGGCGACGACGTGAGCCTGGCGATCATGCGCGTGCAGGCCTACTGAGGCCTGTTGCTATCGCTCGCCGAGCGTGGCGGTGCAGCTCTCTGCGTAGCCATCCGTGCAGGCCTTCTTGAACAACTCCGCCGCGCGCGCCTCATCGCGTGCAATGCCTTGGCCGCTCGCGAACATCAGCGCCAGGTTGTGACAGCTCGGCGCCATGCCGCCTTCACAGGCTTTGGTGTAGAGGACGACGGCGCGTGCCGTACTTCGCGGCACGCCTCGACCCAACACGAACTGCCGCGCGAGGTTGTAGCAAGCCACCGGATCATTCTCGTTGCAGGCTCGCTCGTACAGCGACAGAGCTCGCTTTTGATCGGCGACGATGCCCTCGCCGTGCTGCAGCTGATAGCCGAGTGTCGTACAGGCGCGGGGCTCCCCGTGCTCGCAGGCCTGCTGCAGGGGCACAATGGCGCCGGCTGGGTCTCGCTCCACGCCCAGACCTAACGAGAGGGCGCGCCCCAACTCGAAGCAGCCAAACGCATCTCCGCCGCTGCAGGCGCGCTCGAACCACACGGCTGCCTGCGCCAAGTCGCGCGTCACGTCGCGCCCGTTGACGTAGGCGTCCCCGAGCTCACTGCAGGCCGTGTACTGCCCCCCACGGCAGCGCGCCTCGAGACCGTCTTGGCCGCCGCGCAGGCCCGCTGCCAGCTGCGCGGCGAGCCGATCGAGCTCTGGGTGCGCGATGCCGTCGACGTAGGCGGAGCCACCGTCTTCGAGGACGTCGGCCAGCGTTCTGCTCTGTTCGCGCGCGGCGCTGTTGTGGATAGTCTTGGCGTCGCGCTCGGCCCGGCCCTGTGTGTCGGTGGTGAACGCATAACGATAGCCGCCGGTGTGCAGCTCGATCTTACTGTTGGCCACGGGCCGAGGCGGCTCGCACGGCTGACGCACAAAGGTCTCTTTGCGTTCGGGTGGGAGCGCGGTCACGAGGTCGCGAGAGCGCACGCTGACGCTGATTGCGGAAATCAGCGCTGCCGTCATCCCTGCGCCGCCGACGAACAACGTCGCCAGGCCCGTCGCCTCCTTGTGCTTCGGGTCCATCGCGGTGGGCGCCGGCTCCTCGAACTCTTTGCCTTGTCCAAAATGCTGGTAGGCAGCCAGTCCGAGCAAAGAAAGGCCGGCGAGGCCGATCGCGTAGTCGAGCAGCAGTCGGGGCATGGAGTTGGGCCATCGCCTGACCACGTGCGCCTGGCTGTGTTCGATGGTCTGTACGGACTCGCACGTGCGCTCGACCGCGGCGGTCAGTGCGAACGCGCGTCCGCTGCCGGGCGTGTCGCGCCAGCTAGCGTCCGCCAGGATGTGGCTCGAGACTGGCTGCATCGCGCCACGGCTGATCACACGAGGGCTGCCCGAGATGATGCCCAGGTCGGACCTTACTACCGAAGCGCAGCCGGTCAGCAGGGCGAGGGTAGCGGCGCAGACTGCTCGTGGCGTGAGTCGGACGGCGGACATCGTGCCGACCGGCGTATATGCTTCCGCACGCGATGGTGCAAGTTTGAGCTTGGTGCACGCCAGGCGCGAGCAGGCTACATGGTGACCAAGCTGAGGGTCCGATGGCAGACATGAGCGGTGTAACGGCCTGCAAGATTCGCCAACGCGTCGAGGGCCGTGTGGTGCAGGAGCGGCTGACAGTCCTGGTGCTGGGCATCTCGTGCGCGCTTGCACTCTGGTGGATCGTCCCTTCGCTGACGATTTACACGCTGATTTTTGCGGTGCTGCTCTGTCTGGTCGTACGACCGGACCCGCGACAGCTTGCGGGCTCTGAGGGCGAACGGCTGACGGCCGATGTGGTCTCGGCACTCTCGGACGAATACTACGTGCTCAATCAAGTCGATCTGCCAGATCCGCAGTCGAAGTGGGGAGTGCGCGAGGCAGATCTGGTCGTCGCCGGGCCGCACAACGTGGTGTTCGTGTTGGAGGTCAAACACAACGGCGGCACCATCTTCGGACAAGAGTCCGACTCCGAGTGGCTTGCGCAGAAAGTCAGTCGGGGAGGCTCGAGCTTCGAGCGCACCCTTCGCAATCCCATCAAGCAGGTGAACCGTCAGGTGCACCTCTTGGCCGGCGCCCTGGCGATGCGCAACAAGCCGTGGGTTCAGGGCGTGGTCGTGTTTTCGAACCCGAGCGCAAGCTTACGCCTGCGGGGCAATACCTCCGTGCCGTGCCTGCGCCTGGACGAGCTACTCGACTACATCCACGGCGTGGCGCCTCGCGGTCAGACTTCGCACGAGGCCATGGAGCGGCTGTACGCGCTGAAAGCGCCGAAGGAGAAGTTGGGGGGATTCTTGGATACTGCCAAGACTCGTGCGTTCGCCCGCGCCTGCGGGCTGTTGTTGTCAGTAGTCGCCTCAGCACTGGCGGCGGTGTTGTGTGCGCAGCAGATCCGACCTTTGCTGCCGCGCGCGGCGGGCTTCGCTGGCCGCGAGGACGTGACAGACGCCTCCGACGCACCCTCCGCAGCGCAGCCGTCGACCCCGATTGCGCCCGCCGCGACACAACCACGACCGGCTTCGTTCGAGGACAAGGCGCCCATGGACAAAGTGGGGGGCCGACGCAAAGGGCAGCCCGCCAAAGGCAGCTCTCGTCCGTCAGCTTCCACAACCAAGCCCGCAGGCGCGGAGTCCAAGGCCGGCGCAACGCGCGAACGTGCCGCGAAGACAAAACCCGTGACGCCGCGGGTGGCGCCCGACGAGGGGCGCACGCCTCCGAGTGGCCCGAGCGAGGCCGAAGAGCTGCGCGAGTGGCGTCCGGGCGTCACTCCTTGAGCAGCCTGGTGTCTGGGTGACGGCCTCCTCGTTTGTCGCGCGTACTGTTCGCACCCGTAGCGAACACCCTCCGAACAGTCCGCACGGAGCGTACGCCCCGCCGAGCAAGCCTTGCCGTCGAGGCAGGAGCGGCCGGTTCTGCGCGCAATTCTAGCGGTTTGGCGCTCTGTCCCGGAGCCGGACGCGTGCGTCCGCACGTGCCCCGACGCGTGGCATGCGCGCTGCAGTGGACGCATCCGATCCCCGACGAAAGGACCCGCGCATGCTGCCCTCGAACGAGCTCAACACCGAATCGACGACCGCGCTCTCGCTCCGAGTCGAGGCGCCGCTCCCGGGCCGCCGACTGCGCGATTCGGGCTTCTACGGGGAGCTGCAGGTGCGCACGCAGCTGCGTCAGCAGCTGCCGAGCTATCAGCTCTATGCGAACCCGCTGATTCCGAGCCCGGCGTGTGCGGGTGGAACGCGCGAAGCCGACATCGTCCTGGTCGGCTTCAATGGTGTGTTCGTGATCGAGGTGAAGAACTGGACGGGCACCATCAGTGGCCGTGCGTCCGATCGCGTGTGGGAACAACGTAGTCGCCACGCCGAGGGCTACGAGACCTGCTCCCCGCGTGGCAACGCCGTCTCGCAAGCGCGCGCCGCAACCGAAGCGCTGCGCGAGGTGCTGCGGCAAGCAGGCTATGTGGACCGGGTGCAGGGCATCGTCGTGTTCTCTCATCCCAAAGTTCGGCTCGCCCTCGGCGAGGTCTCGCTTCCGTTTTGCACGCTCCCTGAGCTTGCACCGATGGTGCTCGGTTTTGGGCGCATCGCAGCGGGTCGCAGCATCGCCAAGAGAGTCCTGCGTCAGCTGCTGCGCGATCTCTGAGCGACCACGTCGGCAGCGGGCTCAAGCCGCGAGGTCGCGCCTCAGCGTGCGCGCCGCCCAGAGGTAGTGCACCGCAGACCACACGTTGACGATGGTCATCGCCGCGAGCGCCCAACGCAGTCCGTTGGCAGTGGCGAGCAAGTCTGACACTCCCATGCCCACGTAGCGCGCCTTGAGTGCGTCACTCAGCATGCCTGTCAGCAGGGGTCCGAGGCCCAGGCCGATCAGGTTGGTGACGAAGAGCATGAGCGCCCCGGCCACCGCGCGCTCGCGCACGCTGACCAGACTTTGCGTGACGGCAAACGTGGGACCCAGGTACATGGCGCCAAAGATCCCGGCAGGGACCATGAGCGCGATCACGGCGTACTTGTCTGGCAGCACGTAGATGAGCAGCGCGACGGGCACACTCACGAGCGTGGACAGTGCAGGCACCCATAGTTGGTAGCGTGCATCTTCGCGCCGTGTGCTGAGTCGATCGGCGAGGTAGCCGCCGAAGTACGTGCCGACCAACCCGCCCAGGACGGTGACGAGGGCGAGCCAGCGGCCCACCTCGGCGACACTCATGCCGTGCGACCGCATCAAAAACGCGGGGTAAAAGCCGCCCACGCCATACCCGACGAACGAGTGCAGCGCGGCCGCGATCGAGGTGTGGAGGAACGCCGGCTTTTTCCACAGGCGCGCGATGACGGCGCCCATCGGCGGCGTCTCGGTGGCCACAGGCACAGACACCGGATCGGAGAAGCCGCGTGGCGGCTCGCGCAGCGTCAGCTTGGTGACCCCGGCGAGCACCACTCCAGGGATACCGACGACAAAAAAGGCCGTGCGCCAGCCGTAGGCTTGCGCGATCTCGCCCCCGAGCAGAAGGCCCAGGAACACGCCCCCGTAGATGCCCATCGAGTAGATGGAGATTGCCGTGCTGCGGCGCTGGGGCGGAAAGTAGTCGCTGATCAGCGAGTATGCAGACGGACTGCACCCGGCCTCGCCGATGCCCACGGCCACTCGCGCAAAGAGGAAGTGTGTGAAGCTGCGCGCGAAGCCGGTCAGTGCCGTGAACACACTCCAGACCACCAACGACGCCGTGATGATGGAGACGCGGTTTTTGCGGTCTGCACGCCGCGCGATGGGAATGCCGAGCGAGGAGTACAAGAGCGCAAAAGCTAGCCCGCCGAGCAGTCCGAGCTGCGAGTCGGAGAACTTGAACTCCTCTTTGATCGGCTGCATGAGGATCGTCAGGATCTGACGGTCTACAAAGTTGAGTACGTACACGCTGAAGAGCAGCCATACGACGTAGCTGCGGTAGCGCTCGCTGACCCGAAACGGCACCGCGGCCTGGTGATCAGCCAGCGCATCCGTCTCGACCATCACTCCACTCTCGGCGCTCATTTGTCGTGACCCTTCCGTTCGCGATAGCGGGACGGTGGGTGTACGCGTTCGCGGGGGCGAACCTGACGCGCCATTCTCGTTTTGAACGACGAGGGGTCAGAACACGGCGAAGGGAGGGTCGATCTCCAACGCGCGCACGTACAACGGCTCTGCCTTCGCGTAGAGGTGCTGTCTCTGGTAGAGCGAGGCGAGGCGCGTGAGCGTGTCGGCGACCTCTTTGTGCGCCGGGCCGAGCCGCCGCTCTTGCTCGGTGAGCGCGCGCTGAAACAGCGCTTCGGCCTCGTCGAAGCGTTGCTGCTGCGCGTACGTCTCGGCGAGATCGGTCAGCGCTTCACCACGACGAGCAAGGGAGGCCTGCTGTGACGTCTGGGCCGTGGCTCGCGTCTCGCGCGACGCCGACGGCGCGGTGGAGTGGGAGACGGTTGGTGCCGCCTCGTTCGCCGAGTCGCGTCCTGTCGTACCCGCTGCGCTCCACGAGCCGCCTCCGTGCGGGGTGTGGGCTGTCAGCCAGCAACCCAGGATGCCGGCCGCCGCAACCGACCACAGCGGGACGCGCCGGAGCGCCGGGAACAACGACCGAAACGAGGAGGCAGTCGACGACTGCTTCGACCGCGCCCGCTCGCCCTCGCGCAGCAAGCGCTGCACGATCTTCTCTTGCAGAGCGGGCCCGAGTGGGCGCGTGGCTGCCACGATCGCTTCTGCGTCGGACTCCCTGCCGTTGACGAGCCAGGCGTGGCGTAGCGTCTCGAGCGAGTCGGTCTCGTCGGACAGCGCGCCCTCCCACGCCCCTGCTTCGTCGAGCGCTCGACCTTGGGGGTCGCTGCTCGCCCCCGAGACTACGTAGCGGTCGTGATCGCCGGCCATCTCTTACTCCTCGAGCAACAGCCCGCGTGCGAACTCGCGCAGACGAAAGCGCCATTGGTCGACCGCGGCACAGCTGAGTCCAAGCTCGTCGCCTACCTCTTTGGAAGGGTCTTCGACGACGAACAGCAGATAAAATAGCCTGACACCAAGCTCGGGCCAGCGCCGCTCGATGCCGGCCACGACGCGGCGCACACTGTCGCGACTCTCGACCAGCGACCCTCTGGTCTTCCACTCCGTCTGGGTCTGCTCGACCACGGGCGCACCCCGTAGGGTCGAGGCGACGAACCACTCCACGCGCTGTCCCACGTAGTTTTGGAGCGAGCGGCCCGCTGCCGGGTCCCAGCTGGTCAGAGCGCGACCCTCATTGGCAAACAGCGCCGCGAAGGCCTCCTGCGTCATGTCGGCCACGTCTTGCCGCAGGTCGTGGGCCTGGAGGTTGCCGCGCCGCAGCAGGGCTCGGGCGACCCGGGCTTGTACCACGGGCGTCAGCAGCGACACCAACCTGCGCATCGCCGCGACGTTGCCGGCGAGGGCGGCCCGGATGCACTTCTGATCGACATCTGTCGTGCCTGCCGTCATCGCGTCCTCGTTGCCCGTGCGCCCTGTCGCGACGCTCGTTTCGCTGCCCCTTTCTCGGACAACCGAGCGAGTCTTGCAACTCGCTGTCGACGCCCGCGCAGAAAAATCGCTCCGCGGTCTGTAAGATTCGCGCCGCGAACGGCTTATGCCCCGACGTTCGAGTCGACCTCGAGGCGAGAGCCGCTCTCGTCTCCGCAGGTGCAGACAGAGGTGCGTTAACAGGGTCTAGCTTGTGAGCTCGCGGGCTGCGTGCGCTATCGTGTAGCGCGCGCGGCGGGTGCCGACGCGTGACCAAGCCGGAGACTCATGTCCAATCAGCGCGAGCCGCAAGATGCTTCCCAGCTCGAGCGCGGCCGCCCCAGCGTCTTCCCTCAAGGGCCCATCAACACGGCGTGGGTGCTGGAGGACAGTCCGCAGCAGGCGTTGGTGATCCGCGAGGCACTGGCGCCGTTGCTCGCGGTCCGGGTCTTTCACGACAGCCCTCAGCTGCTCGAGGCGCTCACCGGCGCGCAGCCCGACGTGCTCATCCTCGACTGGCACGTGCCCGAGATCTCGGGCCGCGAGGTGCTGCAAGTGGTGCGTGACGCGCACGACGAGGTGACCTTACCGGTGTTGATCGTGACCGGTTCTCGCAGCGACATGTTGGAGGCGCTGGCGACGGGCGCCAACGACTACGCAACCAAGCCGTTCGTGCCGGCCGAGCTGCGCGCGCGCGTCTCGACTCTCGTACGCGTGCGCAGCCTGCACGGGCGCGCGCTGCGGGCCGAGCGAGAGCTGAGGCTGGCCGTCACACGAGAAGCTGCTGCGCGCGCCGAGGCAGAGTCAGACCGGGAGAAGCTGGCGGCCAGCGAAGAGAGACTTCGTCGGGTGGTCGAGGCCTCTGGCGCCGGGCTTTGGGAGATCGACATGGTCAGCGGAGCGGTCGTGGCAGACGCGCGCATGGTCGAGCTGATGGCCTTCCGCGGGGCGGTCCCGATGACCTTCGAGTCGGGCTTGGCGAGCGTCCACGAGGACGATGCACCGCATCTATCGGCCGCGGTCCAAGCCGCCGTGCGCGGACAAGACGGTGGCCGCTACCAGGTCGAGTTTCGGACCGGAGGCACGGGCGACACGCCGCTGCGCTGGGTAGAGAGTCGCGCGCAGGCCAGCTTCGACGAGAGCGGCCGTGCGACGCGGCTGGCGGGAGCCATCGTGGACGTCACCGCTCGCAAGGAGGCCGAGCTTGCGCGTGAGGTGTTGCTCGAGCGCGAGGTGCAGGCGCGCGAGCGACTCACGGTGCTCTCGGAGGAGAGCAAGGCCAGCGAGACCAGGCTTCGTTTGCTCACCGACGCGCTGCCCGTGCTGGTGTCGTTCGTCACCGCCGACGAGCGCTACGGGTTCGTCAACAAGGGCTATCAAGAGTGGTTTGGCCGTGACCTCCCGGAATTGATCGGACACAGCGTGCGGGAAGTCGTCGGAGAGAGCGCGTACGCGGTGTTGCGTCCATTCATCGTGCGAGGGCTCGCGGGCGAACGAGTGAGCTTCGAGCAGCACGGCGTTCCCTATCAAGCAGGCGGCGCGCGTGACATCCGCGCAAACTTTGTCCCCCTGCAGATGGGCGCGGAACCTGGGGGCTACGTGGCGCTGCTCGAGGACATCACTGCCCAGCGCGCGCTGGAGGCCGAGCGCGAGCGACTCGCGGCACAGCGCTCCGAGGTGCTCGAGCGTCAGGCGCAGTTCGAAAAGCAGCTGATCGGCATCGTGAGCCACGACCTGCGCACGCCGCTCAACGTCATCTCGCTCTCCTCGGCGCGCCTGGCGCGGGACGACGAGCTGAGTGCAGGCGCGACCAAAAACGTGGTGCGCATCCAGAACGCCGTGCACCGTGCGGTCCGCCTCGTGGCCGACTTGCTCGACTTCACGCAGGCGCGCCTCGGTGGCGGCATCCCCATCGAGCGGCGCGCCACCGACTTGCACGCGCTGCTCGATTCGCTCGTGACAGAGCTCGAGGCCGCCTTTCCCGAGCGCAGAGTGGAGTGCGTGCACGAGGGAGAGGGGCAGGGCGCTTGGGATCCAGAGCGCATCACGCAGCTCGCGCAAAACCTGATCACCAACGCACTCAAGTACAGCCCGGAGGACAGCGTCGTCAAGGTGTCCACCCAGCGCGCGGCCGACGCCATCTTGCTGCGTGTACACAACCTGGGCGCGCCGATCCCGACCGCCCAGCTCACCGTAATCTTCGAGCCGCTTCAGCGAGGGCACGAACAGATCGATCGGGTGACGCGCAGCGTGGGGCTCGGACTCTACATCGTGAAGCAGATCGTCGAGGCGCATCGCGGCGCGGTGCAGGTGGAGTCGAGCCAGGACCAGGGGACCACGTTCGTCGTCTCGCTCCCGCTTGCGTAATCCTTGGGTGAGGCTGTTGGTCCTCGCGAGAGACTGCCGACGACGCCCTGTCAGCGCGGCCGCGCAGCACTCTTTCGCGAACGCTTGACCTCGTACATCGCGCGATCCGCGGACGAGAGCAGCTGCGCGAGCGCTCGCGGTTCCGCGGGGTCGTGTTGAGCCATCCCGATGCTCAGCGAGAGCTCGAACGGTGTGGCTCCATCGGCGCGCGCGGTAGCGGCGGCGGCCAGGATTCGTGTCTGCAAAACTTGGGCTGCGCTCTCGTCGCCTGTGGCCAGCACGGCAAACTCATCGCCGCCTAGCCTGGCCACCAGGTC
>JBEGTL010000122.1:0-16968 GCA_041179425.1 Pseudomonadota bacterium | reverse complement strand
GAGCAGCGGTCGGCGAGAATCTCCACCGGGTAGCCACGGTACTGGAGTCGTCCACGCTCGCCATCGACGAAGCAGACACTCGAGCGCGCGGCGGGCACGCCAGCCAAACCCGGCACGTAAGGGACCTGAGACTGTTCGGCCATTGTTGCAACCGTACGCGCTGCTACCCGCGTGGCAAGAAGCCACGCTCGATCAGGGCGGTGGCCAGCAGCGGTGCAAGCCCCGCGCGCGGTGCCGCGAGGGCGAGCGCGAAGTCCCCGCGCACGCCGCGCAGCACGGGAGGCCAGGCGCTCAGCGAGCGGTCGGCGCCGAGCAGCAACGAAAGCGCAGGCCGACACGCTCCGAGTGCAGGGTACCCCACGAACAACCCGACCTGCGCGCGCGCGTCGGCGCGCCGTAGGACCTCTTCGCCCCGGGGCCCAAACGACCCATCGTCGGCGACCTGCCACAGCGCGGGGGTGATGCCGTGTGCTGTAAGCCCGGCAACGAGGCCCGCGTCCAGCACGGGCACACCCTGATAACCCAACACCGTCAGCCGCACGTGGGCCGCGAGTGCGACAAAGGCGATCGCCAGCGCGCAGGCAAACGACGCCGCGAGCTCCCCCGTGTCCGTGTCGACGATGCCAATGGAGCCGGCACCGAGCGGCGTGCGCACTGCGCTGAGAGCGGGCGTTTCTGGCGTGGCTGTGCCCAGCAGCGGCAGTCGTCGAAGCATCGGGAGAGGCGTATGACGAACGGGTCGCGGACGTGCAAGCAGCACCTCTTCCTCCGCAAGCGAGCGATCGTGGGCGCCGCGGGTTCGACATGCAGATCCTGGTTGAGTACAGTCGCCGGGCCCATGGACGTCATCTGCGACCGCTGCAAAGCCGAGTACGAGTTCGACGAAGCCCTGCTCGGCGACAAGGGCACCACCGTCAAGTGCTCCGCCTGCGGACACGTGTTTCGCGTGCTGCCTCCCAACCGTGATGCGGGACGATCGCAGCTCAAGCTGCGCTTCTCCAAAGACGGGACCGTCAAGTCACTCGGCTCGCTACGCGAGCTGCAGCAACGCATCCGTGCCGGCGAGGTGAGCCTCGACGACGAGCTCGGCCGCGAGGGCTTCCCGTTTCGGCTGCTCCGCGACGTGCCCGAGCTCAAAAACTTCTTCATGAGCGCGCCGCCGCCCGACATGAGCAGGCAGCCCGAGCGCGCCACGCAGCGACCCGAGCCGAGTCACGCCGCGCCCCTGCCCGACGCGCCGACCCGGGCGCACGACCGCCCGCCGACCCAGCGCAAGTCCGCCTTTGCAACGGTGGCGCGCGACGCTGGCGCAACGGCCGTGCCCACCGGCGAGACGCTGCTCGGGAGCGCCCCCACCGCGCGCGCTCCCCTGGGTGCCTCGGGCTCGACGCGGCAGGCCGAGCCCCGGCCCGCGCCCCAGCGGCCGCCTGCCGCCCAGACCGTGCAGCCGGGGGCCGAGGTCGCAACCAGCCCCGAGTCGCGCTCCCGATCGTTCTCCAAGCATACCATGATGGGGGTCGGACCGGACGACCTGCAGCTGCCGCCACCGCCGCGCGTGCCGCAGTTTGGGGGCAGCCCGACGAGTGCCGCCAAGCCGAGTCCGACCAGCCCCGTGCGCGAGCGGGTGGTGCCGTCCACGTCCGACAAAACGCTGCACGGCATGCCGGTGGTTGCGCCTTCCCCGGGTCCGCAGCCGTCGACACCGGCCCATGCTGCGCGCCCTGCGAGCGCTGCGCCTCCTCCCCTCAAGCCCTCGGTGCGACCTCCGGCGAGCGCCTCCATGGACCGTGGCGGCACGCTTCCCGCCGTGAGCGCTGCAGCTGCAGCGGCCGTTGCGGCAGCGCCCCCGCAGTCGTACTCGGCTTCAGCATCCATGGCACCGGGTACCGACGCGGGGGTCGCTCCCACGGGCGGGCAGTTCTCCGCCGGAGCGGGCAACGGGTCGTCCGGCTACGAGCCCGCAGCTCGGCGTGGCGTCGCGCCGTTCGATCTGGCCTCGTCGGCGTTTCCTCAGGTCGAGGGCGAGGTCGAGCGACTTCCGCAGCTCGAACATGCAAGGTCCGACGGCCCCCTCGAGCCGCCGCCCAAGCTCTACCTCGACGACGAAGAGCGCCCGCCAGAGCGCGCCACCCAAGCTGGCTCCAAGATCTGGCTGTACGTGGCCTTGTTGCTGCTCATCGGCGGGGGCACGTACTTCGCGGCCAGCAAGCTCGACCTGGTCGGCCGTCTGGTGGGCGAGCCCGAACCGGTGGTCGCGCCCGAGCCGAGCGCCAGCGTCGACGCAGCCGTCGCGGAGGCCGCCCCCGACGCAGGGTCCGAGACAAACTCCGCAGACAATGGCTACCCCACCCCCGAATTCGCGCCGCCCGTGACCACTGGCGGCGCGACCACGGGTGCCGGCTCGGCAAGCGCGCCTGCGGCGGCGCCGAGCGAGCCAGCCCCAGCGCCGGGGAAGGCAGACAAGCCAAACAAAGCGAGCGAGGCTGCCCCGCAGGAGCCGACCGCGGGCAAGGCCGCACGCGAAAAACGCAGCGCCGAGCCGGCGAGTGCCGTCGACGAGCCCGCCAAAGCCGACAAGCCCGCCGCCGACAAGCCCGAACGCAGCGCGCGCGCGGCGGACGACCCGAGCGACTACGCCGGCTGGGTCAGTCGCGGCGATCAGCTGTTTTCCAAGGGCGATCACGAGGGTGCCAGCAAGGCCTACAAGGCGGCGATCGCACTGCGCCCGAGCGGCTCGGAGGCCAACGCGGGGCTCGGCTTTGCGTTGCTCAACGGCGGTCACGCCCGCGAGTCGCTCCCCTACTTCGACCGCGCGTCGAGCAGCGGGTACGCGGAGGCCAACATCGGCCTTGGCGATGCGTACCGCAAGCTCGGTCAGCCGAGCTCTGCCAAAGAAGCGTACCAGGCGTACCTCGACCGGCTGCCCACGGGCGCGCGCGCCGACTACGCGCGCAGTGCGCTCGACAAGCTCAAGGGCGGCGGCTCCAGCAGTGATAAGCCCGCCGGCGACAAGCCCACCGAAGACAAACCCCAAGCCGACAAGCCGACCAGCGAGCCGCGGCCCCCGGCCAGCGACTATCGACCCGCGGGCGAGCTCATCGAGCCCACCGCACCTCCCACTACCGCCCCCAGCGAGGCCGCTCCGTGAGACTCACCGCTATTTGCTGCGCGCTCGCGCTCGTCCAGGGCGCCTGCGGCAAACGCGAGGAGCCCAAAGAAAAGCCGCTCGTCGCCGATACCTTGGTCGAGCTCGACCTCAGTCAGCCCGCCGACGAGCGCACCGCCGCGCTGTTTGGAGAAGCCAAGCCGTCGCACTTCGCGGCCCTCATGCGCGTGCGCAAGTTCGTCCGCGATCCGCTGGCGCGCGGGCTGTTCGTGCGGCTCGGCTCGTACGCGGGGCACCTGTCCGACGTCGACGACTGGGCCGAGGCCTTCGACACCTTTCGTGCCGCCAAAAAGCCGGTGCACTGCCAGTTCGACGAGCTCGACAACGCTGGCTACGCCCTCGCTTCGCACTGCGACCGCGTGAGTATGACGCCGGCAGGCTTGCTCAACCTCGTGGGGCTCGCCGCGCAGGTCGTCCAGGGCCGCCAGCTGCTCGAGATGGTGGGCGTGAAGGCCGAGCTGTTTCAGGTCGGCAAGTACAAGGGCGCCGCCGAGCCGTTCACGCGCGACGAGCTCGCGCCGGAGACGCGCGAGAGCCTCGAGGGCCTCTTGGCCGACCTCGACAAGGACTTTCGCAGGCACCTGGCCGCGCGCACCAAGCGCGACGACGCCGCCGTGCAGGCGCTGATCGACGCCGGCCCGTACACCTCCGAGCGGGCCAAGACGGTGGGCCTGGTCGATGCAGTTGCGTACGACGACGAAGCCCGCATGAACGCCAAGCGGGCTGCCGGCGCACGCCTGATCCACCGTCCGTTCGAGCCCAACGACAAACAAACGGTCTCGCTGACCGACCTCGTGCGCGCGCTGTCCGGGCGCCGCGAGCGGGACTACGACAAACGCGCCCACCTGGGCGTCGCGTTCCTCACCGGCGACATCAGCGATGGCCAGGGCCGCGCTCTCGAGGGCTCGGGCAGCGACCCGTTCATCAAGGCGCTGCGGCGCTGGGGCGACGAGCCCAACGTGCGCGCCGTCGTGCTGCGCATCGAGTCGCCGGGCGGCTCGGCCCTGGCCAGCGACCGCATGTGGCACGCGGTCGCGCGCGTGGCCAAGCGCAAACCCATCATCGTCTCGCTCGGCGACATGGCCGCGAGTGGGGGCTACTACGTCGCCTCTGCGGGCACCGCCATCGTGGCCTCGCCGGGCAGCATCGTCGGCTCCATCGGCGTGGTCGGCGGCAAGATGGTCGTCGAAGGCCTGGCCCAGCGTGTGGGCGTCCACGTCACCAGCCTGCCGCGCGCCCAGCGTGCCACCTGGCTCAGCCCGTTCGCTCCGTTCAGCGAGGGCGAGCGGGCCGCGTTCGAGGGCATGCTGCAGAACACCTACGCGCGCTTCCTCGAGCGTGTCTCCCTCGGTCGCAAGCGCGACGTGGCCAGCCTGCTGCCCGCCGCCGAGGGGCGCGTGATGGGCGGCGAGCGCGCCAAGGAGCTTGGCCTGGTGGACGAAGTGGGTGGACTCGCACGTGCGGTCGCGCTGGCGCTCGAGCGCGGAAAGCTGCCCGAGAACGCGCTGGTCGAGACCTGGCCCGACGCCAGCGACACGTTCGAGGCGCTGTCCTCGCTGATGGAGACGCGCAGCACACAAGGTGTTCTTGCGAGCGAGGTGCGCGAGCTGCTCCCGCCCGAGCTACTCACGGCTGGCAGTCTGGTCCGCGAGCTAGGCCAAGCGAGCCAGCGACCGCTCGCCGTGCTGCCGTTCGCGCTCTACGTGCACTAGACCGACAGGTCGGCGTGGCTGCGGGCGCACTGAACTGGTGGCTCGGGCGCAAGCCGTTCTTTCTGAGACGGCCCGCACACTGATACGATAACGCCGATGTCGAGCCATGCCATTCCAGAGAGCCCCACCGCGAGGCTGCTGCTGGAGTTGGCCGCGCGGCGCGCGAGCTGTGAGGTGCCGTTCGGCGAACGCACGGTGGTGCTGTTCGACGGCGCCATCGTCGATGTGCGCGGTAAGCCCGAGGACGTCTCCCTGACGCAGTTCTTGGTCGCCGCCGGGCGCATCGACGAGCGCGAGCGCGAGCAGGTCGAGCGCCGCATCCGGGAGCGCGGTGTGTCGCTCGACCAGGCGCTCGGCGAGCTCGAGTCGCTGGAGCCTGAAGCGCTGTTCGATACGCGGCGTGCTCTGTTGTTAGACCGCCTGGTGCGGGCGATCGCCGCGCACGAGAGCGAGGAGCAGAGCTCGGGACCGCGTGCGCCCGAGACGGCGCCGCTGTCGGCCGCGAGCCACGGGCCTGCGTTCGATGCCACTGCGCTGGTCCTCGACGCACTCGCGCGACGGGCGGCCTTCGGTGCGGCCGAGGTCGTCGGGTCGCTGCGTCGCGCACGCTTCGTGTGGGTCGAGGCACCCGAACAAAAGCGCGCCGCGATCTGGGCCGAGCTGGGCGACATTCCCCACGCGATGTCCGTCGCGACGCTGTTCCCGCGCCACCCTGCTGCCCCCTCGCGCATCGCGGCCTTGGTGCGCGCGGGCGTGGCCCGACTCGATGCCGGGAGCAGCTCGGGCGCGCCCACCGCGCGCCAGTCGGTGGTTGCCTCCTCGAGGCCCCCACCCACCCGTGTGATCACCGACCCGCCCCCTGAGCCGGCACGTCCGATCACCGGACCCCTCGGCATCGTGCCCGTGGCATCGTGGCTCCCCGCAGCGACGAGTGCGCTGGCCGATCCGCTGTTGCCACTCGAAGCGCGGGTCAAAGAGCGCGAAGCTGCGGGCGCCCCTGCGCCTGAACGTGCGACGGCGTGGCTGGCGCTCGCCGATGGCTGGCGCTTGCACCAACACTCCACGGCGGAGGCCACGCGCGCCGCGCGCGAAGCGGCCGCCGCGAGCCCGAGCGACCCACGCGCACTCGCGAGCGCCGCCACGCTGACGGCAGCGACCGGCGCTCCCGACTTGGCGTACGCCTACGCGCTGGCCTGGTCCAACTGCGCGCCCACGCCCGAGGAGCGAGCGCGCGCGCTGTTCCGCGCAGCCGACTACGCGCGGCGCGCCAGCTTGCCGAGCGAGATGTTGGAGGCACTGCGGCGCGGCGTCGACAACGCCCCCGAAGACCCCGTGCAGCGCGAGTTGCTCGCGCGTTGTCTGGCACGCCGGGGCGAGCTGCAGCCTGCCGTCGAGCACGCCCGCAAGGTGGCCGAGCTCCTGCGCGCGACCGAGCCCGAGCGCGCACGCAGTGTGCTCGCGTGGGCCGCATCGATCGCGCCTACCAACCTGCGCACGTGGAACGACCTGGCCAAGATGCTGGTGCGCACGGGTCGCAGCAAGGTGGGCATCGCGGTGCTGGCACACGCCGCGCGCATGCAGACCGACAGCGCCGTGCGCGAGCGCCTGCGACTGTCGGCGGTCGCATTCGCCGAGCTGGCCGCCAGCCCCGACAGCGCCAGCGAGCTGTTGCTCGAGGCCGTCGACACGGGCAGCGCGCTGGTCGAGCCGCTGGTGGCGCAGCTGCACGCCTCGGGCGCCTGGGTCGAGCTTGCCATCGTGGCCGAACAGCTGGCGATGCGCGTGCGCGGCAGCGAGCGCGCCGTGCTGCTGATGCACGCCGCCGAGGCGCGCGAAAAGATGCCGCACGGACAAGACGCCGGGCTCGAGCTGCTGAGCGAAGCCCTGTGTGCAGACCCCGAGAGCAACTCGGTGTTCAACGCGCTGGTCACGCGCGTGAACGAGCTCGGGCGCCCGCAGGTGCTCGTCGATGCACTCGAACGCGCCGTGCGCGCCCAAGATCGCGCCGGCGCCGGCAGCAAGAGTCCAGACGCGGCAGAAGTGCAGCGGCGCGCCGGCGCACTGCTGCTTCGCCTACGCGAGCTGCCGAGCGAGGCGAGCACCGCACCGCTGGCGCAGTTCACCGCCGAGCGGCTGGCCGCGCTCGAGGGCCACGTGCTGAGCGAAGACACCCAACGCGCGCTGGCGGGGCACCGCGAGCGCTTCGAGGCGGTGGCGCAGAAGCTCGAGCGCGAGCTGCGCGCCGCCGACCCGGCCGAGCGCACCGTGTACGCGCTCCGGCTGGCTGCGCTCTGCCGCCAAGACCCGCCGCGCCGCACCACCGCACGCAAGCTCTACGAGAAGGTTCTCGAGCGTGAGCCCGGTCAGCCCGACGCGCTGCGTGGCCTCGAGACGCTGCTGCGGCTCGAGGGCGACGAGCACGGCCTCGATGCGCTCGCCGAGCGCCGCAGCCGCACCCAGAACGTCGCCAGTGCACACTTGAGCCTGGCGTACCGCGAGCAGCGCGCAGGCAGGCTCGACGGGGCCCTGGCGGCCTGCGCAGCGGCCCTCGCTTGCACCGGCAACGAACGCGAGCTCGAGCGAGAGGCGCGCGTGCTGCAGTGGCGCGTAGCACAAGCCCTGGGCGACCCGACCCAAGTCGAGCGCGCGCTGCGTGGGCTCGCCAACGCAGCGAGCGACGGCCGTGAACGAGCCGCGCTCCTGATGCGCCTCGTGCGGGTGCAGCGCGCGGCCGGCGCGCTCGAAGAAGGGGTGGCCTCGGCCGAGGCCGCGCTCGAGTGCGAGCCGACCTGCGCGGAAGCCGCGCTGGTGCTGCTCGACGAGGTGCCCAAGCTCGCCACGGCCCCCAAGATCGAAGTGCTGCGCGCGATGCGCAAGGTCCTCGGCGACACGCCGGAGCTGCTGCGTCAGCTGGCGCGCGCTTGTTTTGCAGCGGCCGACCCACAAGGCCAGCGCGAGGCACTCGAGGCGCTGCTCGCGCTCGCCCCCGACGACGGCTTTGCAGCGCGTGCACTGGTCGCGCTGCGCACCACCGGTCGCGATGCCGGTGCCCTGCGCGACGCGATCAAGAGTGCCCTCGAGCCGCGTCGTTTCGGGAGCCAAACCCTGGCCGTGGTGCAGCAGGGGCTCACGCGGCTCGCCGCCCTGTCGGGACTCGACGCCGGCATGGAGCTGGTGCTGGCCGCGATGGAGCAGCTCGGCGAGCAAGCGCGGCCGCTGTTGGCGTGGGCAGGCGAGCACGCGCTCGAGCTCAAGAGCCTGCCCCTGCGCGGTGCGGTGCTCGAGCAGCTGGTCGCCCACGCGAGCAGCGTCGATCGACCGCTGGCACTTCGCCAGCTGGCGGCACTGCGGCGCGAACAAGGCAGCGCCTGGGCCTCTGCGCGCGCCGAGCTTCGCTTGCTTGCGCTGCGTCCCGACGACACCTCGGCGCTCGAGCGGCTGGCGACGCTGTACGCCGAGACGGGCGAGGCGCAGCGGCTCGATGCAGCGCTCGACCTGCTCTGCGAGCGCGCGGGCTCGGACGAAGAGCGGCGCATGCGGCTGCTCGATCGCGCGGCTTCTGCGACGCAGTTTGCACACGACACCGAGGCCGCCGCGGGCTTCGTCGAGCGCGCGTTCGGCAGCGGTGACAGCGAGCTATCCATCCCCGTGCTGCAGCGTGGGCTTGGGCTGTTGCTCTCGCACGTCCCAGAGCGCGCGTTCGCGCTGCTGCTGTCGCTCGCCCCGCGCTCCGGTGCCGGTCGCTCGCGCGAGCTGCTCGAAGAAGCGCTGGTGCTCGCCGAGGGGCGCATCCACAAGCCCGCGCTAGCGCTCTCGGCCGCCAGCCAGGGTGCCCTGCGTCATCCTACCTACGAGCCCTTCGTCGAGGCGCTCGACCGTCTCGCCTGCGCCTCCGGCCAGGTCGACCTGCTGGTCGCCACGCTCGAAGAAGCGGCCGAGCGCTGCGACGTCATGGAGCGCCAGGCCACGCTGCTGCTGCGCGCCGCCAAGCTGAGTGAAGACGAGCTCGACGACGGAGTGCGCGCGTGCGTCCTGCTCGATCGCGCGTACCGCGCCACGCCCACCGACGCGATCGAAGAGCTGGTGCTGGCCGGTGCGGGGCGGCTGTTCGCGCGCGACGTCCGGGCCGGCAAGTTTGCCTACGACCGCATGCGCGACACGCTGCACGTGCGCGCCAAGTTTGGTCAGCCGTTGGCGCGCGCGCGTGCGCTGATGACGCTCTCGCGCCTGTCGCTCGACGTGTACCTGCACCGTGAAGACGCGCTGCGCTACGCCGACGCGGTGCAGGGAGCGCTCGCCGTCGAGCTGCCCGAAGACGAGCGTGCGCAGGTGCTGGCCGAGCTTGATGCGCTGCGCGCACAGCTCGAGCGCAGCAGCGAGCTGGTGCGCCCGGTCAGCCGTGCGCCGCTGACCTCGAAGAAGACGCTCTCGCCCGAGCAAGACGTGCCGTTCGCGGGCATGCACCACAACGCGCCCACGTTCCGCCCGACCTCCGGCGCGCTGTCCCAGTCGCCGTCGCCCCCGGTGGTGTTGGTTCCCGCCGCGCGCACGGTCGTGCCCTCGGCCGAGAGTCAGGCACCGAGGATCGCCATCATGCCCATCGAGCTGCGTGGTCACAACGGCGTCGCCTCGCTCTCGCTCGAGCACGCACGCCCCGTGCATCGCGCCGAAGGTCCGCGCGATCGCGCCTCCCTGATCGGCGCGGTCGCCGCCGGAGAGAGCGCGGCGCTGACGCCGTTCGCCGAGCTCTTGGTGCGCGAGGCGGAGCACGCTGCCACGATCTGTGCAGAGCTGCTCGAACGTGTGCGCGCTCAGAGCTTCTCGATCTGCGCGCTGCGCGGCTTGCGCCTGTCGAGCGCCGCCACCAACGCGCACGCGCTGTGGCGCACCAGCTCGCAGGCGCTGGCCTTCGTCGAGCCTCCGCTGCGACCCCCGGGCACACAGCGGCGCCGCGACGTGCGTGGACCACTTGCCCAAGCGGGTCTGCACAAGGCGCGCGAGAGCGACCAGAGCGAAGCGCTCGCACTGCTCGGACAGCTGGTCGAAGCCGCGGCGCCGCTGTTCCGACGTCCGCTGACGGGCCTACCCGGGGTCGGCAAGGAGCTCGAGTCGCTCCGCGACGCGCCGTACGCGCCGCTGCTCGCCGAGCTTGCGCAGCTGTTCGAGCTGAAGCACGACGCCTACCTGGCGCGCAGCGGCGAAGACCGCGTCAGCATCGCGTCGGCGCAGCCGGCCGCGCTGATCGTCGGCGACCGCACGCCCCCGGAGACGAGCAGCCTGCGCTTTCGTTTTGCGCGCGCGTTCGAGTACGCCCGGCCCGAGAACGTCTTGTTCGTCACGCAGTCGGCTCAGCACGTCGAGGCGCTGCTCAGCGCGGTTGCAGCGGCGTTCGCGCCCGCCGATCACTCGCCGGCCAAGGTCTCGCGCGAAGCAGCAACGCTGGCCGCTGAGCTATGGCGCACCATGCCGAGCAAGGCCCAACGTGCTCTGGCAAGTCAGCTCAAGCTGCTGCCAACACCGCTCGCGTACGAACCGCTGCTGGCGTCCGTGCGGCTGCGCGGCTTGCGCGTCGCGTTGTTTGCCACACGCGAGCTCGACGTGGCGCTCGCGCAGCTCGGTCACGACGGCGACCCAGAAGGCAGCGCCATCGAGCGCAGTGAGGGCGGCTTCAACCGCGCCCTCGCCGACCAGCCGCTCACGCGCGCGCTGATGGCCTACGCGTTCAGCCACGCCTACCTCGCGGCGGGCAGCGACGAACAGTAAGGTCGTGACCGACGGCTCTGTGCCGCCTCACGAGCTGCTAGCGAGCGAGATGCCGCGCTGCGCCTCACTGCGTGCAGATGTTGGCGAAGCCGTCCTGTCCGATCAGGGCCGTGCACGAGTTTTCGTATTCCACACACTCATTTTCCCCCTTCGCGGGGCTCGTGCGCGAAAGCCGAATCGGCCACAAGAAGTCGCTGCTCTCGACCTTGAGTCCACCGTTGGTCACACCCTTGAGCTTGATCGCGGCAACGATTTGCGAGATCAGGACCCCGGTGCGCGGATCGGACGCGGTCTTCAGTCTATCGACGATCTCGTTCGGGATCACGACGATGGTCGTGAAGTTCACGCCATTGGGCGGCAGGTACCCGGTTGCGAGTGCGTCGTATGGGTTGTCAATGGTGCTCGCGAGGCCGAGCCGCGCGCCGTCGGACGTGCGCAGCTCGACAGTCGCCGAAGTAATCTGAACCCCGTTGGGCTCGCCCTGCGGAGGTACGTCACGAGAACGCGCCTTCAGACCGCTCTCCACGCGCAGTGCCATGCGGTAATTGGCGGCACTGCGCACGTTGAGCACGCCCTCCGCAACGCACAGCTCGCCATCGGCCGACCACGTGCACCCGTTCTCGTCGACGTCTGGGAAGATAGAGCAGATGACATGCATCGACACGCCGTCCTCGACGCAGCCTTGCGCGAGACAAAGCGTCCCGAACGCGCTCAGAACGAACGCAAGAGACCTCGAGCTCAGTAGAGCCATCCCGTTCCCCCCCCGGACGCCGACAGCAGCGTCGTACCGACAATCGTATCGGCTGGGCGAGGACCCGTACAAGTTCTCCCTGAGACTAAGGACGAACGAGGCGTTTCACTTCGTCTTCGGCGAGCGGCACGATCTCGGTAGCACCGGGCGCGCCGGGCACGATGAAACGTAGCTTGCCCCCCTTACGCTTTTTGTCTGCACCGATGAACGCCAGTGTGCGGTCGTCGAGGTAACGATCGACCTGGGTAGGCAGACCGAGCGCCGCGAGCAGCTTGGTGACGCGCTCTGCGTCTCGTGCGCTCGCGCGGCCCAGGCGGTTCGCGAGGCGAAACGCAGCCACCATGCCGAGCGCCACGGCCTCCCCGTGTCGCAGCGCGCCGAAGCCGCTCGCGACCTCGATGGCGTGTCCCACGGTGTGGCCGAGGTTGAGCAACGCACGCGCGCCGCTCTCGCGCTCGTCTTCGGTGACGACGCGCGCCTTGAGCTCGACCGCCATGCGCACCGCGTTGCTGGTGGCGACCAGGTCGCCCGCGACGAGCTCCTGTGCGCTCTCCTCGAGCAGGCGCACACTCTCCTCGTTGTCGAGCCAGGCAGACTTGACCACCTCGGCCAGCCCAGCGCGCCGCTCGGCCAGCGGGAGCGTGCTGAGCGTCTCGATGTCGCACAACACGAAGCGTGGCTGCTGGAAGGCGCCGATCAGGTTTTTGCCCTCGGGCCGGTCGATGCCGGTCTTGCCGCCGACGGCGCTGTCGACCATGGCCAGCAGCGTGGTGGGCAGCTGTCCCACGGCGACGCCGCGCAAGATGGTCGCGCCCGCAAAGCCGGCCATGTCGCCCACCACGCCGCCGCCGACCGCGAGCACCAGCGCGTCGCGGTCGACCCCCGCCTGCAGCGCGGCGTCCCAGATGGTCTGGATGCTGGTGATGTTTTTGTGCTCTTCGCCGGCCGGCAGGCACACGAACGCGACCTGGTAGCCCGCCTCTTTGAGCTCGTGCTCCATGCGGCTGGCCCAGGGCTCGACAACCCCGGTGTCGGTGACGAGCACCACGTGTTTGCCGCTGGTCGCTGCGCGTACGCGCTTGGTCAGGCTGTGGCGCACGCCCGGGCCCACCTCGACGCGATAGGTGCGTAGGCCCATCGGCACCACGATGGGCTGCTCGCCGACCACCGCGTCGATCTCCTGGGCAAGCACGAGCGGGTCGCGACCGTCGGTGTCGACCTCGGCGTGGCACTCCGCGTACGCCTCGGCGCGCTGCTCGAGGAGCGTCGCCAGGCGCTCGCGCGGGTCGGCCCCGTGGAGCAGCGGGCGGTCGCGGCCCGAGCCCACACGGGCGACCAGGGTGTCGAGCGAGGCGCGCAGCGTGATGAGCGTGCCCGCCCTGAGCAGCGTGCGTCGGGCGTCACGCGAGGTCACCGTGCCGCCGCCCAGCGCCACGATGCGCGTGGCCGGGTCGGCCAGCACCTTGCTCAGTGCCTCTTGCTCGAGCGCTCGGAAGCGCGCTTCTCCGTGGCGCTCGAACAGCTGGGCGACGGTGGCGCCCGCCAGCCGCTCGATGCGCTCGTCGAGATCGACCACCGGCGCGTGCCAGAGCTCGCCCAGCGCCCGCGCGATGCGCGACTTGCCACTACCCATCGGTCCCGAGAGAAAAACACGGTCGGCCATCGAGGCCGATTATGCGCCAAAACTTAGCGCAGGCACGGGCTCAGCCACAACCGCCCCGGCCGTGCGCGGAGACTGCCGGCGACCCAGCGTCGAGCGGCTCAGGGGTGCGCGGCCGCGGCCGGAGCCGCCGACATCATCGACTGCTCGCGGTTGACGATACGCGGGGTCAAAAAGATGAGCAGCTCGTTGCGCGTGTCGAGCAAGCGCCGACGCTGGAAGATGAGGCCGATGATCGGGATGTCGCCAAACAGCGGCACCTGGTCGACCGTACGACCGCTGTTGCGCGTGTAGATGCCGCCGATGACGGCGGTGTGGCCGTCGGAGACCAGCAGCTCGGTCTGCGCCTCACGCTTGAGGATGGTGGGCTGACCGTTGGCACCCGTACGCGTGAAGTCGGGCTCGTTGCGCGTGACGTTGACCTTCATGGCGACCGAACCATCGGCCGTCACGTGAGGCGTCACGTTGAGCTCGAGCACCGCCGTCTGAAACGCGGTCTGCACGCCCTGCGCGCTGACCTGCGAGTACGGGATCTGCGTGCCTTGTGAGATGCGCGCCGCGTGGTTGTCGAGCGTGAGCACGCGCGGCGAGCTGATGATCTTCACCGAGCCGGTAGACTCGGCCGCGCTCAGGCGCACGTTGAGGTTGTAGTTGCCGTCGACGCTGCCCAGCGTGAGACCCAGCGCGCCACCTGCGCCGGCGCCCGCCGCAGCCGGCAAGTTGACGGCGAAGTTGGGAACCGCGGTCTGCGCAGCCAGCGGCGACAAGCCCTGCGTGGGCGTGCTGGACGAGTCGTACGCACCACCGGCGATGCCGACGTTGCTCGGGAACACGAGGCCCGTCTGGTTGCCGAACGCCTGGTTGAGCGAGACGTCGCCGCCCCACTGGATACCGACGTCGCGCACGTAGTTGCTCGTGGCCTCGACGATGCGCGCCTCGACCAGCACCTGCGGCGTCTGCGTGTCGAGCGTGCGCACCAGCTCCTCGACGTCGTCGAGGTTGTCGACGATGTCGCGCACGATCAGCACGTTGGTGCGTTCGTCGACCGACACGTTGCCGCGCGGCGACATCACTTCGTGGACCCGCGGCTGCAGATCTTTGGCCGTCGCGTAGCTGACGGGCACCAGGCGCGTCTCCAGCGGAGCGAGCTCGATCTGCTGCTTTTGACGCGCGATGGCGAGCTCGCGCTCTTTCTCGAGCACGTCGTTGGGCGCCACGCGGATCAGGTTGCCGCGCCGCTCGGCGCCGAGCCCCTTGGCCTGCAAGATGACGTCGAGCGCCTGATCCCAGGGCACGTCGCGCATACGAATGGTCACCGAGCCCGACACGTCGTCGCTGGTGACCACGTTGACGCCACCCACCTCGGACAACAGCCGCAGGATGTTGTGGATGTCGGCGTCTTTGAAATCGAGATCGATGCGCCGGCCGTTGAACTTCTGGCCGCCCACGGTCTTGGTCTGCAGCAGCGCACCGCTGACGAACGACGCTGCCTCTTCGGAGTCGACGTCGGTCTCGACGACCTCGGGCGTCGCCGCCACCAGCGTGCGCGGCTTGGGCTTGCCGCCCTCGACGACCGCGCTCGGCGCGAACATCCACACGATGCGGTCGCCCTCACGGATCGCCGTGCCCACGGCGTTGTCGGCGCGGTCGACCTCGACCAGCACGCGTTCGCCGTCTGCCTTGACCCGCACGCCCTTGATCAGCTCGAGCGAGGGCTCGGAGAAGCTGTCGCCGAGTGCACGCGCGAGCGAAGCACGCTTGAGCTCCATCCGCGCCGGCCCCTTGGTGCCCGGCAAGACACGAAACTCGGTCGGGCGACTCAGCTCGATCACCACGCGCTCGCGCACGTCGCGCTTCTCGAGCAGTACCTTGCGCACCGCCGTGCTCTCGCTCTGTGCAGCGGCAGCGGGCGGCACGACCTCGAGATCCTGGCCCCCGAGCTGCTCGAGCGAGATGACGACACCGTGCTCGGCCGCGCGCGCTCGGTAGGTCACGTGCTTTTGCAGCGCGAGCTCGATGCGCACGCCGCGCTCGGTCGCAGTGGCCTGTGCCGAGCGCACCAGGTCGGTGCTCTCGAGCGAGACTCCATCGCGGTCGCCGAGCGTCGTGTCGGCCACGTCGATCACCAGCACGTCGCCACCTGCGCGTGTGCGCACTGCGTAGCTCTCTGCGCGGAAGCTGCCCTCGAGCACGACGTCGGCACGTTCACCGTGGCCCCGTACCTCGACTTGCTTCAAGACCGCGCGCCCCCCCTCTGCGAGTGCGACATCCGCATTCGCCATCAGCGCCACTACGGTCAACATCCGGAAGCCTTGCCGCATGGACGGTCCCCTTCTTCTGGCCGTTCTCTCGAGATCTTCAATGGTTCGTCAGCACGGACGCAACTAAGCAGTTCACTCGCGAGCCGATTTCCCCCCGGCCCGCAGTTTCTCGCTCAGTGTCGCCCGCACCACGCAACGAGCTCAGCCATTGGTTTTGGCAGCGGCTCCGTTAGCTGGGTCGTCCTCGTGAAGAGGGATGACCTTGGTGAGCGGTGGACGATTGGGCGCCGACGGGTCCTCCCGCGCCAGCACCACCTCGTTCACGCGGATCCGATCGATCCGCCAGTTGAGTGCAACAGGCAGGCTCTCCGAGCCACCGCCCTGCACCACGTCGGCCTTGCCGACGAAGTCTCCGCGTGTGGTCACGTAGCCCACTCCGCGCTGATCTACGATCATCGCACGGGGTTGCTCGATGCCGCTGATGATCGCGATCAGCCGCATCTCGTCGATGCCCGTGTCAGGCATCAACACGAGCCGCTGTGCGACCACCGGCGCCTTGACGCGCAGCTCGTTGGCGTAGTTGCGGAACGGGTCGCGGTTCTGCTCGCTCTCCACGAAGTCGCTGTCGCGGTAGGCGCGCACGATGGTTTCGGCGTGCGCCGGCATCGCCCCGGACGAAGCCACTGCGCCGGTCGCAGGAGGCGGCGGTGGCGCTCCATTGTTGGAGATCACCGCATCGGAAGAGTCGCAGCCGAGCACGAGACAGGACGCGAGCGCGGTCGCCGCCAACGAGGTCCGCACAAAGGAGGTGCGCAGCATGGGCTCACGCATCCTTTCGGCGGAAGGTGGTGGCCAGCACGTGCACTTGCAGGACCAGATCTTCTCCTTGCAGCTTGGGCGTGCCGATGACGATGTTTTCCATGTTGATGGCGCGCTGCAGCCGACTCACGTTGTAGAAGAACTTCGCGAGCTGGTGGTACTTGCCGGAGACCGCCAAGTTGACGGGGATGCGGTTGTAGAACTGCTCGGCTTCTTCGCGCATGGGCTCGACGGCTTGAATGGCGAGACCGCTCAGCTCGGCGAGCCGGTTGAGCTCTGCGAGCATCGACGCGATCTCGGCGCGCGGCGGCAACACGCGCACCAGCTCTTGCTCGGCGACCTTGCGCTGCTCGAGCTCTTCACGCAGCTTGAGGAAGCGCGCCTGCAGCTCTTTGGCCTTGGCGAGCTGATCGTCGAGTACGGCCTTTTTCCCGGCGGTCGCCTCGATCTCCTCGGTGAGTGGCCCGTGGATGGCCGAGTAGTACGCGGCACCAATCAACACGAGGAGCAGCGCGAGCAGCAGGATCTTGCTCGACGACGGTAGCTTGGTGAACTGCTGTGCGGCCGTGTCTGCCATGGGCTCAGTACCTCACCTTGCAGGTCAGCTCGAACGCCACGAGCGCCGCCGCTCCGTCGGATACGCGAGGCATGCCTGTGCGCACCAAAACGACATCGTCGAACACCTGCGAGAGCGCGAGCCGGCGCAGCAACTCTGCGATGTCTTCATTGTTGCGCGCTTCGCCGATGATTCGGCAAGCACGTTGATTTTCTTCGAAGCCTGTCACCCACAGCCGGCGTGTATCCCAACCTGCGGTAATGCCCGCTTCGGGGTTGGA
>JBEGTL010000121.1:0-16996 GCA_041179425.1 Pseudomonadota bacterium | reverse complement strand
CCGCTGCGCCAGGGAGAACATGACGCCCGTGTAGATCGCTACGCCAGCGACCAGGCAGACCAGGATGATGTTTCGTAGTTTGCTGATCGAGAACGACTTCTTCTTGTCGCTGGCAGGTTGGCTCATCTGGGGCTCGCGGCTGGCCTCTCGGCCAGAGTAAGGTCCATTGCTCATATCGACCGGAACAGGTCACGACTTGAGGCGCATGTCACGCAGTCTTGGTGCGCACTCGTTCGCTGGCTCCGCGTGCGCCGGTGTCGTTGTCGCTATCGACGACAAAACGAAACAGCGTGCCCTTGCCGCGCTCGGAGACGACGCCGATGCGCGCGCCGTGCTGCTGGCAAGCAGCCTCCACGGCGGCCAGGCCCACGCCACGGCCCGACACGTTGTCGACGCGTTCCTTGCTGCTCAGCTCGTCGGCAAACAGCGCACTGACCAGCTCTTCGTGGGTGCGTGCAGGAAGACCGAGCCGCTCCGCTCGTGCGCGCACGCGCTCCCAGTCCACTCCGCGCCCGTCGTCCTCGACTTCGATGATCAACGAGGAAAGTTGTTCGCTGGCGGAGATGCGCAGCTTGCCTTCGGAGGGCTTGCCGTGGGCCAGCCGCTCGCTCGCCTCGTCGAGGCCGTGGTCGACGCTGTTGGCCACCACCAGCGGCAGCACACGCCACAGCCAGCCGAGGTGCGAGGGTGCAACCACACCCTCGGCGTCCACCTCGACCTGGACCGGACCTTTGCCCAGCCTGAGCGCCAAGGCGCGCGCACGCTCACCCATGCGCGCGAGCTTGGGTGCCACTGGTTCTTTCACCAGGCGCGAAGCCAGGTCGATGATCTCGGCCGCGGGGCGCTGCTCGCGGATCGCGCCCAACAAGCGGTCGAGCGAACGTCGGTCGACGCTGGCCGTGGGTGCACGTTCGCTCAAGAACGGACGCGCGCGGTTCTCGTAGCGCTGCCAGCTCTCGATCAGATCGAGGCGATCTTCTGCCGTGGGCAGCTGTCCACTTTCGGCGCAGGAGATCTTCGATCTCGTGCACCAAGGTGGCGAGCGGCGACAGACCGAACAGTGCGAAGTTGGCCTTGAGAGTGTGCAGGTCGCGTAAGACGGCGCTGCGCTCGCGCCTGTCGTCTTCTCCAACCTTTGCGATCAGCTCCTGCGTCTCCACGAAGAAGTTGGAAAAGCCTCCGCGGTCGATGGACAGCTGGTCGAGCAGGCCGAGCAGCTGAGCCAGGTCCGCTTCGCGCTGCGCGGCCTCGACGGACTCGGTGATGTCGGAGACGATCACCAAGAGTCGCTCGAAACACTCAGGGTCGGTGCCGAGGGTACGGTACGAGAGCTGATAGTGCCGATTGTTCTCCGTCGAGAGGCGACGCGGCAGCTGGTAGACGTTGAGCTCGACCGGCAAGAAGCCATCGGTGAGCTGCTGCCACTGTTGGCTGAAGTCGACCGCAAACGGGCTCGCGACGCGTCCCACGATCTGCGCAAAGGTCTGCCCGGGCTCGGGCGCACCAAACCAGCGGTCGAACACCGCGTTGCGCTCGGCACTCGGCATCCCGGCGCGGTCGAGCAACACGACGCCCTGCTCGATACTGTCGAGCACGCCGCGCAGCTCCTGCGTCTGATGGTCGCGCTCGCGTGTGCGCTCGACCAGGGTGGTCTCGATCTGACGGCGGTGTTTGTCGAGCTCGCGGTCACGGATCTCGAGCCGCTCGAGCATGGCGTTGAACGCCGCGCTCAGGCGATCGAGCTCGCCATCGCCGAAGACGGCCGCGCGCGCCGTGAAGTCTTGGTTCTGCCGCACCAGGGTGCTGGCCGCGGTCAGGCTATCGGTGCCCCGTCTCAACGAGCGGAGGGTCACGCTCGCGATCACGAGGCTCGCCACCAGCGCGAGCACGAACGTGCCGCCCACCAGGGAGAGCGCGTGCCACGTGGGCTCGAAGTAGGCAGCGATCAAGAGAGTCGGCCAGATGACCGCGATGGTCAGCGCCATCAGTTTGGCTCGCGTGCCGAGCCCTCCGCGCGCATCCGTGCCTTGCGTGATGGTCATGAAAACCGCACTCCAAAGGCGCCGCTTGGGTGGACCCCCGGCTCGCACCTGACGACCTCGACAACGGGCTCCCCGGCCCGCGGAGGACCGATCGTCCCGCGAATCCCCGTCGCGTTCGAATCGACCGGGCCCCGATGGACTTGAGACCAGAGTGAGCCAACCGGAGTCGATTTTGTAGTCTGTCGCTCGCGGCCAATGACGAAATTGCCGTACTTGCGCGACCGCCGGAGGAGAGGGAAGGTAGGCGGCGCGGCCACACGAATCACACGATGGTGTATCGTCGCTCGCGTCGCGGGACGCTGCGCGCGCACGGCGTGAACTCACAGGTAGCGTGAGGCCGGTCGATGAGAGGACTCCCCCTTGGTGCACCGACACGACGATCCAGCCGGCGAGTTGAGTGAGCTGCGCGCACGCCTCCTTCATCTCGAGGCCGAGCTTCGGATCCGAGACGAGTTCATCATCGCGGCGGCCCACGAGCTGAGAAACCCCATCTCGCCCCTGGTCCTGCAGGTGCATCGCCTGCGTACTGCCGCAGGCGGCGCAAGCGACGGTGCGGTGTCCGCCAGCTGGCTACACGATCAATGCGAGCTGCTCGCCAAACGCCTGGGGCGCTTCACCAGCGCCCTCAACCGCATCCTCGACGTCTCTCGTCTGCACTCCGGCCGCATCGACCTGGTCTTCGAAGATGGGGTCGACCTGAGTGAGGTCGTCCGCGAGGTGGTCGCCGGCTTCGAGCGCGAGCTCGCGGCCTCTCGCAGCGAGCTCACGCTCGAGGTGCCGGCGCAGGTCCGCGGCAGCTGGGACCGCATGCGGCTCGAGCAGATCGTCAGCAACCTGGTCTCCAACGCCATCCGCTACGGCAACAGCAGCCCCATCCGGGTGTCGCTGACGCACACGTCCGACACTGCACAGCTGTTGGTGAACGACCTCGGGGTGGGCATCGCCGAGGCGGATCAAGAGCGCATTTTCGAGCGCTTCGAGCGCGGCCCCACCCGCAACCGGGCCGGCTTTGGCGTGGGCCTGTGGATCGTGCGGCAGCTGTGCGAAGCCATGGGCGGGACCGTCTCCGTGGAGAGTAGCCCTGGAGAGGGGTCCCAATTTTGCGTAGAGTTGCCCCTGAAAAGGCTCGGGAGTGACGATGACAGGTGAGTTTGTGAGTCGAGTGGCGACGGGCATCCCCGGACTCGATACGATCTTGGAAGGCGGCTTCCTGACGGGCGGCGTCTACATCGTCGAGGGTCCACCCGGCGTCGGCAAGACGACTCTAGGCAGCCATTTCTGCTTCAACCACGCCCGCGGCGGCGGGCGGGCGGTGTACATCACGCTGCTGGCCGAGTCCCACACGCGGCTGCTCTGGCACCTGCGCCGGATGTCGTTCTTCGATGCCAGCGCCGTCCCCGATCGCGTCTCGTTCATCAGCGCGTTCAAGGTGCTCGAGTCCGAGGGGCTCGGCAGCTTGCTCAAGCTCGTGCGCCAGACCATCAGCGCCCAAAAGGCGAGCGTGGTCATCTTGGATGGCCTGATCGCGGCCGAAGAAGCGTCGCCCAGCGCCAAGGACTTCAAAAAGTTCATTCACGAGCTGCAGGTCGTCACGTCGATGGTCGGCTGCACTGCACTGCTCTTGAACAGCACCGAGCGGCCGCGGGGCTTTCGGCCCGAGCGCACCATGGTCGACGGCATCGTCGAGCTCGACGACGAGGTCAAGCGCCTACGTGCGGTCCGCTACATCACCGTCAAAAAGATGCGCGGCGCTTCGCAGGTGCGCGGCAAGCACTACATGGAGATCAGCGACGAGGGCGTGCGCGTGCTGCCCCGGATCGAGACGGTGGGGGTGCACCCCGGCGTCGACCGGTCGCTGACGCCTGGCCCGGGCCGCACGCCGTTCGGCATCGAGGGCCTCGACGCCATGACCCAAGGGGGGGTGCCCGAGGGCTCCATCACCGCTCTGGTCGGTCCCTCGGGCAGCGGCAAGACCATCATGGGCCTGCACTTCTTGCGGGCAGGCATCGCCCGCAACGAGCCTGGCGCGTACTTCGGCTTCTTCGAGCGTCCGGCCGCCATCATCGAGAAGAGCAAGCGGCTCGGCCTCGCCCTCGCCACGGCCCGTGAGGGCGAGCTGGTCGAGATCCACTGGAACCGCCCGGTCGAGGGCGTCATCGACGAGCTCGCCGACAGGCTGATCCGAGTCGCCAAACACCACCATCTCAAGCGGCTGTTCATCGATGGCCTGCAGGGTTTTCAGGCCGCGGCCGACACGCCCGACCGCCTCCGCGAGGTGATGTCGTGTCTGGTCGACGAGCTCGAAAACCTGGGCGTCACCTCGGTGTACTCGTCGGAGACGCCGGACCTGTTCGGCGAGAACCTGCAGCTGTCCATGCTCGGAATGTCTGCGCTCACGCACAACATCCTGCTGCTCAACCACACCGAGCGTGTCCAACGCACGCGGCGCACGGTGACGGTACTCAAGCTGCGTGATAGCGGGCACGACCTTTCCATACGAGAATTTGCGATCACCACGAAGGGCATCGTGGTCGACCCAGAGGTCCCCAACACCAGCAGCGAGGCCGTGATCGCGCGACGGATCAGTAAAGAAAACCCCAAGCGGTCCATTGCAAAGCAGCAGCCGCGTGCACTGGAGAAGAAGGTGCCGACGCGGCCGGGTAAGGCGAGCAAGAAGCGCAAGCAACGGGCATGACCAAACGAATCCTCATAGTCGACGACGAGTTTGGCATTGCCGACATCGTTGCCGAGATTCTGACGGAGCACGGGTATACCGCATCCATTGCCATCAACGGCAGGCTTGCGTTGTCGAGCATGGCCGAGCACCGTCCAGACCTCGTGCTGCTCGACGTGATGATGCCCGTGCTCGATGGCCTGGGGACGCTGCTCGCGATACGTGCCGACAAGGCCCTGCACACCATCCCCGTGGTGATGATGACTGCGCTGCCCGAGGCGCTGCCCAAAGAGACAGCGCTGTATCAGGCTGCCCTGGTCAAGCCGTTTACCGAGGAGCAGCTGTTCAAGCACCTCGAGCAGCTGCTCGGTCCGGCTTGACGCTCCTGCACGTATGAACGATGAGTTCGTCCGCCACGTTCCATCCCCTTTGCTTGGCCTACGAGCGCAATATGATGTTCATACGCGGTGAGCGGTTTGGTCTGCTCGGGTCGGTCGTCGTGATCGGCTCGTTGGCTGCGGCCTGTACGGACGGAGATGGCTCCCCCACGGTCCAAAACCAGGGCGCGGCCGACGGCTCGAGCAGGATGGTCGACGCATCGCTGACGCCCTTGCCAGCGCTCGACGCGAGCGGCGCCATGCTCGGCGATGGGGGCGTGCCGACTGCGCGCTTCGAGCCGCTGGTCGACAACCAGGGCTGGCGCCGGTACGAGGCCGCACTCGATCCGCTGCGTAGTCACCAGCCCGGTGAGCTGACCTGCGCGGCGAGTGCGACCTTCCTCGAGTACGGCAGCTTCGAGATCGACACCACCCGCTGCAACTACGTGCTCTCGGAGCATCCTTCGCAGCTCGCGCTGGCCAGAGGCACCGAGCTCAAGATGGAGCTGCTGCACTACGACCTGACGGCGCCCGAGCCCGCAGAGGCGCACGTAGCCATCTTGTTTGGGGATGCGCTGCAGTGGGAGACCAGCATCCCCATTCCCAGCGCAGGCGACGTGGTCAAAGCCAGCTTCACGGCGACCAGGTCACTAGCGCTGGGAGACCCCATCCGCCTGCACCTACACAACCACGGCGGCAACGCGTACCTGATCGTGTCGCTGCAAGCGAAGCAGTGAGGGAGCGCTAAAAGGGGAGCTAAAGGGGACTAAAGGGGACGGATCTCGGTTTCTCGGTTTTGGCCTTTTCTGACAGCAGCAAGCCGAAGGGGCCAAAACCGAGCAGCGACAGCAGCAAGGGGACGCAGCAAGGGGACCAGTAAGGGGACGGATCTCGGTTTCTCGGTTTTGGCCTTTTCTGACAGCAGCAAGCCGAAGGGGCCAAAACCGAGAAACCGAGATCCGTCCCCTTTGCGCGTCCCCTTTGCGCGTCCCCTCTGCGCCCCTGACAGCGACAAGCCGAAAGGGCCAAAACCGAGAAACCGAGATCCGTCCCCTTTGGGGGCGTCCTTTGCACAGCAGCAAGCCGAAGGGGCCAAACCGAGAAACCGAGCTCCGTCCCCTTTGCAGGCAAAACAGTGGCGCCCTAGTCCTTGAGGGCCTTGATGAGGGGCATGCGGGCTGCGCGTACGGCTGGGAAGAGGCCGCCCAAGAAGCCCATCGCGGTGGCGAAACACAACGAGCCGATGATGATTTGCGGCGTCGGCTCGAAGCGGAACACCATCTCGCTCCAGCTCTGGAAGTTGACCATGGAGAACTCGACGAAGCCCATGGCCAGCGAGCCGGCCGCGCCGAGCGCACCACCAATCAGCGCGAGAAACAGCGACTCGAGCAAGAACGACGTCATGATGGCGGTCTTGCCAAAGCCGAGCGCACGCAGCGTGCCAATCTCGCGTTTGCGGTTGGCCACGGCCGAGTACATGGTGATCATCGCGCCGATCATCGCGCCGACCGCGAAAAAGAAGGCGACGATGGTGCCGAGCGTGGTGATGAACAGCGAGCTGCCCTCGGACTGCTTCTCGTAGTACTCAGACTCGCGCTGCACCTCGAGACCCAGCTGACGGTTGCTCTCGATGGAGGTCTTGAACGAGGTCAACAACGAGGCGTCGGTGAGGTGTGCACGCACCGACGAGACGATGCCGTCGCGCCCGAAGGCCGAACGCACGCTGTCGACGTCGGCCCAGATCTCCGACTCGAACGACGAGCCGCCCGACTCGAACACGCCCACCACCTTGAGCGGCCGGTTCTTGCGCAGCTCGAAGCTCTGACCGAGCTCCAGGCCTTTGAAGCGACCACGAATAGCGCGACCGATGATGCACTCGTCGCTGCCCGGCTTGGCCTTGCGCCCCGCGATGAGCTTCGCCTCGGGGCGAAACTCGAAGACGTCCTCGGGGACGCCGCGCAGAGCAGCGTTGGACATGCCGTCCGTGCCGAGCTTGTCGAGCATCAGCACGACGGCGAGCTCGCCCACGCCGTCGCTCTTGCCGTCTTTACGACGCGCGACCTCTTTGCTGGCGAGGATGAGACCGACGCTGGGCGTGTCGACCGCGCTCGAGAGCTCGGCGTCGGAGCCCTTGCGGATGATGATGGCGACGTCGGGTCGCCCGCTGCTCGCGAGCGTCTTTTTGATGCCTTCGGACAGCATCAGCACGGCGGCGAACACGAACACCACCAGCCCGATGCCGAGCGCGGTGGCGGCGGTGGTGGTCTTGCGGACCGTCAGGCTGCGGAGGTTGTAGGAGACAGGAACCATGGTTGCGCGCCTCTTACTCGATGCGCCGCAGCGCGTTGACGACGGTCAGCTTGCCCGCTTGGATGGCGGGCACGAGCCCGGCCAGGGCGCCCAGCACCACGGCCAGCAGCAACGCGAGCACGAGGGTGATCGGCTCGATGCGGAAGTAAGGAAACATGCCGCCCATGTTTTCTTCGATGACGGCGGAGATGCCCTTGTTGACCAGCGGCCAGGCGATGGCGATGCCCACCAGGCCGGCCAACAGACCCACCGTGGTGGACTCGCCGATGATGAAGAACCGGATGTGGCCAGGCGTGAAGCCCAGCGCGCGCAGCGCACCGTACTCGCTGGTCCGCTCGCGCACGCCCATCGCGATGGTGTTGGCCAGGATCATCATCAAGATCAACAAGATGATCAGAGAGACGATGTCGATGGCCTTGAGAATGGCCGAAAACATGCCCAAAAACGACAAATTGAGCGCGCGCTCGCTCATGGTGACGGTCTGTGTGTCGTACTGATCGAAGATCTTGTCGATGGCCGCACTGACGTCGGCGCCACGGCCGCTGTCACCCACGCGCGTGGCGATCCAGCCCACCTGGTCGCGACGGTTCTGCGGCAACGCCTCGTTCAACAGGTCCCAGTGGAACATGAACGAAGACTGATCGAACGACTTGCGCGACGACGTGTAGATGCCGTCGATGTTGAACGTCCAGTCGCCGGGGAAGATGGTGCCGGCGAGCGTAAACTTGTCGCCCACCTTGAGGCCGAGCTGCTTGGCGAGGCTGCTGCCCACGATGGCGCCCTGTCGATCTTCGAGCCAGTGCGTCTTGTCTGCCTCGGGCAGCTGCACCTCGTCGTACACCTCGAGGAAGGTCTTGGCGTCGACCGCGAAGTTGGCGAAGAAGTTGTCCGGGTTTTTGGCGTCTTTGCCGCCAAACCAGTTCATCCAGGTGGCCTTCTGCACGCCAGGCACCTCGCGCACGCTGTCGACGTAGCGCCTGGGGAGCGAGATGACGAACGACAGCTTGTGGCGCGTGGCGATGCGATCTTTGGCCGAGTACTCGGCGGCGATGTTCCACGACGTGATGACCGTGCGCAGCAGCACGAACGCGATGATGGCGACGGCCACGCCGACCACCGTGAGGGACGTGCGGAAGCGGTTGCGCAGCGCGTTGCGCGCGGCCAGCTCGACCAGCGTCATTCGAGCCTCCCCTTGTTGAGCTTGTGCACGAGGGTCGCGCGCTCGGCGGCGGCGGGGTCGTGCGTGACCATCAAGATGGTCTTGCCAAACTCGGTGTTGAGCTTGCCGAGCAGGCCCAAGATCTCGTCGGCGCTCTTGCGGTCGAGGTCGCCGGTGGGCTCGTCGGCGACGATGATCTGCGGGTCGTTGACGATGGCGCGCGCGATGGCCACGCGCTGCTCTTGACCACCCGAGAGCTGGCGAGGGTAGTGCCCCATGCGGTCTTCGAGACCGACCACGCGGAGTGCCGTCTGCGCACGCTTTTTGCGCTCGCTGCTGCCGAGCTTGGTGAGCAGCAACGGCAGCTCCACGTTCTCGAGCGCGCTCAACACGGGCAGCAGGTTGTACTGCTGAAAGATGAAGCCGAGCGTGCTGGAGCGGAACTTGGCCAGGTTGCCGTCGCTCATGCTGGTGAGCTCGGAGCCGGCCACCAACACGGAGCCCTGCGACGCTCGGTCGATCCCTGCGATCAGGTTGAGTAAGGTCGACTTGCCCGAACCCGACGGGCCCATGAACGCTTCGAACGCGCCCCGCTGCACGGTCAGACTCAAGTTGTCGAGCACGTGCACGACTTCTTTGCCGCGCTCGTAGCCCTTGCTCACGGAGCGCAGCTCGACGACGGCCGCCTTGCCATTCGCTTCGGACATCAGTCCTTCCTTTCTTTGACGCGCTGGCCTGGGCTCAGTGCTGCGTCCGGAGTCATCACGATGCGGGTCCCCACGGGCGGTCCCTGAACCAACTCGAAGCCGTCGCCAGTCTTGGGGCCAAGCGTTACGGGCTCAAAGCGCACGACGCCGCTTTCGACGACGAACACCCCTTGTTTGCCTTCGCGCGGTGCGAGCGCGGCCGCCGGGACCACCAGCTTGGATTGTGCTGCCAACGCATTGGTATCGAGCGCCTCGGTCAAGAACGAGACACGCGCGGACATATCGGGCAGCACGCCCTGGCTCTCGTCGTCGAACTCGACCTTGACGGACAAGGTGGCTTTGGAGCGATTGATCCGTTTGCCGATCTCCCGCACCTTGCCGCGAAAGCGCTTGCCGGCGAATGCGTCGAGGGCGATCTCGCACGGGCCGCCGACCTTGATCAACGACAGTCGCGACTCGGGGACGTCGATTTCTACTACCAGGGACTTGAGGTCGGCCAGCTCGAGCAGAGACGACTGGGAGTCGACCGTCTCGCCAATGTCCTTGGGCTTGTCGAGCACCGTGCCGTCGATGGGGGACACCACGGTCATCCGGCCCAGGGTGACGCGCGCCAGCTGGACCTGCGCGACGGCCGCGCGCGACTCCGCCTGGGCGGCCACGATGCTCGCTTCGGCCGAGGCGATGCGCGCCTCCAGGTCTTCGACCGTGGAGCGGGCCGCGGCGCTCTGGGTGAGCAGCACCTTTTGTCGCTCGAGCTGGACGTGCAGCTCGTGCAGGCTCGCGCGCGCCGAGAGCACCTTGGCATCGGACGCGAGCACGCGTGCCTGCGCGGCCGCCACGTTGCTCTTCTGGTCGTCCGCGTCGAGCTCGAGCAGCACGTCTCCCTGTTTGACCTCCGCGCCCTCGCGTACGAGCAGCTTGGCAATCCGGCCGGGTACGTTGGCGCCTACCTTGGAGCGCCTCTCGGCGATTACGTAGCCAGTCGCAGTCAAAGACGTGACAGCGAGTGACGGAGATACTTCGAGGATGGTGGAGGTCTTCACCTCCGCCTTGAAGAATTGGGCCTCGAGTCGAGGGTAGAGCCATACAGCGAGCCCGATCAGGAGCCCGAGTGCGACCAGCCAGCCGAGGATCCGAGGCAGCGCGCTGCTCCCTGACGGGCGGGGTGGGCTGCGATCGATTTTGAGAGACGCGAGATCGGAGGAGAGATCGTCCACGGGCATCGCCTTTCGCGGCAGGACCGTAAACCGAGAACGCGAAGAAAGGTAGGTCATGGGTCCGCTGTCAGGGACGATCTCCTACTTTTCTCGCCACACCTGTTTCGCCTCGACTCGCGGCGGAGCGTCAATGAGCTGACCGCAGCGTGCAGCTTTGGCGCTCGACCGCTTGCGGGGAGCGCTCAAATCTGCACGAGATTCGCGCGATCGTTCGCTGGCACGTCGGCTGCAACTCGCGTCGAGCATGTCCGAGAGCAACGACGCTGCGGCGTCTCCTGAACCTACTGCTCCTGCCGCCAAAGGTGGGAAGCTGATGACCATCCTCGCACTCGTGAACTTCGTCGCGGTGCTGGGTCTGGGCGGCTATTTCTTCTACACCCAGCAACACGCGGCTGCGCAGCCCAAGAAGGCCGACGACGCGCACGGCGAAAAGAAGGCCGAGGGCCACGGCGAAGAAAAGGCCGAGGCCGCCGAAGGCGAGCACGGCGGCGGCGAAGAAGCCGAAGAAGAGAAAGCCGAAGAGGGGGGACACGGTAAGCCGGCCGGGGGGCACGGCGAGTCCAAGGGCCACGGCGAAGCAGCTGGCGGTGAGGAGCCGGCGGCAGGTGGCCCGCTGCTCGCGCTGGACTCGATGGTCACCAACCTCGCCGATCCGGACAGCGATCGTTACCTCAAGGTGTCGATGCAGGTTCGCATCACGAGCGAGGGCGCCAAGGCCGAGGTCGAGGCCCACCTGGTCCCGGTCCGCAATCAGATCTTGCTGTACCTGTCGTCGTTGACCGTCGCGGACACCTCGGGCGCGGACAACAAACGCGACATCCAGAAGCGCGTGAAACGGATCGCCAACGAGGCCATGCCCACCTCGCGCATCACGCAGGTCTACTTCACCGAGTTCGTCATCCAATGAGCGAAAACGGCTACGAGCCGCTGCTCTCTACCGACGAAACCGATGCGCTCTTGCAGGCGATGCGCGCAGGCGCCGCGGGCAGCAGCACGTCTGCCAAAGACGTCGAGCTGGGCTCCGCAGACCAGCGTCTGCGCCAGTGTCTCGGCAAGGCAGACGAGGTTGCGCGCGACTGGGCAGCCGAGGTGCGCAAGATCTTGCGGCGCATGCTCGGTGTCTCCGCGATGGTGCGCGAGGCGACCACCGACATCGTGCCCTACGGCGTCAGTCAGCAGTCCGTTCCGCCGGGCGCCGCAGTCTGTGTCCTGCGCACCGGGGAAGGTGCCATCTGTTTTATGGTGATGGGACCCGCGCTGACGAGCTTCGTACTCAATCGACGCCTCGGCGGTGCGGCCACGCAGTCGATTGGCTCGGCCAATACGGGCGAGTCGGTGCGCGATTTTTTGAGCCCGCTCGACCGCCGGATCGTGCGCCCGTTCTGCGAAGAGGCGCTGAGTGCGTTTGCGACGTTGTGGGGCACCAGCGAGCTGACCATCTCGATCACCGAGGTGCTGGGTCGTCCGGTGGACATGCCGCGGCTCGGGCAGTTCGAGCCGCTCTTGCGCATGCCGCTGACCGTCAGCCTCAATGCGGACTCCGTCGAGGAGCTGAGCATCTTACTGAGCGGCAACGCCATCAGGCCGCCCAAGGTCGAAGAAAAGAACGACGAACCTGTGGTCGCGAGTGGGGACAAGTCGCGCATGGTGGCGCGTCTGTCGTTTGCCGAGCTGGAGCTGGTGGCCGTGCTCGGCAAGGCAAAGAGCACGGTACGGAACGTGCTCTCCCTGAGTATCGGAGACGTCCTCCGACTCGATGAAGCACCCAGCTCACCGCTGCAGATCTTCGTCGAGGGTCAGAAGAAGTTCATCGGCGCGCCCGTGGTCAGCCACGGCAACATCGCGGTCGAGGTCACCGAAGTGCTGAAGGGAGTCCTATGAGAGACAACGTTGCAGAGGCGCACGACGACCAGGTTCCCGAGGGCATCGAGCGCATCCTCGAGATCCCCCTCGAGCTGACGGTGGAGCTCGGCAGGAAGCGTATCCGCATCGGCGAGCTGCTCTCGGTGGGCGTCGGAAGCGTCATCGATCTCGGTACCGCCGCCGGTGCGCCACTCTCCATCTACGCCAACAGCACTCTGATCGCGCACGGTGAGGCCGTGGTGGTGGGCGAGCGCTACGGCATCCGCGTCACCGACATCGTGTCGCCCAGAGAGCGCGTGCGTCGCCTCGGTGGAGAGGGCCCATGAGCGTTCGCCCCAACGCGCTCGCGCTCGCGCTCGCGGCAGCGCTGTTGCTCTCGCCCGCCCTGTTGCCCGCGCACGCACTCGCCAAGGCCGTCGAAGACGTCGCGCTCACCGCCGACGCGGCCGACATCGTGCTCACCGTGCTGTCCGACGAAGTGCTGCACACGCCGACCGTTCGCACGTACTCAGGCTCGGTGCGCATTCGTTTCTACGACGCCAAAGACACGCCGCTGTTGCGTCTGGTCGGTGACGGTGGCGCGGTGCGCTCGGTGGACGTCTCCGAAGGCAGCGACAAGAGCGCCGCCGTCGTGCTCGTGCTCGGCGACAAGACGCGCCTCGCTCCGGCCGACGTGCGTGTCGAGCGCGACGGCGCAAAGACCGTGTTCCGCATCGCGCGCGGTCTGCTGCCGGCGCTGCGCGAAGGGTCGCCGATGCCGGTTGCCCAGGCCGTCGCACCCAAGCCCGTCGCCAAGCCTGTCGCGCTGCCTGCTCCGGTCGTGGCCGCTGCGCCGGTCGTCGCCGCTCCCGTCGCGCAGCCCGCGCCTGTGGCACAGCCCATCGCCTTGCCCGCCGCCCAGCCGGTCGTTGCACAAAAGACGGCCAGCGAGACGCTCGGCGTCAAGAAGGCGCCCGAGCGGGCCGAGCAGAAGCCGAGCCCCAAGCTCGCCTCCGGAGACGGCTCGTCGACGATGCCGCTGCTCATCTCGATCACGGCGCTGCTCGCGCTCGCCTACGGCGCGCTGCGTTTGTTCATGAAAAAACAGACGTTCAACAGCGACATCCCGGTCATCAACATCGTCGCGCAAAAGCGGCTCGGGCCGCGGCACCAGCTGGTGATCGTGCGCGCGTTCGATCGCGACTACCTGCTCTCGATCCAGGGCGGACAGACCACGGTGGTGGCGCGCAGCTCGCGCAGCAAAAAGATCGCGGCGGCCGAAGAGCTGCTCAGCCCCGTCGTTCCCAAGCGCAGCGCAGCGCCGATCTCGAAGGAGCGCGAAGAGTTCGAGGACGACGAGGTCACGTTCGGCGGCGAACTGTTCAAGACGGCGCTCGAGCAGCGCGAGCGGACACGCGAGCAGACCGCGAGCTTTCGGCTCGAGGCAGCACGCGCCGAGGCTCGCGCCGAGCTCGCGCGCATCGAGGGCGGGCGTCAAGAGTTTGGGCTCGGGGACTTCGCCCGTCAGGAAGCCATCCGCAACGAGCTCAGCAATCCTCCTGTGCCGCGCGACGAAGAGCCCGCCGCCGAAGCGCGCACGCCGAGCAGTCCGAGCGGCGTGGTCGAGTCGACGCCCGACGCGATGTCGGAGTCGGTGTCCGGTCTGCTTCGCCTGCGTAAAGCCTCGGGGCGCTGATCGTGCGGTTCTTCCGTCTGTTGTCGCTGACCGCTCTCGCGCTGCTCGTCTTCGCGGGCACCGCTCTGGCGCAGCAGCAACAGGCGCCCAGCATCTCGCTCTCGGTGGGCGCGGGCAGTGGTCCCGAGCAGCTGGTGCCGACACTCAAGATCCTGGCGCTGCTCACGGTGCTGACCTTGGCACCCGCACTGCTCATCTCGATGACGTCGTTCACACGCATCGTGGTGGTGCTTTCGTTCGTGCGTCAGGCCGTCGGCACGCAGAACGTGCCGCCCACCCAGGTCATGCTCTCGCTCGCGCTGCTCCTCACCTTCGTCGTGATGGCGCCCGTGGGTGCGAAGGTCAACGAGGTCGCGATCATCCCGTACACCGAAAAGCGCCTCGATGAGACGGGGGCCTGGGAAGCGGCGCGTATTCCCATCTCCGAGTTCTTGCTGGCGCAGACGCGTGAGGACGACCTCAAGCTGTTTTACGAGCTCACCAAGACCAAGCTGCCCAGTGCGCCGGCCGAGGTGAGTATCCACTTGCTGGTGCCCGCGTTCATGATCTCCGAGCTGCGCACAGGCTTCGAGATGGGCTTTTTGTTGTTCTTGCCGTTCGCGCTGATCGACCTCGTGGTGGCCTCTCTGCTGACGGCCATGGGCATGATGATGTTGCCGCCGACCACGCTGTCTACACCGCTGAAGCTGCTCTTGTTCGTCGCCGTCGACGGCTGGGCGTTGCTGACGCGCTCGCTGGTGGCATCGTTCCAATGACCATCGCACTCGCCATCGACTGGTACCGGAAGATGTTGTGGACCGCGGTGTTGGTCGGCGGTCCGGTGATCGTGGCAGGTGTCGTCATCGGTCTGATCGTCGCCATTTTGCAGGCTGCCACACAGGTCAACGACTCCGCAGTCGCGTTTGCACCCAAAGCGGTAGCGACCATCGTGACGATCGTCATCGCAGGACCGTGGATGCTCCAGCAGCTGGTGGACTTCACGACGGCCATATTCGTAGCGGTCGGCCGTCTCCATCCCTGACAATCGTCCATAGGGATGAACGCAACTGCACTCATGGCTGAGGGCATGCGGATCGCGCCATTCTTGGCGTTGGTTTCGCTGCGTGTCGCGGTGGCGCTGTCCCTCATGCCGGCACCGTTCGGCGAGCTCGCGCCTGCCCGCATCCGCGCCGCACTCAGCTTCGTGCTCGCGTTCGCCATCACGTTGCCCACGCTGGGTGGTGCGCTCACGCTGCCCACCGAGCCGGGACCCCTGTTCATCAGCTCGCTGTCCGAGACGCTGGTGGGGTCGGTGATCGGCCTGACGGTGCGCGTTTCGCTGGCCGCGGCCGAGGCGGCCGGCACGCTCGCTGGCAACGCGATGGGGCTTGGTTTTGCCAACCAGATCGACCCGCTATTTCACAGCGATGGTGTGCCGACGTCGTCGCTGATGACGAGCCTCGCCGTGATGATCTTTTTTGTGCTGCACGGACATCACACCGTCATCGAGGCGCTGGCCGCGAGTCTTACCATTGCCCCGTGCGGGCGCGGCTTCCCCACGTTCGAGCCCACACACTTGCTCACGATCGGCACACGCATCGTGGCACAAGGCTTGCGAATCGCGTCTCCCGTGGTGGGGACGATGTTCATCGTGCAGCTGGGGACAGCACTGGTCGCGCGCTCGGCGCCCAAGGTGCAGGTATTCGGTCTTACCTTTGGTGTGTCCGTCAGCGTCGGCGCGCTGATCTTGGTCGTCTCGGCCCCGCAGTTTGCGCAGGGCATGGCCGCGACCATCGCCAACATTCCTGACACCCTCGCCATGCTCCTGTCGGGGGGCTCGCGATGAGTGACGAGGACAAAGAGTCCAAAACAGAAGAAGCCTCCGACAGGCGCCAAGAAGAGCTGCGCGACGAGGGTAAGGTCGGGCAGAGCCACGACGTCGTGTCGGCGGCCAGCTTGATCGCGGTCTGTGCAGCGTTGGCTTCCACGGTCTCCGAGCTCGCGATCGACCTCTCGGGCCTCGCGGTGCGCTCGCTTCGGCTGTCCGACGCGCACGACATCTATGCGGGCATCGACGCGTCGGTGGGAGCGCTGACTGGCATGCTGCCGGCTCTGCTCGCCGCGGCCGCAGGAGCCGCGGCAGCGGGCCTCGCACAGACCAAGGGACTCTTCTCGATCGACCTGGCGATGCCCAAGCTCGAGCGCCTCGACCCGACCTCGCGGCTGATGGCGCTGTTGCCTGGCAAAGACATGGCGACCGAGCTCGGCAAGTCGCTGCTCAAGATCTCGGCGGTGGGCATCGTGATGTACACGGTCATCGACAACGCGCTGCCCACGCTGTTGGTGCTGGGCACCGAAGATGCGCGCGCGGCCGCAGCGACGGTCGGCTCGATCGCGGTGCGCGCGCTGACCTGGGCCGCCGCTGCCTTCGCCGTGATCGCGGCGGTCGACTATTCCCTCGCGCTCCACAAGTACAACGAAGACGCCAAGCAGACCAAGCAGCAGCAAAAAGACGAGTTCAAGCAGCAGGAGGGTAACCCCGCCGTCAAACGCAAGATGCGTCAGCGTGCGCGGGAGCTGATGGCGCAAGCCCGCGCGGGAGACCTCAAGACGGCGACCGTGCTGGTGACCAACCCGACGCACTTCGCCATCGCGCTGCGCTACGACCCCGAAAAAGATGCGGTGCCCATGGTCGTCGGCAAGGCGCTCGATGCAGGCGCGCTCAAGATGCGTACCGAGGCGCGCGGCTATCGTATCCCCATTGTCGAGAACCGTCCGCTCGCGCGGGCGCTGCACAAGCACGGCAAGATCGGCAAGCCCATCCCGGCTGACATGTACCGCGCCGTCGCGGAGATCATCGCCCACGTCATGCGCCTGCGCGCTGGAGCTCGTTGATGACCCCGGCCGCCTCGCCACAGCCCAGCATCCTCAAAGACTCCCGCGTCGTCGCGGCGCTGCCGCTGCTCCTCGTGGGCATCGTGCTGATGATGGTC
>JBEGTL010000120.1:0-17119 GCA_041179425.1 Pseudomonadota bacterium | reverse complement strand
GAGAGCACCGCGAAGAGCGTGTCCTTCTGGATGCCCTCGACGATCTTCTCTTCGTTGTAGAGCGAGAGATCACTCGCAATCGCGCGGGCCAACCGACGCGCCGCTTCTTCCGTTTCGATCAACGCCATGTACACAGCCTATCAAACGCGAAGGTCCGCACGGAAGTAGCTGACGGGATGAGACGGAGAAGCAGTCAGTGAAAAGAGCCCGTCATGGGCACGAACCTGACGGGGGCGATGTGTGTAGTGTGCTCGCCGTCGCGCGTGCGTCTCACCACCACCAACTCTTGGTCGCCGCCTTCGGCACCGATGGGCACAATCAACCGGCCGCCGATGGCCAGCTGCTCGACCAGCGTGCGCGGAACAGCCGGCGGTGCGGCAGTCACCAAGATGGCGGCGTAGGGAGCGTGCTCGCGGACGCCGTCGTGGCCGTCGCCGATGCTCAGGTGGGCGTGCACGCCCAGCGCGCGCAGGCGTACGGCCGCATTGCGCGCGAGGTCCGACAGGATCTCCACGCTGTAGACCTCGGCTCCGGTCGCCGCGAGCACCGCCGTCTGATAGCCGCAGCCCGTCCCGATCTCGAGCACACGTTGGCCCGGCCGCAGGTCGGCCAGCTCCGTCATCAAGGCGACGATGTAGGGCTGGCTGATGGTCTGATCGAGCGCGATGGGCAGCGCGCAGTCGGCGTACGCGAGGTCGCGCAGGTCTTCGGAGACGAACGCTTCGCGCGGCACGCTGGCCAGAGCCTCGAGCACTGAGGGACTACGAATGCCGCGCCGCTCGGCCAGGTGACGGACCAACCTCAAGCGCGCCAGCTCAGTGGACTCCACGATTTTGTCCTCGCGCCAGCGGCCTCGTGCCGAGTCGTCTCCCACGCCCCAACCGTCCGTTTCCACTTCATGTCAGCTAAGCACCGCAGCGCCAAATGAAAGGCCACGGCCAGCTCGATCGTGAACCCTAGGCCCGTCCTCAAACCAGAGCGCGTCGACCGCCCCGATCACCGCGTAGGCCGAGCGCCTCCAGCCACCCTAGCGCCTGCGCAGCTTAAACGGGGTGACATCAGCAAGGATCCGCGCGTTTGGCGCACGACACGAGGGAGCCGATTGCGGGTGTGCCCGCGACGTCGGCGATTTCAACGATCATTCGAAATTTGAGGCGCCATGTCAGCAATCGATCCGGTCCCACAGTCCACGTCGCCATCGCAGTCCACGTCCAAGCGCACTCCCAGGCGCTCCGTGTCCTTGGTGGCGTGCGCAGCCTTGTCACTGCTCATGCTCGGCGGCGCAGCCTGCGGCGACGAACCGTCGGCGGCCGAGGACGACGACACGGCAGAGCTGGCTGCGACGGCGACCGGTACCAAGCCGATCCCCTACCCGGGCTTGGACAAGAACACCATCAAGACGCCGGCCACCAAGTCCTGGATCCCGCGCAAGGGACAGACCCACTTCGTCATTCAGACGGCCAAGCAGATCGACTTCGAGCTGCGCAGAAAGATCGTCTCGAGCGGAGAGTGGGCAAAGCTCTACCCGTTCAAGGCAAATCAAGGCAAGGCGCTGCTCGAGTTCGTCGACGACCCGCTCGCGAACAAAAACTCCCGGATCGTCGGCTACGAGTACACCTTCGACACGAGCCTGCAGACTGCGACGACCACGTTCAGCGCGCCCGGCCCGACCAAAGGTGGAGGTCAGCGCTCCAATGCGTCGTACTACGGACTCAGCGTCGGCGGCGGTCAGCTCGAGCTCTACTCGGAGTGCGGCTTCGAGAATCAAGAGTGCTGCTGGGGCAACGTCGATCGATGCGGCGCCGACCTGACGTGCAACAACAAAAATGTCTGCGCCAAAAAACAGGCGCCCAAACCCGACCCCAAGCCCAGCGAACCCAAGCCCAAGCCCGACCCCAAGCCCGACCCCAAGCCGGTCCCGTGCGGAGGTGTCGGCCAGGACTGCTGCGCCAACTCTACCTGTCACACGGCCAACTCGATCTGCGTGGCGCAAGAAGGGGGCGCAAAAGCGTGCAGCGCGCCGGGAGACATCTGGACCTACCAGTGCGAGTGCGCCGGCGGCGGCGGCGAGGTGGTCGTGTACGACGTCGAAGCTTGCTTCGTGCACGACATGAGCAACCCGCCTTTCGCAGCGCCGTGCAACGTGTTGAGCGCGAAGATCAGCGCGCTCGTGTGCGCGAGCAAGGGACCGGCGAACAAGGCCTCGACCAGCTCGTGCACCGTGGCCCCTGGCGCCTACGCCTTTGCGCCCCACTGAGTCGACCCCGCTTGCGGGCGTGCGACGCTCGGCTTTCGACAGTCGCACGCGGCGCGCTCAAAGCGCGGGGATGTAGCCGTGTTGCTCGAGGTACGCGACCACGCGCCCGGCGGACGCGTCCACGTCTTCGAGATCGGTGCGCAGCGTGATCTCCGCGTTCTCGGGCGCCTCGTAGGGGGCGCTGATGCCGGTGAAGTCGCCGATCTTGCCCTCGCGCGCGAGCTTGTACAGGCCCTTGGTGTCGCGGCTCTCGCACACACTCAGGTCGGCCGCGACGAACACCTCGAGGAAGTCGCCCTCAGTCATGAGCGAGCGCACGGCGTCGCGATCGGCGCGGTACGGCGAGACGAACGCGGCCAGCGTGAGCGTGGCCGCGTCGGTGAAGAGCTTGCAGACCTCGCCGATGCGCCGGATGTTCTCGGTGCGGTCGTCGGGGCTGAAACCGAGGTCCTTGCACAGTCCATAGCGGACGTTGTCGCCATCGAGCGTGTAGACGTGATGCCCGCGCTGGGCGAGCAAGAGCTCTGCCTTGCGCGCCACGGTGCTCTTGCCAGAGCCGCTGAGCCCGGTGAACCAGAGCGTCGCGCCGCGATGTCCGTAGCTCGTCTCGCGCGCCTCCCGCGTGACGTCTCCGGCGTGCCACTTGATGTTCTCGGCTTTGGGCATTCCTGCGTTGTAGCACTCGCTTTGGCCTGCTCGCTTGCTCGCTCGTGACGGTGGAGCTCGGCGTGGCCGGCCGCCTGCGGGGAGCCTCTCTCCGTGCTCGCAAAGCCCGCGCGCGCAGAGAGAGACTCCCCTCCGCAACCCCGGGCTCGACACTCAGAGGGGAAGGTCGATCGCCCCTCGGCGTAGGACTCTCAGCACGGGGCCGGTCGCGTCGACGATGGTGCTGGGGGGGCCGCCTGGTGCCGGTTGGGGGAGAACCAGCAGGCGGTCGCCGAAGTACGCGCGTGCCTCTTGGGCGGTGCGCGCCGCGGGCTGGCCGGTGGGGTTGCAGCTGGTTGCCGTGAGCGGGCCGCCAAAGGCTCGGACCAGGTCCAGCGCGGGGCTCGGACCCGGGATGCGCACGCCGATCGTTCCGTCGCGCACCAGGGGTGCAGGAAGCTGGGCGCGTACGCGCAGCACCAGCGTGAGGGGGCCGGGCCAGTGCTTCGACGCCAAAGCGCGTGCCTGATCGTTCAGCTCGCCGAGTTGCTCGACGCTGGCGAGGTCGGGCGCGAGGAGCGCGATGGGCTCGGGACCGCGCTGCTTGATCGCGACCACGGCGCTTACCGCGCTCTCCGAGTACGCGTCGGCGAGCAGGCCGAACAACGTCTCCGTGGCGCAGGCGATTACGACGCCGGAGCGCAGCAGTGCAACGTTGTCGAGCAGACGGCCGTCCACCTTACTTGGCGCGCGCGTGGTGGCCGATGTCGCGCCGGTAGTGCGCGCCCTCGAAGTGGATCTGCTGCGCCACCGTGTAGGCGCGCGCCGCCGCTTCGTCGACGGTCTGCCCCGTGGCGGTGATCGCCAGCACGCGCCCGCCTGCCGTGACCACCTGACCGTCGTCGTTGCGCGTGCCCGCGTGAAACACGATGGCTTCTTGGCCCGCCGTCGACAGGCCCTGGATGCGCACGCCCTTCTCGTAGCTGGCCGGGTAGCCGCCCGAGGCGATCACCACGCACAGCGCGCACGGCGCAGACCAGCTGGCCTCGACACCGCGCAGGTCACCTTGCGCCGAGCCGAGCAACAGCGGCAAGAGGTCGCCCTTCCAGCGTGCGAGGATGACCTCGGTCTCGGGGTCGCCAAAGCGGGTGTTGAACTCGAGCACCGAGGGCTCGCCGTCTTCGATCATGAGGCCGACGAACAGCGCGCCCCGAAACGGCGTGCCGCGCTTCTTGAGTGCGGCCAAGGTGGGCTCGACGACGCGCGCGAGGATCTTTTGCTCGACCTCGGGTGTGACCACCGGCGGCGGCGAGTACGCGCCCATGCCGCCCGTGTTGGGCCCCTGGTCGCCGTCCCCCACGCGTTTGTGATCTTGGGCGGGCGCGAGCGCCACGTAACGTTCGCCGTCGGAGACGACGTGGTAGCTGACCTCTTGTCCGCGCAGCGTCTCTTCGACGACGACCGTGGCACCCGCGTCGCCGAACACGCGCTTCCTCATGATCTGATCGATCGCGGCAGAGGCCTCGTCCGCATCGCGCGCGACGACCACACCTTTGCCGGCGGCGAGCCCATCGGCCTTGACCACGAGCGGTCGCCCCGCCGCACGCACGTAGGCTTCGGCCTGGTCGGCGTCGGTGAAGATCTGGAAGGCGGCGGTAGGCACACCAGCCTCGGCCATCAGTTGTTTGGAGAACGCCTTGGACCCCTCGAGCTGCGCGCCCACCTTGTCTGGTCCAAAGGCGGCGATGCCCACGCTGCGCAGCCTGTCGACGAGCCCGAGCACGAGCGGGTCTTCGGGGCCCACGACCACGAAGTCGATGGTGTGCGCCTGCGCCGCCGACACGATGCCGTCGAGGTCATTGGCGCTGCCCGGCAGGTTGGTGGCCACGCTCGCGGTGCCTGCGTTGCCAGGGAGGCAGAACAGTGCCTTGACCTGTGGCGAACGCTTGAGCTTCCACGCCAGCGCATGCTCGCGCGCACCACTGCCAACGACGAGAACTCTCATTCTGCAAACTCCGTGTACGTGGTGGCGGAAGCGGTGCGGTCAATGACGGAAGTGGCGGACGTTGGTGAAGATCATCGCGATGCCTGCCTTGTCGGCAGCTGCGATCACCTCGGGATCTTTTTTGCTGCCGCCGGGCTGCACGACCGCGGTGACGCCCGCGGCTGCTGCGGCCTCGAGGCCGTCTGCAAAGGGGAAAAACGCGTCCGACGCGAGCACCGAGCCACGCGCCTCGTCGCCCGCCTTTTTGACGGCGATCTCGACGCTGACGACGCGCGACATCTGGCCTGCGCCCACGCCGACCGTGTGCTTGCCCTTGACCAGCACGATGGCGTTGGACTTGACGTGCTTGCTGACGCGCCACGCAAACTCGAGCGCAGCGCGCTCTTCTGCGCTGGGCGCGCGCTGGGTGACCACCTTGGCATCCGTCAGGTCGGCGCCTGCGGTGGCGTCGCGATCTTGGGCGACCAGGCCGCCGCCGATGCGCTTGAAGGTGAGCTCTTTGTGCGTGGCCGACAGCCAGCTGCCCGTCGCGAGGAGCCGCAGGTCTTTCTTTTTTTGCAGCCGCGCCAGCGCTTGGTCGCTGAAGCTCGGGGCCACGATGCACTCGAGGAAGGTCTCGGCGAGCACGTTGCCCGTGGCCTCGTCGACCGGACGGTTGAGCGCCACGATGCCGCCGAATGCGCTGACTGCGTCGGCCTCGCGAGCGATCCGATAGGCCTCGGCCAGCGTGCTCGCCTCGGCCACGCCGCACGGATTGGTGTGCTTGACGACGACTGCCGCGGGCCCGTCGAACTCGCGCACGGCGTCGAGCGCAGCTTCGCAGTCGACCAGGTTGTTGAACGACAGCTCTTTGCCGCCCGCACCCAGCGCCGTGGCGCGCGCGAGGCTGCCCTCGGGCGCGTTGCGCTCGACGTAAAAGGCGCCCGACTGGTGCGGGTTCTCGCCGTAGCGCAGGCCGTACGCGCGCTGAAACTGGAGCGTGAGCGTGCCCGGAAACGCGTCGTGCGAGCCGTCGTCGTTGCGCCCCGTGAGGTAGCCTGCGATCGCTCCGTCGTAGGCGGCAGTGTGCGTGAAGGCCTTGGCCGCAAGCCTGCTGCGCGTGGCCGCATCGGGCGCTTCGGGCAGCGTGTCGGCCAACAGGCCGTAGTCGGCTGGGTCGACGATCACGGTGACCCGCGCGTGATTTTTGGCCGCGCTGCGCAGCATGGAGGGCCCACCGATGTCGATGTTCTCGATCACCTCGTCGTGCGGCGCCCCGCGCAAGACCGTGCTCTCGAACGGGTAGAGGTTGACCACCACCAGGTCGATCGGCTTGCCGCCAATCTCGGACAGCTGCGCACGGTCTTCGCTGGTGTCGCGCATGAGCAGGCCGCCGTGGACGCGCGGGTGCAGCGTCTTGACGCGACCGTCCATGATCTCTGGCGAGTGCGTGTACTCCGAGACGTCGATCACCGGCACGCCGGCCTCACGCAGGGCCTTGGCGGTTCCGCCCGTGGACAGCACCTCTACGCCCGCGGCCGCGAGACGTTTGGCGAAATCGGCCAAGTTGCGCTTGTCCGAGACGGAAATCAGAGCCCTCTTGATGGCAGCCATCGGTCGTACCTCGTTGTGGAGCCCAAACCGGGGCCCGGGAGCGTGCGCGCGGCTGATACTCCCCTTGCGGCGAGAAGGCAAGACCGGGCTCTCCATCCCGCTTTTCGCGCGTGCGAAAGGGCCGATCACGCGTACCCTGGGAAGCTCCCAAGATGGATGCGGCGATCTATATCTACACGTTCAAAGAGGGGCTGCTCAGCAAGCTGGCCCACGACCTGCGCCTGAGCGTCCAGCGCTTCGAGATCAGCGCGCGCGGCACCGAGATCAGCGCCCGCTTCACGCCGGCCTCGCTGCACATCGACGGCGTGATGAAAGACGGCAAGCTGGTGCGCACCGAGCCGAGCGACAACGACCGGCGCAAGATCAAAGACAACGTGCTGTCCGACGTGCTGCGTGCGTCCGAGTACGGGGAGGTCCGCTTCGAAGGACGCGCGCAGAGCCGCGAGCCGCCGTACCACGTCACGGGCGAGCTCACGCTGTGCGGCGTCACCCGTCCGCTGTCCGTGCTGCTCATGGTGCGCGGCGAGCGTCTGGTGGGCGAGCTCGAGCTGGTGCCGAGCCAGTGGGGCATCAAGCCGTTTCATGCGCTCGGCGGCACGCTCAAGGTGCAAGACAAGGTGCGCGTAGCGGTGCACGCCGAGTTTCGCTCGCGCGCGGACGACCCGCGCGCTTCGAAACCCGACTGGCTGAGCACCGGCGCGGAGCTCAACCCCAGCGTGCAGCTGGTATGGCGGCCCAACCCGACACGACCCTCGCTGATCAAGTCTAGCCTACCACCCGGGTCTTGATCTCATCGCCATCGCGCATGCGCGCCGCGGCGTCGCTCGCGAAGGCCTTGTACTTGCCCGCGCGGATCGCCTTGCGGGCACGCGCGGTGAGCTCGCCATAAAACCACAGGTTGTGCTCGGTGACGAGGCGCGGCCCGAGCATCTCCTTGGCGTTGAACATGTGCCGTAAGTAGGCGCGCGTGAACAACTTGCAGACCGGGCAGCCACAATCCGGATCGAGCGGGGCCGTGTCTTCGGCATGCCGTGCCTGACGCAGGTTGACGCGGCCGTGCCAGGTGAGCGCCTGACCGTTGCGCGCATTGCGAGTGGGCAGCACGCAGTCGAACATGTCGATGCCGCTGCCGATCGCGTTGAGCAGGTCGTACGGCGTGCCCACGCCCATCAAGTAGCGTGGTTTGTCGCGGGGCATCTTGGGCGCGAGCTCTGCCAGCACGCGGTACATGTCGGCGATGGGCTCGCCCACGGAGAAGCCGCCGAGCGCCACGCCGTCCACGTCGAGCGACGCGATGTCGGCCAAGTGCGAAAAGCGCAGGTCGAGCTGGGTGCCCCCCTGCACGATGCCGAAGCGCGCCTGGCCCTCTTTTTGAGGTGCCGCGAGCGAGCGCCGCGCCCATGCGCTGGTGCGCGTCATGGCAGCTTCGATCACGTGCCGCTCGGCCGCACCCGGCGGGCACTCGTCGAGCAGCATGGCGATGTCCGAGCCGAGGCACGCCTGCACACGCATCGACTCTTCGGGCGTGAGCAGCTTGAGCTCGCCGTTGAGGTGCGAGCGGAACGAGACACCGTGGTCGTCGATCTTGCGCAGCTTGGCCAGCGAGAACACCTGGTAGCCACCGCTGTCGGTGAGCATGGCGTGCGGCCAGCTCATGAAGCGCTGCACGCCGCCCAGCGTCTCCACCCGCTCGGCGCCGGGCCGCAGCCACAGGTGGTAGGTGTTGGCGAGGATGATCCGCGCACCGGTGGCGGCGACCTCATCGGGGGTCTGCGACTTGACGCTGGCCTGCGTGCCCACGGGCATGAACACGGGGGTGTCGATGATGGCGCGCGGCGTGCGCAGCGTGGTGGTGCGCGCGTCGCCGTCGCGCGACGTCTCGGCAAAAAAGAAGCCGGGAGAAACCAGCGGAGAGAGAACTCGTTCGTTCACGGGAAGCTCGCGGTGGAGGCGCCTGTGGGTTGTGCGCGCGACACGCAGCCCGACGCACCGGGCTGAATCAGCATCGCGTCGCCGTAGCTGAAAAAACGATAGCGTTCGCGCACGGCCTCGCGGTAGGCAGCGCGCACGGCGTCCGTGCCGGCGAACGCCATCACCAGTGCGAGCAGCGTAGAGCGCGGCAGGTGGAAGTTGGTGACCAACGCATCGATCACGCGCAGCTCGTAGGGCGGGAAGATGCATAGATCGGTCGCGCCACTGCCCGCGCGCACCTCGCCGTGGGCGCGCGCCGAAGCCTCCAGCGTGCGTACGACGGTGGTGCCCACGGCCACGATGGGACGGCCTTCGCGCTTGGCTGCGCGCACCGCCTCGGCGCATGCGGTGGAGATCGCGAAGCGCTCGCTGTGCATGGGATGCTGGTGCAGGTCATCCACCGCGAGTGGCAAAAAGGTGCCCGGTCCCACGTGCAGCGTGATGAACGCACGCTGATGCCCGTGCGCAGCGAGCGCGCGCAGCAGCGCCTCGCCAAAGTGCAGACCCGCCGTGGGTGCGGCCACCGCGCCCGGCTCGCGTGCGAACACGGTCTGATAACGCTCTCGATCTTGTTCTGCGGGCGCACGCGCGATGTACGGCGGCAGCGGTAGCTCTCCCGCCGAGGCCAACGCGCGCTCCACGCCTTCGTCGGCGCGCAGCGTGACCGCGAGCAGCGACTCGCCGACCCGCTCGCCGACCTCGATGGAGAGCGCGCCCACCGCCAGCTGCATGCCCGCGTGCAAGGTCTTGAGTGGACGAGCCATGCACAACCAACGCTGCTCGCGCGTGTCGTCGCTCGCCACGCTCGCGGAGCCTGCTGCGCGCTCGCCGTCCACACGCTCGACCAGCAGCAGCTCGAACTTGCCGCCACTCGGCTTGAGGCCCAACAAACGCGCCGGGATCACCCGCGTGTCGTTGAACACGAACAGCGCCGGCGGTAGTAGCCCGGGCAGGTCGACGATCTGTCGGTGGCTGAAGCTGGCCTCGCCGCGCGGCATCACGAGCAGGCGTGCGCCGTCGCGCGCCGGCGTGGGCGCTTGTGCAATCAGTTCTTCGGGGAGGTCGTAGTCGAGCTCGTCAGCACGCATTGGGGCGGCCTAAGAGAGCGCACCCCACCGCTCTTCGCAAGGCGCTGCCCCGAGAACCCGGCTCAGGACGCCGGAGCGAGCGCGATCTCGTACGCGACGGCGGCATCGAATGCTTTGGCGCCGTCGTGCTCGCGCGCGCTCACGGTGAAACAGGACGAGCGCGCACTGGAGCTCGCGGGGAGCTCGATTTGTTCGCCTTTTCCGGGCCCATGGTGGTCGACACGCTGGCCCGCAGCGGTGTTGCGATCGAGGTACGCCAGCACCAGGTCGAGGCTCGCCACGGCGCTGACGTTGACGATCTGTGGCGCGCTGCTCGGCGCGACGCAGTACACGTCGTGATCGTCGCTCCAGCCGATCAGGCCGCGCACTGGTGTGCCCGGTTGCAACGTCTGAGCGCGGTCGACCGTATCGTTGAGCTCGCTCTCGCCCGCTGGATCCGCCGCGCCGAGCGTCAGCGTGAGGGCGTACGCATCGGACACGTTCTCGGTGGGGTAGCGGCCGGCGACCGCCACCTCGCGCACGCGCAGGTAGTACGCCGTGCCGCGCAAGAGCACGTTGGGGATGCGCTCGGGCTCGCCGAGCTTGCCCGAGTTGACACTCAGGATGGGCTGCGCAGAACCGTGCTCCACCAGGTCGATCGCCAGGTCCATGTTGGGTAGCGCCGTCAGCGCGATGTCCGCGACGCGCGGGGCGCCCTCGGCGAGCTCGATGCGGTACACGTCGGCGTCGCCCTCCCCTGGCGACTTGCGTTTGCCGAGCAGCCCACGGACCGTTTGCCCGGGCGCGAGCAAGTTGGCGCCAGCGGGGTCGTCGTTGGGCTCACTCTCCACATCGCTCGTGCGCGGCACCGTCTCCATGCGCCACAAGTACACGGCGCCGTAGCCCGCGGCGACCAAGGTCAGCGCGCCCAGCGCTTTGCCAAAACGACTGGCCCGCAGGATGCGCCGCTCGTAGCCGTCGACGTCGCCTCGGGTCGCAAGCTCGCCCGTCGCAGAGAGGCCGAGCAGCTGCTCTGGCTCGACCTCGAACGCACTCGACGCGAGGCCCGTCGCGCGCAGAAACGCGCGCAGGTCGTCGCGCAGTGCGGTCATGGTCTGGTAGCGGCGCGCCGGGTCTTTTTGGAGGGCCTTGCCGATGATGCGCTCGGCTTCTTCGGGGATGTCGCGCTCGGGCGCGCGCCTGCGCACCGGCACGAGCGGCTCGTTGAGGTGTTTGCCCAGCACCTCGAGCGGGTTGTCGGCGGTGAACGGGGTGTCGCCCGTGACGGCCTTGTACATCAGCGCACCGAGCGCGTAGATGTCGACCCGGTGATCGATGCCCTCCGCGCGGATCTGCTCGGGCGCCATGTAGTGCGGCGTGCCGATCAGGTGGCCGCGCTGCGTGGCGACGTTGTCTTCGGCGTCGCGTAGCTTGGCGATGCCGAAGTCGAGCACCTTGACGAAGTCGTGCTGCTCGCGCGTGTCGAGGATCATCACGTTTTCAGGCTTGATGTCGCGGTGGATGACGCCGACTTTGTGCGCCTCGTCGACACTCGCCGCGATCTGCGCGGCGATCTGCGCCACGCGTGCGAAGGGCAGCGCCACGCGCTCGGCGATCAGCGTGGCGAGGTCGCGACCGGGCAGATACTCCATGACCAGAAACGCCAGGTGATCGGCCTCGCCAAAGTCGAAGATCTGCACCGTGTTCGGGTGGGTGAGCTTGCTGACCGCCTGCGCCTCGCGCTGAAAACGACGCAGCACGTTCGGATCGCTGGCGAGCGAGCCCGACAGCAGCTTGATGGCCATCAGCTTGCCGATGTGGATGTGCTCGGCGCGGTAGACCACGCCCATGCCGCCTCGACCGAGGATCGCCATGATGCGGTAGCGGTCGGCGATGACCTTGCCGATCAGCGGGTCGACCGCGCTGCTCAGCGTCTGGTGCGCAGGCACCACCACGCGCGGGATCGAGCTGTCGAAGCGCGTCTTCGGGCGCGCGAGCGAAGAATCGATGGCCGTGCCGCACGACGGGCAAAAGACTGCGCCGAGTGGGAATGCGATCCCGCACGCGGGACAGCTGGTGAGCGCTTGGGTGGAGCCGACCATGCCTGAGCGTGCGAGCTTGCCTCAACGAGCGAGCTTGAGCACGTACTGCGCGGTAACGCTGGGCACCGTGTGCACCTGGTTGCGCTCCGAACGAAACTGCTGCTCGCCCGCCACGGTGCCCAGCACGCGCACCCAGGCGTTCATCGTCACGTCGGTCGCTTGGGGCAGCTCGACCCAGAGCGGGCAGCGCTGCGAGCCGGGGCAGTCGCGCACCAACATCTGCAGGTGGCTGGCGCTGCCCTTGACCTCGACGTTGTAGACGCGCCCGTCGAACGCGACCTTTTGCCCGCGGTACATGATGGGGTTCTGCGCGATCTTGCCGTAGCTCAGCGAGGCATCGGGCTTGAAGCTGGCTGCCGCGAGCGTGAGATCGGCGACCCGTGTGACCGAGACGTCGACCGCGCGCGGCGCCTTGCCGGGCACCCGCGCCAGCACGTGCAGCGTGTGCTCGCCTGCCGAGGGCAGCTTGACCTTCTGCGAAAAGCGGCCGTCGAGGACCTTGACGGTCTGCCCATCGACCGTGACTTGGGCCAGGTTCTCCACGGCACCGGCCACCTCGATGGTGGCCTGATCGGTGGTGACGTGCGCGCCCGGCCGGTCGATCTGCAAGCTGCTCACGGGCAGGTTGAGTGTGAGTGCGCCTTGGGCGTGGGCCCCCTCGGGCGGCTCGATGTCGTAGCGCGCGGTGAAGGCGAGCTTGTTGCCGGTCTGCGCGCCGACGGGGTACTGCTTGACGCCGCGCCCGCGGGCATCGAGCGACACTGGTTGGCCATCGACCTTGACCTTGGAACCAGGGAGCGCGTCGATGACCACGTCGAGCAAGGGCGGGTCGCTGGAGAGGCCGCCCAGATCGACGCGCGCACGGAAGGCCACGTGCAAGCTGACGTTGGTGGGCTTGACCTCGCCACCGCGCACCACACCAATGGACAGCTCGTTGTCGCCGAGCGCGAGTGCGTCGGCGGCGAGCGGGAACTTGGCGATGCCGCCGCTCAGCGCCTTTTCGACGCCGAGGAAACGCACCTTGGCGCCCGGCGCAGCCGATGGAACCTCTACCTGTAAGGTCTCCCCTTCGTCGCCCTGCATCACCTGCACGAGCACGTCGGAGCCGCTGAAAAAGTGCCACGCGGCAAGGCCCAGAGCGAGCACCAGCAGCGCGCCAGCGACCGCCGCCAGCAACGCGCGCGCCGTGGACGGTGGCTGGGGCTGGCTCGAGTCGCGCCGCACGAAGTCGTCGGACTCGACCGGCGCTGTGAACGAGCGCTCGCCAGAGCTGTGACCGGGCTGCGGCTCGGACGGTGACTCGCTCGGAGCGGCCATCGCCATGCCCAGCATGGTGCGATCGGTCTGCGCAGCGACCTTACTTTCTGGAGCGGCCGGCGGCGCGGGCGGCGGAGGCAACGTAGACGAGATGCCGACCGACGACGCGTCCGCGCTGCCCACGGAGGGCGGAGGTGGCGCGGCTGCAGGCGCGACACCGACCATGGTGCGCTTGGCCTCAGGGCTGCGCGGAGGGAGCGGGTTGGCCGAGAAGTCGCTGTCTTGTTGGATGGCACTGGGCGCGGCAGGCGGAGCGGCGGCGGCCGACTTTGCGGCTTGATTGGCCGCGTTTGCGGCCTGCAGCGCGGCTGCCAACGCAGCCGGCGGAGCCACGCCCAGCATGATGTGCTTCGGCGACGGCGCAGGATTGACGAGCCCCTCGCCCTTGGTCGGTGCCGGCGCTGCCGGGGCACCAGGCAGAGCGCCTGCCACACCAGGGACCGCGGCGGCGGCTGGCGTGGGACTGGCCGGGCCCGGTGCTGCGCCCGGCTTGCCGTGCAGCGGCTGCGGTGGCCCAGCCATAAAAGGCGAGGTCATGCCGAGCATGGTCTTTTGCGTGAACCCACGCGGCTTGGGTGCGTCGGCCGGGCGCGCCTCGCTCGGTTGTGCAGGCGTTGGCGCCGTAGCCGTCGCCGGAACTTGGCTGGCGACCACCGGCACGGGGGCACCGGGAAGCTGGCCGGGCAAGCCCATCATCGTGCGGCCCGCGGCGGGCGCAGCGCGTGGTGGAGCCGGCGCAGGCCGTGCCGCACCAGCTTGATCGGGATCGGAGCCCGGCGCGCGCGGGGTCGAAGCGCGCGGCTCTTCCGCGTGGGAGCGAAGATCAGCCGGTGGCCGGACGGAGGGCGCCGGAGGGGTGACGAGGTCGGCTCCACAAGCGCCGCAGAAGGAGCCGCTGGGTTTGCAAGGTGTGCCGCAGCTCGGACAGCGCGAAGGAACCGTCATGGAGCCGACAGGTTAGCAAATCAGAGCGCCGGCCTCTAACCCATCGCACCGTTCGTGGTGCAACGAGCTCGCGGCGCGGGACGCTAAGCCCGGCTCACCGTGCCAGGTCGTGCCACCCGCTTGGACGCGCGTGCGCGTCGATGGCAGACTGAGCGCCCTACGTTACCGATGTCCGCACCCAGCCCACACCCCTGCCTCGTCTCGCCCTGTTTTCCACGCGCCTTGGCTTCGCTCGCGCGCGGAAGACCCGCGCGCTTCGACCGCGCGCCCGAGGGCATGCTTCGATCGCGCGCGGAACGACTCTTCGCTCGCGCACCCCAGGGCGCGCTTCGACCGCGCGCGCCGAGCGGCTTACGACGGGGCCTGTGCGTGGCGCTCCTGCGCTTCGGCATGGCGTGCGGCGCGCTGCACGCCGTCGCCGGATGCGACAGCGAGGACAGCCTCCGAGCCGACTCCGACGGTTCGTTCGGCACGGGCGCTCCCGGCTTCAACACCGACGGCGGAATCGACGGGGGCGCCAACGCACGCGCCGACGGGGGGCTCGGCGGCGGGCCCACCATTCGTGTGCGTTTCCTGCACGGCATCCCCAACACCGGTGCACTGCAGGTGTGCCACGACCCGGATGGCCCCGGACCAGTCGCCGCCCACTTGCTCAGCGAGCAAGCGACCGTGCTGCGTGCCGAGTACGGCACGCGCAGCGCCACCGTCTCGCTGCCCGCCGTCTCCAGCGGCGCGCTGACCTTGCAGCGCGAGCAGCGCAGGCTCGGCAGCAACGATGGCGGCACCTGGGTCGACGGCGGTGCGCGCGATGCCGGCCCTCCTGCCGACCCGTGCGACGAAGCCACGCGCGAAGCGACCATCACGTTGCCCATCAGCGACAGCTCGTTTGCCGATGCGTCCGTGGGGCTCTTGCCTGCCCTCACCGGTGCCAGCGCGGTCACGCTGCTCGGCACAGGCGTGGCCCTCGACCCAATCGCACTCGCGGCGCGCACGCCGGCCGAGCGCAGCACGCTCGAGGCTGCGTTCGGCGCGCGTGCGCTGATCCAGCTCGACGCACCTGCTGCCAGCCCCGACAGCTTCTCGCTCTCGGTCTTCCACGCGCTGCCCGACGTGCCGCCGACCGACCCCAAGCTCGCCAAGAGCGCCGTGGGTGCGCTGCGCATGTGCATCACGGCGGGCACCCGCGATAGCAGCGCGGTGCCCAAGGCTCCCCTACCCGGCATTCCGTTCCGCGTGCGCACCAACCTGGGCGAGGGCTTCGACGCACGGCTCACGTACGACTTTCGTGTCTTCGTGCAGGGGGACTTCGACGCGCAGAACAAGGACTGCGCGACGACCAGCCTCATGCCCGTGGCCAAGGGCTCGTTCTCCAAGCTACAGCCCGGCAAGGCGTACACCATCGCGCTGCTGGGGGCGATCGCACCTAGCGCGCTGTGCAGCGCCGACAGCGTCTCCATCGTACGCGCCAGCTGCGCCCCCGCAGCGGCTGAGCTGGGCGCCAAGCTCGTGCTGCTCGAAGACTGACGCGGCCCTCACGGCTTCGAGCTGAGGCCTAGTGCCCCGACCTAGTGTTTCAGTCCCAACACGTCGCTCAGGTCGTAGCGACCAGGCGCCTGGGTGGGGACCCAGCGCGCCGCCCGCAGTGCACCACGTGCAAACAGCTCGCGATTGCCTGCGCGGTGCGTGAGCTCGAGGCGCTCGCCCTCGCCCACCAAGAACAGCGTGTGCTCGCCGATCACGTCGCCGCCGCGCAGCGTCATGATGCCGATCTCTTCGCTGGTGCGTGCGCCCGGGTGCCCTTCGCGGCCGTACACGGCGTGCTCTCGAAAGTCTTGTTTGCGGCCGCGGGCCGCAGCCTCGGCGAGGCCGATGGCGGTGCCGCTCGGCGCGTCGATCTTGCGGCGATGGTGCATCTCCATCACCTCCAGATCGAAGTCGGCGAGCAGCGCACTGGCCTGCTCTGCGAGGTGGTACAGCACGGCGACGCCGGTGCTGTAGTTGGGCGCGGCGACGACCGGCAGCGTCTTGGCCACTTCGTCGATGCGCTGCCGCTGCGCGGCGCTCAAGCCGGTGGTGGCGATCACCAGCGGACGCGAGTAGCGCACCGCCGCGTCGAGCAGCGCATCGAATGCCGCGGGCAAGCTGAAGTCGATCACCACGTCGGCGCTCGCGATCGCCTCGAGGTGGCCCGAGATGGGCCAGCCCACCGCACCCACACCGGCGAGCTCCCCTGCGTCGCGGCCCAGCAAGGGGCTGTGCGGTGAGTCGATCGCGCCCTCGAGCTCGAGGTCCGCGGCATCGTGAATCATCTGGACCAGGGCGCGGCCCATTCGTCCAGCGGCTCCGTGAACTGCAACCTTGAGCGTCATGGGGCTCTCCACAGCATCGTTTTTGGCTCGCGCGCAGGACCGCGCCACGCGGCGGCGCGGAACTGATATCGGTTCCGTCGGCCAGTGCTAGCACTAACCGCATGTACGAAGACATCGGTGGCCGCGGCGCGTTCGACGACTTGCTCTTGGCGGTGCTCGCGGCGGGCGAGCTGGCACTCACGCTGTACCGGCAAGGCGCGGGGGATCGCGCGCAAAAAAAGCCTGACCGCAGCCCCGTCACCGAGGCGGACAAGCAGGTCGAGACCCACCTTGCGAGCTTCGTGCGGGCGCGCTTCCCGGGGGCGCGCTTTTTTGGCGAGGAGCACGGTGGCGACAGCGGGCGTGCTCCGGGCCTGCGGTTCGTGGTCGACCCCATCGACGGGACGCGAGCGTTCATGCGCGGACTTCCCACCTGGTCGGTGCTGGTGGGGATCGAGCTCGACGGGGAGCCGCTCGCGGGCGTGGCGTACATGCCTGCTGCAGGCGACTTGTTCAGCGCGGTGCGCGGCGAGGGCTCGTACGTGAATGGTCGGCCGGTGCGGCTGTCGGCTGTCGAGAAGCTTGGCGATGCACTGGTCTGTCACGGTGGACTTGCGCAGTTCACGGAGGATGGTCGCGAGTCTTTGTTGGGAGAGCTGGCACGCCAGAGCTACACGCAGCGGGGGTTGGCTGACTTCGCGAATTACCGGGCGTTGTTGCTGGGGCAGGCGGATGCGGTGGTGGATCCTTCGATTCAGCCTTACGACGTGGCTGCTGCTGCTGTGTTGATTCGTGAAGCTGGGGGGCGGCTTACTTCTTTGACTGGTGGTGAGACGATCTACGGGCCTGGCGCTTTGGCTAGCAACGGT
>JBEGTL010000119.1:0-17131 GCA_041179425.1 Pseudomonadota bacterium | reverse complement strand
TGCCTGCAGCGGTCTGATACTCCCTCTCCGAACGCAGCACGCGACGGTAGACCGTCCCCTCGATCACGATCGTCGGCACGTCCAAGTCGGCCCGCTCTAGCTCTTCCTTCACCAACTCGCGCTCGAGCCCCATCACGCGCGCGTGCAGCTCCTTCTCGAACTCTAGAAAGTCCGTCATCGTGCCAGCCTTACGCCGCGATAGGACGAACTCCTCCAGAGCGCCAAACGCTCGCACGCTGGAAACTCCAAGTGTCTCTTGCTTGATCCGCTTCGACGCATGAGCTCGTTGTGCCATGCGCCCCAAACACCTGTCACGCCGACTTAAGTCCCGAAAAGTTCGTCAGGATGAGATCTGCACCCAAACAATACGTAGGCGCAAAGGACTATGCGCATGCTTTCCCCCTTTTCCTCCAAGCTTGCAACGGCGGTGAACAGTCTGGATGCGCCTATCTCGGAGTTGAGTACGAGACCGGAAGAGGCGGGTTGATGAAAGACGTCACGCACGCCTCTCAACTCTACACCCAAGCTTGTAGCGGCGGTGCCATGTACGGATGCGCCCGCCTCGGAGACCTCTACTGGTGGGGCATAGGCGGGTTGACGAAAGATTTCAAGCGCGCCCGGCAGCTCTACACCCAAGCCTGTGACGGCGGCGACTTGTACGGATGCTCTGCGCTTGGAGCCCAGTACGAGTTGGGCAGAGGCGGGCTGGCGAAAGATGGCGCGCACGCTGTGCAGCTCTACAGGCAAGCATGCGACGGCGGGGAGGTGTCTGGATGCGTCTTTCTTGGAGGCGCGTACGAATACGGCACAGGCGGGCTGGCGAAAGATGGTGCGCACGCCGTGCAGCTCTACACCCAAGCGTGCGACGGAGGCGAGCTGTTCGGATGCGCCGAGCTCGGAGTCGCGTACGAGGTCGGCAAAGGCGGGTTGACGAAGGACGTTACGCGGGCCGTTCAGCTCTACACCCAAGTCTGCGAGGGCGGGGAGCTGTTTGTATGCATCGAGCTCGGAGTCGCGTACGAGGGCGGTAAAGGCGGGCTGACGAAGGACGTTCGCGGGCCGTGCAGCTCTACACTCAAGCCTGCGACGGCGGGGAGCCGCGTGGATGCACGGCGCTCGGAGTCGCATACGAGGACGGCAAGGGCGGGCTGACGAAGGACGTTGCGCGGGCCGTGCAGCTCTACACCCAAGCCTGCGACGGCGGGGACATGGACGGCTGCGCGAATGCGACGCGACTTGAGCCTTAAGCTCGAGTTTCGGCACACTACGGGGTGAGGGAAGGGCAGCGGACGCGTCGCTGGAGGGGCGACTGCCACGCAGGCAGCAGGCCGAACACGAAACGATGGTAGCGGCGACACTATCGGCTACCGCGCGTGCTGACCTTTTTTTTCGCGGCCCTGGGCCTCGCCGTAGCAACTTCCCCTGGAACTGGGCGCTCTCGCGAGGTTGGCCTTTGTGAGAGCATCACGTGGCGCAGGATACCGTTGAGCCTCTTCTGATAGCCGTCGCCCGGCTTCTTGAGCCAGGCCAACACGTCGTCGTCGAGCCGCACCGAAATGGCGGCCTTTTTGGCTCGGCTGGGCAGCTTGTCCATGTCGATGCCGTTGGGCATGAAGACGGCGCTCTTCCAAAACGAGTCGTCGAGCTCAGCGATTTCCGAGTAATCGACATCCTCGTCTCGCATCGCCCCGACGCGGGCGAGATCACTTTTGACTTTCGAACTTCGCTTGCTCACGTTTGTTCGCCTTTCGCATCGAGATGATTCGAACCCGCGACCCGCGCACCGTGAAGACCACGACCACCAAGCGTTCACGCAAGGAGCCGATCGCAATGAAGCGCTGCTCCTCATGTCGGGGGTCCCGGCCGACCATGCATGGGCTACCCAATACGAGGTGCGCGTCCTCGAATGACAGGCCGTGGACCTCCAGATTCCTGTGCGCCTTGTGCTCGTCCCACTCGAAACGCGACATCCGGTTTGAGTATACACAGGTTGTATATACAAGCGCCAGTCTCCTTGGCCCCCGACCGCCACGCAATGTTCGAGCGCCGTCGGCCGACCGCACCATTCGAGCCTCGGAAGTCTGACGTTATGCGTCGCGCGGCCGTCCTTGGGAAGAGGGCGGCGGTTCTCGACCCTCGCCACCACCTTGCCCGTCGGAGGGCGCTGTGCCACCAGCATGCCCAACATGAGAGTCCGTTGCCGTGGTTCGAGACCGTTCGCGTTGGCGTGGCTGCTCGAGGTCACGGTTGCGGGCGTTGGTTGGCCGACAGTCCGCTGCGCGGCACAGTCGACCTCGGCGCCGCGTTCGCCGTCGGCGGCCTGGTGACCTGGTTCGTCGTTCCGAAGGCCAAGCGGTCCGAGGCCCACCTCGGCTTGAAGGTAGGGCCAGGCGGCGTGTCGATGCACGGGATGTTCTGAGTGTGCGACGTCTCGACTTGCTGGAGTACACGATGAAGCAAAACCGTCCGGTCCTGCGGAAGTGGGCCTGCCGTGTGAGTCGCTCCCTGAGCGTTGTGCTCTGGCTGACGCCTGCCACCGGTTGTCTGCTTCCAGACGCTACGCTCGAGGGTCAGGATTCAGGCTCCACCACACGGAGGCCGGATGCGGGGACAAGTACCGGCGCCTCCACCGACACGGGCGTGGCCTCCAACAGCAACACCCCGCAACCGGACAACGGTGCCGACGCCTCCTCCGACACGGGCGTAGCCTCCAACAGCAACAGCCCGCCAGCGGTCAACGGTGCCGACGCCTCCACCGACACCGGCGTAGCCTCCAACAGCAACAGCCCGTCGCCAGTCAACGAGTGCGCCAGCACCAACCTCTGCACGCAACCCGAAGACTATCCCTGCCGACCGCTGTCGTCCGGCTACACCTGCCGCGGTCAGTTTGCCGAATGGCACATGCCCGACGCGGTAGCCGGGTCCAAGTACGCGCCGAGCTTCGACGTGACCACCACCGCAGGTGCGGTTATCGATCGGGTTACGGGCTTGAACTGGCAGCAGACATTGCCATCCACCTACGAAGGCTGCAGTGGGCGGTACGCGAGCTCCGGGGGGCAAGTCGGCGATGCCTGCACGTGGGCCGAGGCCAAGAGCTACTGCGCTAGCTTGTCGCTGGCCGGGCAGGGCTGGCGGTTGCCGACAAAGATTGAGCTGGAGTCGATCATCGATGAGACGAAGTACGACCCCGCGATAGATCGGGCGTTCTTTCCGAACGCGCCGTCAGAACGGTTCTGGACGGCTTCCCCGGTTGCCGGGTCGTCCGGCTCCGCGTGGCTCGTCGACTTCAGCAGCGGCTACTCGTTCAGCAGCGGCTACAAGTACAACGTTGCCGTCGGCAGGCCGAATCGCGTCCGCTGTGTGCGTTGAGGACGGGGTGGCTCGAATTTTAGACTATTTTCTGGGGAGCCGAGCGTCGTGATCAATTACGAAGGACTGCCGATCTACAAAGCGGCGATGGATCTAGTCGTGCAACTCGATCAGGCCACGCTGCGCTTTCCAAAGCGGCACAAGTACGCGGTGGGTGCGCGTCTGGTCGACACCGCGACCGACGTGGTGATGTGGATCGCGCGATCGCAGCGACGCGACGTGCGCGAGCAAGCCCTCGACCGGCTGTGCGGTCGTCTCGACGAACTCAAGCTTGGCGTGCTGTGGACGAAAGCTGCGCGCCTGACGACCCAGCTCGTTTACAGTGGATACACCATGGTGGTGGCGATCGAGCGACCCGAGTCGCACGGCGCAGTCAAGCGTCGTGACGTGCGTTACTTGATCGAGCCGAGCTCAGCTCGGACGGCGCTGGCAAGGCCGTGTTCGCCGGTCGTTGGAGCGACCTCATGATCCGACGTGTGCAATATGCCGTCTGCTGCGTAGCCCTGATCTTCCTCTGCGCGAGTCATGCCTGGGCGGGCACGCCCGCGGACCGCTACAAGGTGAGCACGGAAGCGATTGGCGAAGTGGTGACAGATGCGCGCACAGGACTGGTGTGGCAGCGAACCGTGAACGCCGATAGCTATACCTGGGACGCGGCCAAGGCGTACTGCTCCGCCCTCGGCAGTGGCTGGAGATTGCCTGGCCTCAAGGAGTTGCTCACGCTCGTCGATCCAACGAGGACCAGGCCTAGCATCGCTACCGTGGCCTTTCCGAATACGCCTGCTGATTGGTTCTGGACGGCTTCCCCGGATGCCGGGTCTTCCGGCTACGCGTGGGGCGTCAGCTTCGACGGCGGCGACTCGAGCGTCAGTGCCGTCAGCGGTTCGGGTCGCGTCCGCTGTGTGCGTTGAGGACCGGGTGCTTGTTCGAGATTGAAGGAGAATGGGCCGAAAGCTACAGCACGGTTGTGGAGATGGCTGACGCGTCTGATTTCGTGTTCTCTGGCGAGATTGTCGACGTTTCTCGGGGCGAGGTACAGAGTGGCGATGCCAAAGAGGACATAGTGTTTCAAGCGACTTTGAAGGTAAGGCCATCGAAGTTCTATAGGGGCGACATCACTCAACGAGATGTAGGCGTGCAGTTGATCCTACCCGAGGTGACGTCTCAAGCGGAGTTTGAGAATGCTATCGACCTACTGGCACGTAACGTCCCCGACGAGCCGGCCGTTTTCTTTTTGCGTGCCCGTTCCAACGGCACTTTTCGCGTAGTAAACGGCTATGGAATTTGGACGCACACATCACGCGCTGAGATTGACGCGCCTCTCAATACTTTCCCGCCATCGGATGGGCCGTACGCCGCGGAGTTGAGCCGCCTCGGAGCCATAGACGCGTTCGAAAGCGTGTTGGAAATGTGAATGTGTCAGGGATCTTCAACGGCGCACTCACCGCCCTGAGCAACTCGTCCAAGACCCTCTTAGCCGTCATCCAGAGCAGCGCGGCCGCAAACCGGTCAGCATCGTGCCTGCCGGCGATGGTGATGCCCATCGCGCCGAGAGCAACCGCGGCCCCTCGCCGTGCACGGGTTGAAGACCACTCGATCGCGGGCGCTCCCAGGCGCGCCCCACGCGGGTAGCGGTGTCCAACGACTTCGCGCAAGTCTTGACCACCGCCCTGCTGTAGCTCTGACTTCCGGTATCGACCATTGAACCAAGCCGCTGACGCGGCAGGCGCAGAGTGCTGTCTGGTAGGTTGGCGGTGCGGCACGCCGCGGCTAACCTTCGCTTGGACCCTCGAGGATAGTCGTCGCGGTTTGTCGTCGGCAGGACGCTGAGTGCAATTTCCACCATAGGGGCTCCGCACTCGAAATCTGCTGGAACCGCGCCAACTTCGCTTGCTACTCGCGCACCGCATTTTCGCGGCGTGCCACTGGGTGAGCTCTGCCCGCGGCTTCGTTCAAACACGATTCGCGGAACCGCTGCGAGCGGCGCGATCGGCGGGCACGGCTGTGCTGTCGCGCTTCCGCGAATCGCTACTACTTATCGCTAGCCAGTGCATGGTGGGGCAGCAGGGAAGGGCGTGGAGAACACCCAAGTCAGATCGCGGAGCACAGACGGTATCGGAGGCGAAGGCGTATCCTCGCCGAGCTCGAGGAGCCGCCGGCCGATGGCCGAACTCTGCGCGTCACGAGGGCGCGTCGTCGCGACCGACCCCGCGATAGGGACGGTGAGCGCGAGCTGGCTATCGCTAAATATAGTTAGCGGCTCTGCGTGCACTCGGACGCCCAGACGGTGTTGACGCAGCGGAGGTCGCCGCGTAGACACTCAGACCAACCGGGTCCGCTACTTCAAGATCAACAGCGACCGGGACATCCCCCGATTACGAACGGGTAAGTCCATCACGCATCCCGGTCTTATGTGGTCGGAAGCTCGAGCGCGGTGTGGCTCGAACGCGAGTGCGTGGCGCGCACCGCCCGTTCATGCGGGCGTCGAAGTCCGTTCCCGCTACACGGCTCTGTGAGGCGAGAGCCATGACTCGACGGTGATTCGCGGGGGCGTCTGTCAGCGCATTCGCTACTTTAACGCACGATTACAGCCGGTTACAGCCGTGGTGTCCCGACGTCTGAGCCGTGGAAGAGCGCGCATCATGCAGCGAACTGGCTCACTGACGAGTCGATATGAGGTAGATAATTGGTGGATACGGAGTAGGCTGGATGCATGGGCCAGCGCAGTTCCTCGGCAGGCATGCTCCCGGAAATTGTCGTCCTCGGCAGGACGCCTCCGATGACAGCGGTGGCGGAGTATCTCCACGAACGGTGCCCGTACGAGGTCTCGCAGCGAGCCGACGCGACGCGACCGTTCCCGGAGCCCTCACCCTCGCGAGCGCAGGTGTTCATTGCCCACGCGCACGGATGGACAAACGAGAGAGTTACGCATTTTCTGCACGAGCTGCGAGGCGGCGCTCTTCTTCTATTTCTTGAACGCAGCGAGGTCGCTTCCGCGCTGGCGTCAGCATTGTCGACTGACGAGCATGAGCAGGCGGACACGATCAACCCGTTCCTGTTCTTCGAGCGGAATGCAGCTGTCCCCGGAACCTCGTGGGCGTCTCCTGCGGCGGCGTCGCTGATCGACTTCGTGTGGACGCATCACGATCTCGACCATGTGGAGCTGACAGAGACCGCGTTGCGCGTGCACCGGCTCGCCACGTTGGCCGAAAGCTCGCGGTCCGCGCCGGCGCAGGGCGTGCACGATCCTGATTCGGGTCGGATCGATGCCGACCGCATCGCGACCTTTTTGGGGATCTCCCTGCGGCAACTCGCTCAGGTATGCGGGTGGAACTACACCACCGTGCACAAAACGCCCGATGCCCCGAGCGTGCAAGAAGCCTTGGGGCCGTTCGCGCGGACGTTCGAGTTGCTGAACAAGCTCCATCCGAACGCGCAGTCGGCACGCTCGTGGCTCAACACGCCGCATCGCGAGTTCGATGAACGCACTCCGCTGCAGGTGATGCTCGACGGCCGTGCCGATGCGGTGCGCGACATGTTGGAAGCGGCGTATCTGGGGCTGCCGACCTGATGCTCATGCCGCCTGTGCTCGACGAGGCGTTGCGCGTGGTGCCGACGACGCACCTGGTCGGGCTGTGGGCGCGCTACGTGGCACACGATCACGTTCTGGCGCCTCCGCCGGGCACGCCGCCGAACTCCGGGGCGCAGTCGCTGTGGCCGGGCGGTCCGGCGTACGCGGGAGCTCGCTACACGCCGAAGGGCGGCGCTCCCGCGCTTTACCTCGCACAGACCGCGGAGGTAGCGCAGCTCGAGGTCGGAGCGGTGGTGGACATCGGCGGCAGAACCCAACTAGCAGGCGCGCGGCCGTACGTGCTGCTCCAGGTGCAGGTGCGCTTGAACGCGGCGTTGGACCTGCGGAACGCGCTTGCGCGAACCGCTCTGGGTACCAACCTGCAGGAGTTGACGGGCAACTGGCGCCTAGCGAAGGATGTCCCCACGCATGTTCTGGGAGCCGCGGCAGCGGCCTGCGGGCGGTTCGACGGCTTGGTGGCGCCATCATCCAAGCAGCCTGACCGCGCGATCCTGGTGGTCTTCACGGACCGCCTAAGCGATGAGGCAGGCACGTTCTGTGAAGTCGTGGAAGGCGGTGCGCTAAGTCAGCGAATCCCTCCGCGCGGAGCAGACTGAAAGGACCTGCCGTGAAGCGAGAAGCCGACTTCCCGAGCGGATAGGAACTACAAACGCCCTACCCTGCGTCATAACGCATTTTCAGCGATCTCCCCGAACGCATCGGCGCAGCCCCGAAGGGCCGAACGGCGGAAAAACCAAGCGGGGTAGCCTCGCAAAAAGATCGGGAATAGTCGACGCCACCAGCGCACGCCGGTCCGGGTGCGCGCCCTGGCGCGGTGCTCACGCCCACCAGACAGGGCAGCCCTGCGCAGCTCGCCCAGCTCGCGGGGCGTCCCTGCGGGGCCCGGGGTGGGCCGCGCAGCCCGAGAGGGCAACCCTACGGCGACGTGGTGCTGCGCGCGGGCGACGGCCTGGCGGGCTGGCGTCGCAAGGCGGGCGCGGACAACGGCGCGTCGGTGCGCGTCCGCCGTGGCCGAAATCTCGGCGGTGGTGGACGCCTACGGTCCGTCCGTCGCGGAGCGGAGAGTACGGCTATCGCACTGTACGACAGCGCAGCGCATGCTCTGAGTCACGAACGCGTCTGCGTCGCGCCCATACCCTGCTCACGTGAGCGTGCGCCACGATCCCCTCGGAGACTACCTGAGCCAGCCGCAGTGTACCGTGGTCGGTCACTGTGCTCGTTCTCGATTTGGTTGCCACGTGGCAACCAAATGTTGATCCCGCTCGGTGTCTCAGGGCAGCAGCGTGCAAACACGCTCATGCATCAGTGCCAGCACGTCGAGCGTGCGTCAAGAGCGCGAGTCGACGATCGCCCACACGTTCTTCGTCACATTTTGCCGTTACGGGAAGCCGAGGTGGATCACGATCCCGCCGCCAGCCGCGCCACTACGCGCGGTCTAGGTGGATCACTTTCCCGCCGTCAGGTGGCTCCGTCAGAGGCCGCCGCTGAAGCAGGGGCTTGAGTGACTCGTCCGTCCTATGCCCCTTGACCCTTTCGAGCCCGAGCTCGAAGCGTCATGAGCGGACACGCTTCCTGCGGCTGTTCGACGAGGCAGCTTCGATTCACCGACGCGACTTCGATGGCCGGAATGGGAGACACCGTATCCACCTCGGTAATCGGCGCGGCCGACGGGTAAATCAGTAAGGCGGCTGTTCGATCAGCTGCCCCGGCTGCCGCCCCTCAACCGCGGCTTCACTCTGCACGTGAGTCTGCACGGGCTTGAGCAAACTTCCGCGCTGCGGTAGCCGGCGCGCCCCCTGCACGGGCGACACTTTCCTCAACTTGGGCGCCGGCTCCTCGCGCCGCGCGATGTCCTGTTCTGCAGTCTGCACCTCGGCCTCAACGCTCGCCTGCCCATGCGGGTCCGCGGTTTCGATCACCGCAATCACGCTCTCACTCGCCTGCACGGCACTGTCGCGGTCGAGCAGCGGATCGCGCCGCATCGACGCTTGCTCGGTCGTGTTGCTCGCGATCAACAGGGCGAAGGAGGAGACCCAGATGCTGGTTCGCCACGACCTGGGGCGCTTGCGTGTCAAACCCGACGTGCCCACCTCGATATGATGGCGCAACACGCGGATCACAGGCTCGAGTCGGCGGATACGCTCGGCGCACGGGATGCGCAGGCAACGGTCGAGTACGTCCGCAAGATCGTGGGGCAGGTCCGGCAAGAGCTCGCGCACGGGCGGGACGACACCTCTGACGAATGCCTCCACCGCCTGCGGATAGTTGCCGTAACTGAGCGGCCGGCGTCCGCATAGTGCCTCCACCATGGTCACGCCAAAGGACCAGACGTCTGTACGCTCGTCGATGGACGTCTCCCCCATGACTTGTTCTCGGGACATGTACGCTGGCGTGCCGATCAGCGCTCCCGCTCGAGTGGAGGGGCCCTCGGTGTTGAACGCCAACTGCCCCGGATCGAGTACTTTGGCGATACCGAAGTCCAGCACCTTTACGGACAAGCGCTCTTCGCCAACGTTGGCGAGAAAGATATTGTCGGGCTTGACGTCCCGATGAACGATGCCCTTCTCGTGCGCGGCCTCGAGCGCTCGCGCGATCTCGAGAAAGACGCGACAGGCCAGACGGAAGGGCATTGTGCCAAGGCGCTCCTCGTACTCTCTGAGCGACTCTCCTCGAAGCAGTTCCATCACCATCACCGGACTGCCGCTTGCCTCGTCCTCGAACACGTCTTGGACTCGCACGACGTTCTCGTGTTCCACAGCGGTGGCCGCACGCGCCTCGCGCAGGAAACGCCTCGCGTGTTGGTCCGACGAGTCGCCACGACGGATCACGAGCTTGAGCGCCACCTGCGAACCGGTGCCAAGATGCGTCGCAGCGTAGACCTCGCCCATCCCCCCACGCCCCAGCGTCCCGTCGACACGGTATCTGCCCCCGACCACAAAGCCCTTGGGCAGAGCGTAGCCATCACTCACGGAGTTGCCCCGGGTCCGTGCGAGAGCACGCGCTCGATACTCAGGTCGAAGTAGCTTGGAAACGAGCGCATGAGGCTATAGAAGTCCGAATGCTTGGCACCAGAGCGTAGGCAAAACTCCTTCTTCACCGCGTCGGAAAGCGCAGCGCGCGCGTCTTGCAACCAGCGTGCGGCGGTGGCGCCGTGCTTGCCGTAGATGGCACCGATTTCGTCAACCGTTAGATGTTGAATCACACAGAAGCGCAAGAGTGCGCGCTCGCGATCGGAGAGCTGGAGCACGGCCGCCGCGAGCGCCTCCCGCAAGACTTCACCGTAGCGCGTAGCGAGTACCTGCAACTCCGGGTTGTCGTTCGCTGCTGCTTCTCGCAAATCGATGTCGGACGTCCAGCGCTCAATTTCGCCGCGCTCCTTCAGGAAGTCGTACGCTGCATTGGCGGTGACCGCGCGCAGCCACGCCTCGAGACGTCCTACGCCGCGGTATGACAGCAGCTTAGGCTTGCTCTCGCCGCTCCCAATCGTGAGACGGATGCGCAAGCGCTGGACGAGCTCGTCCGCGCGATGCGCGGGAAACTTGAGCCGGCCGAGCACCGGATGCGCAGCCTCGCTCAGCTTCCCATCGAAGAGCCTCAGCGCTGCTGGATCTTGATGGACACAGGCAAAAGCAAGATAGAGCCCCTCACCGCACAGGTCTGATGGGCCTCGCGCCGAGCTTCGCGTGACGTCCAGCACGTGTGCAACGAACTGCTCGGTGTCGACACGCAACGCGGGATAGGCGGCCCGACCCGCCGCGACCGCGGCTCCGAGTTCCGTGGCCGTCACGGCGCCTACCCCCAGGTTGCCCGGGTCAGACGGAGCCACGCGGGGCCCGAAGAGTTCATCGTCAGCCATGATTGCTGAACGATACGCGACTCGTTGACGCGTGGACAGGCGTCGTACACCCTAGCTGTCAGAGTTCGGGATGCTCGCAAACTCGCGCCCCTGTCCTGACGAAGCCACCCTTGTCGCACTGGCGAGCGGTCACGTATCCGAGCTTTTCGCAGGACCCCTGCGTGCGCACATCGACAGCTGCCCTGGCTGTCAGCTCGCCGTTGCGGAGGCCGTGCGCACGGCGCCACGACAGCAGTCTTTCCCACTACGTGCACCGGCCGTCCTGACAGTGGGTACTGTCATCGCAGGCAACTACCGCCTCGACGAACAGGTCGGTGAGGGCGGCACGGGTATTGTTTGGGCGGCCACCCGCATCCCGGATGGCGGACGCGTGGCCATCAAAGTACTCCGGGCCGCACGCCATGACCTATGTTTGCGACTGCGCGGCGAAGCGGACCTCGCGCAACGCGTCGAGCACGCGGGGATCGTCCGGGTGTTCGAGGTTCTCGAGCTGGCTGATCGCGCGCAGCCGGCACTCGTCATGGAGCTGCTCCAAGGCGCGGACCTCGCCGATTTCCTTCGCCGCACAGGCCGACTGTCCGTTTCGCGTGTACTCGCAATCATGCATCCCGTTGTGGACGCCGTGCTCGCGCTCCATCGCCACGCCATCGCGCATCGCGATCTAAAGCCGTCCAACATCTTTCTCGAGCGACGCGGAGAGGAAGAGCACGTGCGTGTGCTTGATCTCGGCATGGCTCGGTCTCTCGACCTTGAGCGCAGGACCGTCGAGAGCACGCGCGTAACCTACCCCGGGACTGTGCTCGGCACCCCCCGCTACATGGCGCCCGAGCAGCTTGCCGCGGAAGAAGGCGTGGACGGACGCGCCGATGTGTGGGCGCTAGGGGCCGTGCTCTATGAAATGCTGTCCGATGTGCCGCACGTGGAGGCCTCGTTGTACGAAGACGTAGTGCGAGAGCTCGCAACGCGAAGTATCGTGGCGCTCGAACGTCGCGCTCCGCATGTGCCGCGCGTCCTCGCAGAGGCCGTCGACCGAGCCCTTTGCCGCGACCCCGGACGGCGTCCCACGGCCGAGGAACTTCGGCGCACCATCACATCCGCGCGCGAGGCGTGCTCCCCGTGATCTCTCGGCTGAAACAACGAGCATTCGTCGGAGCTGTTCTCGCAACGTGCTGTGCACGATCCGCCCGGGCACAGGACCAGGCGGGCGTCTCAGAGCTTGGCCCTCACGCGGAAGAACCACGCGCATCGCCTGCCATCGAGGACGAGGATGCGCGGAGGCAACGGGGCCGGGGCGCGTTTTTGCGAGGCATCGAGCTCTACCATCAGCAGAAGTGGAGCGCCTCGTTGGTGCAGCTGCGAGAAGCGTCTGCCGCGCGCGACGATCCGGTGATCCAGTTCAATATCGGCCTGTGCGAGCGCTCGCTGGGACACTACGTAGCAGCGCGTCGAGCGTTCCAACTGGCTCTGTCCGAGGTATCCGCACTCGACGAGCGTGCGGCGCACGAGGCCGAGGACAAGCTGAAGGAAGTTGACGAGCTCATTGTCCGGCTCTCGGTGCTCCTCGATCCAGCTGGCGCCAGCCTAACGGTGGACGATCGCCTCCTTATCGTCGAGGAATCCGGTCCGGACAGTTTCCTCGCAGGGATTGCTTCCGCGCCCGGGATGACGGTCCACACGACGGGGCTCGGCCCCTCGTTCACCCTATTGCTCGACCCTGGCGCGCACATTTTCCGTGCGTCACGCCCGGCCCATCGAGACGGGCTCATCAACGCGACCTACGCGCCTGGTCCAGCTGCACTGGAGCTCAAGCTCGACTTGCTTCAAGCACAGCTGCGCGTCGAGTCCACCCCGCGAGCAGCAATCATCAAAGTGAGCGGCCACGACGTGGGTCCCACACCGGCACAGATCCAGCGGGCTCCGGGCAAGTACACGATCGAGGCGAGACTCGATGGGTACGACACCTTCGAAACGACAATCGAGCTGGCGCCCGGCGACCGAGAAACCGTCCTGGCCTCCCTGTCCGTGCCGTCTCTGTGGTCGCGCTGGTGGTTTTGGGGAAGCGTCATGTCTGGCCTAGCGCTGGCCGGCGGTATCACCTATCGAATGACGCGGCCGGAGCCCGAGCCGCCTCCGTATGACTCGGGCAATACTGGATGGGTCGTCGAGACGCGCTGACGTTCCACCCGTCTTGCTGTGACGGGCTGGAGAGCCTTCAGCGCTGATTGGCAAGGCATTCGGCGCAGTGGGCAATCATGCACTCGCCCAACATATCGCTCGCGCCTCCTGCCTCGGGATAGCGGCTTCTGCAGTCCAGAAAGCACGGGGCGTTGTCGCGACCGCAGCCCGCGGTGCACGCAGTGAAAAGATATCCCTCTGCGGTGCCAAGCTGGTCGGCACGTTCACTCTTGCAGAACGTGTTGAGGCATTGCACGCAGGCTGATTGCAGCATCTCGCCACACGCATCAGGGCCTTCGCAGAAGATGCTGAGGCAGGCACTGCGGGGTGCCCAGTCCGCAGCTCCTGTCGGGTGCGACGTGCTGCATCGCTCTTCGCACGTTTCGCCGCTGTTCTGGGCCCCGCCCCCGAGCGTGTCCCAACATTCGATCACGCAGTTCTTCAGCGCTTTGGCCTCGGGATTGGAGGCGTACTGCGCGTACGAATCACAGCAGTGGTTTTCCTCGCAGCTGTAGCAAGGATTGGGATCGATACTCGCAGGGCACTCCTGCCGAACGATGGGGTTGATGGCCGAGTCAGACGCGTCAGGGAGTCCCGCATCCACTGCTGGCGAGCTCGCGTCGCCGGCATCAGCGCTGGACGGCTGGGGCATTCGGCCGGAGTCGTTGACCGACGAGTCAGTCGTCTCAGGAAGGCCGGAATCGCCTGCTGACGAGCCCGCCTCGCCGTCGCGAGCGTCGGCGTCGGCGGCCGAGTCGCGGTTCGTCCCGCTCGTGGGTGCGGTGTTGTCCGCAGTACGGCCGCCGGGCTGCGCAGCATTGTCTCGCGTGCAACCGCTGAGTAGCAAGAGCAAGGCGCAGCCGACGGCTGCAGGGACGGCTCGACCCGGGATGGTTCGGTACATGGAGAGGCGACCTCAGGGTGCGGTGCTATTTGCGCATCGGCCAGCGGCAACAATAGTCTGTCATCGTGCGTAAGTCCCGCCCAGACCGGTCAGCGATTCTGCTTGTGGCGTTCGCACCCTGCTGTACCCCGATCGCGCAAGAGCGACCGCAAGTGCTGGTCGAAATCGATACCGACGCGCACCTCAGCGGCGGTCTTCTGACGAACCGCGACGTTTCTCCAGACTCCGCTATCGACACCCTAACTGTGACGGCCTTGGACGCGGCCGATGGCGTCTACGCCGAGCAGACGTTTGCCGTGCTCGACGCTGCGAACTGGCCAGTCTCCTTTGCAGCGATCGCCGGTGCCGAGACCCGCCAGGTACGTCTGCGCCTCCGAGCGTTTCAAGGCCGGCTGGCGGGACGAGCGAATGCCAGAACTCTCGAGCCGCTCGCGCAAGTGACGATCGATCGCCTGGCGTTCATCTCAGTGCCAGATCGGGGCGTGGATCGTGCACGAGTCATGCTGTCCATGGACTGCCTGGGCGAGAGACCTCAACTAGGGACGGCTCCACGAACCTGTGTCGATGGCTCGCGTCGGGCTGTCGACCCTCGCGAAGGCGTGCAGTTCAACACATCGAGCCAACTGTCTTCGGTCGGAAGCTGGCCGGCAGCCCGGGCCCGTCCGTGCGAAAGGCAGCCCAACGCCGATCAAGTCTGCATACCCGGTGGATTCGGGGTGCTGGGAGACGTCGACGCGGTTGGATACGCGGAGTGGAGCTACAGTGAGCCCGCGCCGCTTCGGCCGGTGATTCTCTCTCCGTTTTTCCTCGACCGCACGGAGTTCACGGTGGGACGCCTTCGCAAGCTGTTGCAGTCGGGTCTTCGCCTCGACGCTCTGCCGTACCCGAAGAACGACAGTCACCCCACCAACAAGTTCTGCACCTGGCTTGACGAGAACAACTCTGCTCACGACGCGCTGCCCTTGAACTGCGTCAAGCTGGAGCTCGCATCCCAGATCTGCATGCAGCTCGGGGGCGCGCTGCCGACCGAAGCGCAGTGGGAATACGCGGCGCGTGGGCGCGGTGAAGGCAGAAACTACCCGTGGGGCGACGAGCTACCCGACTGTTGCGCACTGAGTGCGGGTCGTGGTGCGACGGGAGTCGACTCGTTGCTCCCGTGCGGGCCGGGCATTGAGCCGGTGGGCTCGCACAGCTCGACAGGTACTTGCGCGCTCATCGACGTGTCGCGAGACGGAGTGCAAGACCTTGCGGGCAGTCTGTCCGAGGCCACGCGCGATCACTTCGTCGGCTACGCGGAGCCGTGCTGGTCCCAAGCCGCTATCCTGCGCGACCCTGTGTGCGATGCGCAGAATATCTCCACGTATACGGCGCGGGGATCTTACTGGAACGCCCGGCTTCCACCGAACGCACTAACTACACGATCATCGTACATAAACGATGTCACTTCGGGCTTCCGCTGTGCCTATCCCGCACTCTGAACCGCATAGCCTGGAGCAGAAACCACGCCGTGTGCAGCGCAGGGCTGGCGCTTTGATCGTTGCTTGCCTGCTGAGCGCGACAGCATGCGCCGACGAAACCGGCGCAAGCAGACCGCAGTGGAAGGTCTTCATCGACACGGATGCTCCGGTGCCGGCCTTTGGATCACTGCTATTTGTTGAAGTGACCGATGACGTGGGAGCGCCGCTCGGCCTGAACTCACAACGACTGATCGATGTGTCACGTAGCGGCGTATGGCCAGTATCGTTTGGCGTGCTTCCGAGCTTCGGTACTGCGCCGCGTGTGCGCGCGCGACTGTATAGGACCGACCAGGCCGGTGCGCGCGGCGCTCCCGAAGGCAGCGCGCTCCTCGACGCCAGTGCACGCCTGCCGGAGTTGGGGGACAGGCCGCTCAGCGTGACCGTCTCGCTCGACATGAACTGCTTTGGTCTGCCCGCGCAGCTCGCGGAGCACCTAACCTGTGCGCCACATAGCGGAGAACTCGAACCAGAGCCAGTCCTGACACCCGAGGTGCAGACACAGTCTGAGTCGCGCGTGAACGGCTGGTTGCCAGCGGCCAGCGTACCCTGTTCCTCCACGCCACCGGAAGGCATGGTCTGTATCCCCGGCGGCGCGTTCGTGCTTGGCAGCCTGACGCCGGAGTCCTCGTCCCCTCTACACGCAAGCCTACCAGCGCATCTCGTCCAGTTGAGTCCGTTCTTCTTGGATGCCTACGAGGTCACAGTCGGCCAGGTGCGCAAGCTAATCGAGAATGGCGCGCTGTCCGAGACACTGATGCAGCCCAATACCATTGATCGCTTCTGCACGTACGCCGGAGATGCTGCATCCAGCAATGACCTGCCCGCAAACTGCCTCTCGTGGTTTGCAGCACGACAGATCTGCGGAGCTCTTAGCAAGCGACTGCCTACCGAGGCAGAGTGGGAGTACAGCGCGGGTAACCTCGCACAAAAAACGCGCTTTTCCTGGGGCGACGATCCCGACATCTGCGCGCACGCGCTCGTCGCACGCGCCGACTGGATGCGAGCTCAAGCTTGTCTGCTCGGATCACACTCGGTGCCTGGGCCCGCAGCCGGCAACGCACCGGTGCAAGCAGGAGATGTCACTGCGCTCGGAGTTCACAATCTCGCCGGGAACGTCGCCGAGTGGGTCGAGGACCGCTACGAGTCGTATACCGGCCCGTGCTGGCAGGTCGAAGCGTACGGCTTACCCGCACGAGAGCCGCTGCGCAATCCTGTATGCGAGACGGGCCACGATGGATCCGTGCGCCGTGCGGTGCGCGGCGGCTCGTTTGGTTCTCTGCCCGCGAGCGCCAACACAGTTATGCGCGACATGCTCCAGGACGACACCCTCAGCGACACGCTCGGCTTCCGATGCGCGCGGTCCGCCTACTAGTATCTGAGCACTCGTTAGGGATGACCTGGGTACCGACTCCCGAGCACCGTCCGCACGCAGGTCAGTAGGTGGTAGCGCAGAGGGCGAGCAACTCCCGCAACGCGAGAACGCGGAGAAGCGGTCCGCTTGTTCCTGCTCCCTGTCTGTCCAGCTGCAGCGCGCTCTTGCACTCGAGCGCTGGTGGTGCCGAACGGCTATGGATCGAAAAAGCTGCAGGTGGAGCCGGCGCATTCAAGGCCGTAGCGGAGTAAGCCCCTTACCGGCAGCCTCGTCTAGCCCGCGGCGGAGCGTGTCAGAACAGGGGGCGCATGAATCTCTCGACCCAGCTGCTGTCAGGCCTGTTCGC
>JBEGTL010000118.1:0-17197 GCA_041179425.1 Pseudomonadota bacterium | reverse complement strand
TCCCGCTGGACTTCTGTACCATCGGTTGTGCGCGGACCGACAGGTCGCTCGCGCCGTGCCGCGGAAGCCGTGTCGAGGGACGTTGGCTTGGCTGCGCTCGTCTCGGCGCTGGGCGCGACCGCGACCGGCGGACGTTCGTGCCTGGAGGCCAACAGATAGCCCGCGAGGACTAGGCCGGCCGCCAGCGCGAGCCAGGGGCCGAGCTGCCTCTTGCTCGAGCGCCCAGGTGGCAGCTGCTCTGTAGTTGTCGGCGCCTGCTCCGGGAGAGGCGCAACATCGGGCAGACGAGTCGGTGTCGGCGGCTCGTCTTGGGTGTCCAGAGCAAGCGCTGGAGCAGGGGCCGATCTCCAGTCCGGCGGGGCCTCGTCGACCTCGCGCGTCAAGTAGTCCACCCACCTCTCCGCCAGCGCGATCAGCTGCGGTTCGGTCAGCGACTGCAGGTGCGCAACGAAGTCGGGGTCTCCGGGGCCGGCGTAGTCTTGGAGGATCGAGCGCGGCCGACGGCCCTTGTAGTCCACGCCCAGCACGAACCCGGCCAGCGGGTTGACGCTGCTGCGCTGGAACTTGCCGCCCGCACGTTGGTTGCCCGTCCGTGCCCGCGGCAGGGTGTCGGTGAGCCCGTGCGGACTCCACGCTCTCTCGATCTGGACGTCGGTTCCCGTGCCCCCCGTCCACGACCACAGCTGCTTGAGTCGCCGCCAGTTCTCCTGCGCCTCTCTCTCCTTGTTAGACAGAGGCGCCGTCATCGAGCGGCCCCAGGCGCTCGAGTGCGGCTCCAAGCGGCCCTGGAACGTTGCGGAACACTACCAAAAACGGACTGTGATTTCTGACGCTTACGCGTTCCACCCAGATTCCACCGAGGTTCCACGCCCATTCCATAGCTCTGATCTCGCGCTTGCCCAAGGCTGGGTCTCAGCCGCTGCGCAGCGGTCGATGGCTCTCAACAAGCCTCGCACAGGCGCCTGACGAGGCCTCCCCGCGGAGGCACCCATGGAACTCTCCAATCTTTCGTTCGCACTCAAGTCCCACTCTCACCAAAGTACATCAGCCCACGCCCAGCTCACCCTTCCATCCCAAGCAGCCTCGGGTCGCTCCACCGCCCGAGTCCCCCGCGTGGTTCTCTTTGGAGGGCAAGACAGCCCGTCCGAGGCGCGCCTCGCGCGGTGCTGGCACAAGAGCTGCGAAGCGCTCTTGCCCAACCACCGCCTCGAGGCCGTGGCTTGGCCCGCAGGCGGCGCCGCACGCAAACGAAGCAGCGGTGCGGGTGCCCCACGCGCCCCGCACGCCCACCGAAAGCAGACGCAGGCACGATCCAAGTTTTGGAGCGCTCTCGAGCGTCCCGTCGCCCGTGGGCTGACTGCCGCCATGGCCTATCTCGATGCCCACATGCAGCTCGACGCGCAAGGCTTGCCCCATGGCCTGCCTTCGCGCCTCGTCCATCACTTCTCCCGGTTCAGCATCGAGGCGATGTACAACCGTGAGGGGCGCGGCGACGCACTGGTGGCGCACGCCACAGACGCACTGCGACGTGCGCCGGTCGACTTGCTCGTCGCACACTCCTTCGGCGGCACGCTCGCTCTGCGTGCGGCCTGGGAGCTGTGGATGCGGGGGGAGCGCACGCGTCGCTTCACACTCATCACGCTCGGCACGGGCAGTGGACCGACGGTCGCGCACTCGCCGATGCTGAGCGTGCTTCCCCGTACCTCACGAGGGCAGATCGCGCGCTTGCCCAACCTGCACGCTTGGCACCACTTCTGGTCACCCACCGACGTGCTGGTGGGTGCGTCGATGCTGCCTCGCGAGTTCGACGGCGTGTCGCTGCACCGCGTCGACACCGGACCCCTCTCCCCACGGGCGCACGCACTCTCGTCGTACCTCGCAGCCACCGAGGTCGTTGAGCGCGTCCGCTCGGCGCTGTCTCGTTGATGGGCGGCCGGTCGCCCTCTACGGGCGTAGCTCAGGCTTCGCTCGAGAGCGTGAGCCCATTGCCGAGCGCAGGGTCGAACAGCGAGAAATAAGCGCGCGCCCAGCGCTCGGGTCGGGCCACACCAAGCTGCGCGAGCTCGCGGCTCGCCTCGACGATCAGCCGCGCGCCAAACTCTCCTCCGGCCAGCTCGCCGTGACGTCGTCGTGCGCAGGCTCCAAGGCAGCGCATGTGTAGACTGCGAAAGGTCCGCTCGGCTCCGTCGAGCAGGCTCAGCGCGGCCTCCCGATCGCCCGCGAGATAAAGCAGGTTGGCCTCGTAGGCGTCTGCCACGGCTTGCCAAATGGCGGGACCGAGCGCGCGCAGCGCCGCAATCGATGTGTGCACGAGCGCGCGCTCTCCTCGGCTGTGGCGGCCCGCGGCGAGTGCTCGAATACAACCCCACGCGCGCTGCAGGTGGATGTAGCCAGACAGAAAGGGCGTGGCCACGGCCGGGCTCGTCAACAGTTCTTGATCGCCCTGGAGCGGATGGAGATGCGCGTCGTCATCACCTTCGTAGCGATCGGCGACGTCTGCAAACAGCAGCATCCCAATTTCGTAGGGACTGCCGCGCCGCTGCCAGCGTCGAGCGGCGAGCTCGGCGCGCGCTTTGTCTGGTTGATCCTGCGCAATCCAGACGATGGCGTGCGCGAGCCGGAGCACGCTAGCGTGAAAGACATCGTGGCGCGCTTCTGCGTCGGCTTGCCAGCGTAAGGTGCGCGTGAGCTGACTACGGAAGTCTCCCTTTTGGGCATACTCAATCAGCACCGCACCGTTGCGCACGGCGGCGAGCTCGCGCGTGGCGTCGACACACGACTCGAGCAGGATGCGCTCCGCCTGCTCGAAGGCGGCCTCTGCATGCGAAAAGCGACCGGTAAAGTGCGCGGCCTCGCCCTCTGCCGTCTGGCACAACGCACGCGCGTAGGCCGTGCCGAGCTGCGCCGTGAGCGCGCGGCAGAGCGTGAGCACGGGCTCGATGAGGTCGTTGTGGAACAGACCTGCCGTGACACGCACGAAGCACGCGGCGGCGCGCTGCAGTGGCTCTGGGTCGCCTAGCTCTAGTGCCAGGTAGAGCGCGCGCAGCGCGAACGGCACCCCACGCAGATCGATCATCGCGAGGCCATTGGCGAGCGTCAGACACAGCTCGAGCTGCTCGCGCTCGCCGCTGTCTTCGTTGGCTGATCGCTCATTTGGCACCAGGCCACGGTGCGCAAGCAAAGCGTGTGTCGAGAGCGCCTGCGCATGGGCCTGTGCCAGCGTCTCGGGAACCGAGAGAGCGGTCCGCAACAACATCGGGGCAAGCAAGGTCAGCCCCTCTTCGACTTCTCCGGACAGCACGAGCAGCTCACCCGCCTCGCGCTGCAGACGATGGCCATCCTCGTCGTCCATAGTTGCGGCCGCGCGCAGCAACGCACGCGCGGCATCGACGCCGCGACCTGCCCGGCGAAAGAGCGCCGCCTGCAGCACGAGCCAGCGCGCCCGCTCGTCGTCGTCGACGCGGCCGTGCGCCAAGGCGACCTCGTAGAGCGCGGCTGCGCGCTCGAATGCGCAGAGCTCTGCTGCGGCGTGCGCGGCCGAGACGGCCAGGCGAGCCGCCTCTGCGCCGTCTCCCGACCCCGCCAGGTGCTCGATGCGAGCCTCCAGGTGCTCGGGCTCGTCGGCGAGTGCAGCAGCGAGTGCGCGATGACACGCACGTCGCTCCGACGCTGACAACGCCGCGAGCACCACCTCGCGCACACGCCGATGGTAAGGTTCGATGCCCAGGCTCCCTGCACTCTCGATGCGCATCGCGAGGCGCGCTTCAGCGAGCACGTGCCTCGCCTCCCGCGCTTGGTGCATCGGCACCCCCGCGGCTTCGCACAGACGGGTGAGTGGAACGGGCCGCTCCGCCACGCAGGCATGGTGGAGAAGCTGCCGCGCCGGCACGCTCAGCGCCTCGACGCGTGCCAAAATCGTCTGCTCGAGGCTGGGCCAAGGCTGACCCACGCGCGCGTCGGAACCCCCAACGAGGGCGGTCAAAAATAGCGGGTGCCCACTCGCCTGCGCAACGAGGCGGCGAGCGAGCGATTCAGACGGCGTACCGTGTCGCCAGAGCGAAACCACCAACGCGTGCGCCTCCGCTGTGGACAGCTCGCTGAGCTCCAGCTGCGATGCGGGCTCCGGCAGCGTGTCGAGCAGTCCACGCAGCGTTGCACCCGGCGTGACGTCCGAGCGCAGGGCACCGAGGACGAGCAGCCGTGGTCGCTCCGGCCCCGTCAGGAGGCACGAGAGCAAGGCGCCGCTGTCCGGGTCGAGCCACTGCATGTCGTCGACGATCAGCACGACGGGGCGCTGCTCTCCGAGTCGGCACAACAGGCGCCGCAACGCTGCGTGGCCGAGCGTGCGCCTCGCGATGGGGTCGAGCGGCGCGCACTCGGTGGCCTGCCCGGTCGGAAGGTGACGACGCATGACGGGAAACAACTCGCCCAGCGCGTACGAGTCCGCGTCCATCAGTGCTTGGCGCTGCTCGCGCGGCAAACGTGTCAGATGTTCGCTCAGTGCGTCGAGCGCGCCATCGAGCGCGGGATAGGGGATGGCTTCGCTGTCGCGGCAGCCGCTCGCCAAGCACAGTGCGCTCGGCCCAAACGCGCGCTCGACCCGTGCGAGCAGCGCGCTCTTGCCCAGGCCACTCTGCCCGCGGACGAGCCACACGGAGGGATGGTCGGCACGGATCGAATGCAGCGCGCGTTCGAGCACCGCGAGCTCGTCTCGACGACCCACGAACTGCGTGGTCGCGACGCCGCTGCTGCTGTCGAGGTCGTCACGAGAGCCCGCCCCGAGCCAGGCAATCACCTGCTCCACGTCGGGCCGCCGCGCGGGCTCGGGGGAGAGCAGCGCGGCAGAGAGCTCCCAGAGAGGCGTACTCTCGTCAGAGAGCGCGGGCTCGAGCAGCGCACTGCTCGGAAGCTCGCCCGTGAGTGCTTCGTGCAGCATCGCGCCGAGCGCGAACATGTCGGCTTCGGGCCCGAGTGTCCCCGCCAAGGTCTCAGGTGCCATGTAGCCTGGGGTGCCGGCAATCACGCTCTGCTGGAGATGGTGCACCGTCAGACCAAAGTCGATGAGCACCGCACGGCCGCGCGCATCGACCAGTACGTTTGTTGGCTTCAGGTCACGGTGCACCAGACGGCGTGAATGCAGCGCCGAGAGTCCGGTGGCCAGCTGCACGAACAGCGCCCGCGTACGCTCGGGGTCTTCGCGTACGGTCGTCAGCAGATCTCGTCCCTCGATGAGATCCATCGAGAAGAACGCCACCTCATCTTCCACCCAGAGCTCGTGCAGACGAATCACGTTGGGATGCGAGAGCGCGGCCAAGGTGCGAAACTCGCGCTTGAAGCGCAGCAGCGAGTCTGGCCCCGCGACACGCAGCTGCTTGAGCGCCACACGCTGACCACTAGTCCGATCGACGGCCTCATGGACGATGCCCGCACTGCCCTGCCCCAGCCGCCCCACCAGCTCGAAGCGGTCGAGGACGGTTGGCGGAACCAAGCTCGAAGAAAAGACCTTACGGTCCTCGACGGGTGCGAGCCGACGTAGCGCAGTGGCAAACGTAGACGCGCTCGGCAGTCGCCCGCTCGGCTCTTTGGCCAGGTTTTGCAAGACGAGCGCCTCGACACCGGGCACCAGCTTCGTAAGCAAGGTGTCGAACGGCGCCGGTACATCGTGCCGGATTGCAGCACGCAGCTCGGCGCGATTGCGAGCTCGAAACGGCGGCTCGCCGACGAGAAGCTCGTACAGGATACAGGAGACCGCATAGACGTCAGAGCGCGCGCTGGCATGTTCGGCGCTAATCAGCAGCTCGGGCGCCATATAGGCGAGCGTACCGAACACGTCTCCTCGCACAGTCAGCGGCGCCTCGTCGGCGATTCGCGCCAGACCAAAGTCGAGCAGCCGTACCCGCTGTTCGCTGTCGTCTTCTACAAGGAAGACGTTCGCGGGCGTCAGGTCGCGATGCACCAGACCGTGTCGGTGCACGGCCTCGACCACGTCACACAGCTCGGCGGTGAGCGCCAGGGCACGTGCTGGTGAAAAGCGCTCCCCCTCACGAAGCGCACGGGAAAGGTCGCGCCCCTCGAGCCGCTCCATCACGACGTACGGCAGCTCTCCCTCGTGCAGGCCGCGATCGTACACGCGCACGACCCCGCGGTGCGCGATGCGCGCGAGCGCCTTGGCTTGACGCAAGAAACGCTCGACGGCCACCGGATCGCCGCAGCGCTCTCTCGGCAATACTTTGAGCGCCACGGCGCGATCGAGCTCGCGGTCCAGCGCAGCGTAGACCATGCCCATCCCGCCACGCCCGAGCAGCTCGAGCACGCGGTAGCGCTGCCCTACGAGCTCGCCCTCAGTCAACACCGACAGCACCTCTGGTCCATTTCCAACGCGAAGCCGTTATACTCTGTCCGCGTGCAGGAGCTCGATCAGTCCACAATCGACACCTCGAAGAGCCGTGGACCGGCCCTCCGGGACCGCTACTTGGGCCTCGTCATCCTGTGTCATCCGGAGCTCGCACGCGTGAGCGAGGTGGCTAGATTGAGCGACGCCGGGAGCCCCGCCAACGTCTCCATCAGCCGCAGCGAACCTATCTTTCGTACGCGGCAAGGGGCACGTACGGGGCCACTGCAAAGTGCGCGCGTGAGTCGCCTCCCGGTTCGCCTGCGGTACGAAGTCGACGACAGCATCCTGGTCGAGGCCTCGACTGAGCTAGCGCTGTTCGTCGATGAAGAGCAGGTAGAGAGCAGCTGCCGTTGTACGCAGGCCCAGCTCGAGCGCGGCATCCTGCTTCGGCTCGGGCGCCACGTGCTGCTCTGGCTCGGCTTGTTCGACGCCACGCCGCCGCCCCCTCCGATCCCCACCTTGGTTGGCGAGAGCCCCGGAATGCAACAGCTCCGCCGCGAGATCTTGCGCGTTGCGTCGCTCCACGATCCCGTCCTCATTCGCGGTGAGTCAGGCACCGGCAAAGAACTCGTGGCGGCCGCTCTGCACGACCTGAGCCGGCGTCGCGCCGGGCCCTCCCCCCGCGTCAACATGGCGGCGATTCCCGCGAGCACGGGGGCCTCTGAGCTCTTCGGTCACGGCAAAGGTGCCTTCACGGGCTCCGTCGGGACGCGAGACGGCTACTTCGTCGCGGCGCACGGGGGCACACTCTTTCTCGACGAATTCGGCAAGACGGTCCCCGAGGTGCAGGCGATGCTGCTGCGTGCCATCGAGAGCGGCGAGGTACAGCCGCTCGGCGGGGTCGTGCGCAAGGTCGATGTTCGCTTCGTCGCAGCGACCGACGCGGACCTGCGCGAGCTCGTCGATCGAGGCTTGTTCCACGAGCCGCTCTGGCGTCGTTTTGGCTACGAGCTCCATCTCCCGCCCCTTCGCGCGCGCCGGCAAGACATCGCCGAGCTGTTCCTGGTTTTTTTGTCCCAAAACCTGACTGAGTTAGGTGGCTCGCAATTCCGCACCAGCGGAGACCGCGCGCCCTTTCTGTCTGCCGACTTCGTGGCGCGCCTAATCCGCTACGACTGGCCCGGCAACGTGCGCGAGCTGCGCCACGTGGCGCGACAGTTCGCCATCGACAACCACGAAAAAGAGCGTGCCGCGATCGAAGACAAGCTCTCGTCGATGCTCGGTGGGTCCGCCCCGCCCGCAGCGCGGCCCTCGCAAGTTGCGCCGAAACCGAGCGCACGAGAGCTGAACGACGCCCAGATCGCAGCCGCGCTCCAGCGCCACCACTACACGATCAAAGCCGCAGCACGCGACCTCGCGGTGTCCCCCGGCTGGCTTCACGCGCGCATGCGATCAATCCCAGGTCTGCAAAAAGCTCAGGATCTGCAGGCGCCCGAGATCGAGGCGGCGCTCGCGCGCGCCGGCGGCAAGCTCGAGTTCGCAGCAGCCGAGCTCCGCGTCTCCGAGCGCGGACTGCTCCTACGGATGGGAAGACTGAACATTCCTCGCGGCGACGGAAACCCCTAGTAAACGAGTGCTCGCCACCCCGGTCCCGGTGAGGTAGAGCCGCGCACTCGCATGACGAACTCACGATCGTTCCTCGTCGTTCTGCTGTTGCTTGCCGCATGCTTCTCGGGCAACAGCCATGGGGCTCGCGGCCTACCGCTAGGCCCGCCGCAACAGTGGGAACAAGCGCCCCAGCCTGGCTCGCACACCGAGCTCGACCGCGTCGTCGAGCGCGAGCTGACGCGCATGCACCGGGAGCTCTGGACCATCGCGCTGCGCACGCCAGACGAGCAGGCACAGATCCAGCAGTCGATGGAGATCGTCGCGCATCAGATTCAGCAGGCCGTACAGCTCCAGATCTCCCTTCCCGATGCGCTGGAGCGTGTGGCCCGAGCGGTCGCACAGCTACGCAGCTCGCCCACTGGACAAGAGATGGCAAGACGCGTGCAAGTCGCCAAAGACACCCAGCGACGCTCCACCCTTCTGCTTGCTAGCCAACCTAGCATGCGGGCCCCCGGTCAGTCGGCGGAAGACGAGCTGCAGGTCAACCTGGCCATCGCCTCTGTGCAGATGCGTCAGGTGGCGACGCTGGACGGGGGCGTCGCGGGGCTGCCCAGCTACCGTGTTGCGCCCGGCAACGAGCGTCTGCAGAGCGCCCTGGACAAGCGACGGTCTCTCCCCAAAGCAGACCTGTCACAGCTGCCCGCGCTGTTCGTCAAGGCGTACAACGGCGACCCGGACGAAGCCGTGCAGCTCTTGCAAGCAGACTTCGCTCGCCAAGAAAACATCTTGTCTGCTTGGCCCTGGCCGCGCGGGACGAACGACACGTCCGCAAAGAACGATCGCAGCTTCTTACAGTTCACAGTCGACACGCTGCTCTCGCTCGCCCAGCGCAATCCCCAACACGCTTCGCTCACGCAGCTCGCCTACGAGACGCTGCTGGCCTACCGCACGCGCGATCCCGAGGTCGAGCGGCGGATCTCGGCAGCGCTCACCGAAGCGGGCACCGAGGAGGTCAAACACCTGCGCACCGAGCTACGCGCGCTACGCGAGCAGATCGCGACCATCGAGCTCAAGCGCGCCAGCGCAGTCGCCATCTCCGCAGAGGACGAGCAGACCCTGCAAGCCGCGCGGCAACAGGAGCGCGAAGCACTCGCACGTGGAGACAAGCTGGCCCAGCTTGCGCGCAACCAAGATCGCCCCTTCAAAGCCGGTCCGGGCCTCGCGCGCATGCGCGCCGACCTCAAGCCGCAAGAGGCCGTCGTCTCATTCGTCGAGTTCCGGCAGGTGCGCCCCGACAACATGAACGACCCCAGCACCTGGCCTCGCTGGTACGGGGCCTTCGTGACGACACGCGAGCGGCTCATCTTTGTGCCGCTCGAGCTGGCCAGCGGACTCGAGCCCGCCATCGAGACCTTGCTCGGCGCCATCACCAGCACGAGCGCCCCCATCGCCCAGAAGCAGCAGCTCGCGCACGCGCTCTACACTCGCTCGTTCGCGCCACTGCGTGACGCGCTGAAGGACACGCGCGAGCTGGTGATCGTGGCCGACGGGATGCTGCAGCTGGTGCCGATCCAGGTGCTGCGCGACGACACGGGCTGGCTCGCAGAGCGCTATCGGTTTCGCTACGTCGTCTCGGAGCGTCAGCTTGCGGGAGAGTACTCTCCGACTTTCACGCCTGGCCCGCCGCGCATCGTCGTCGGCGGACCTTACAGTGAGCATCCCAAGCCGCTCAAGGCAGGCGAGACACTCAGCGCGAGTCACTTCCCCAAGCTCACCAACCTGCAGGCCGAGGCGCGCGCGGTACAAGCCCTGCTGCCCGGAGCCGTCTTGATCAGTGAAGCGAGCGCGACCGAAGCCGTCCTCGATGGACCCGCACCGAGCGTGCTCCACATCGCGGCGCACGGCATCTACCTCCCACTCGGGACGCCCAAGCCCAGCGACGACCGCGGTCTGGTGTTGGTCGCGAGTGCACCGGCCAAGGTCGTCGAGCCGGCGCGGCCGAGTACCTATCGCCCCCCGGTCGACGACTCCGCGGCCCTCACCAAGTCTGCATTGGTCCTTACGCCTGCGAGACGGCCGCACGCCGACGGCTTTCTCACCGCGTACGAGATCGCAGCACAAGATCTGTGGGGAACGGACCTCGTGGTCCTCTCTGCCTGCGAGACGGGTCGCGGCGTCGTCGATCGGGTGCGCGGCGTGCGTGGGCTTCGCTCGGCATTCTTCATCGCCGGCGCGAGCTCCTTGGTGCTCAGCCTATGGAGCATCGACGACCGTGTCACCGTCGAGTTCATGCACACGTTCTACGAGCTGCTCGCGCAACGAGTCGACCGCGCCGAAGCGCTAGCCAAGGCGAGCGACGCGGTGCGCGCGAAGTACCCAGACCCTTACCTTTGGGCTCCGTTTATTCTGCTCGGAGATGCAGGCCCGCTGCGCAGCGCGCCTGCTGCCGCGGCGGGGCATGGCACTTGAAGGACGACGCGAGGCTGAGTCTAGCGATGTGCAGCAGCATGCGTGGGCGATGGCGACCTCTGTCGTTACTGGTCGTCGTCCTGACCTTCGCTGCGTGTGCAAAGTATACCCCGCGACCCCCTTGGCAGGGCCCTGCGATCACGGAACCTCACGCGACTTTGAAGTTTCGTAGTCGCGTACCCCTGGCTGCAGGCGAGCACGCGACGTTGTACTTCGGCGCCGAGGGAGGGACCATCCACGTAAACACTCAGAGGTTGTCGGAGGACTATCAGTACGAGACCAGAGTGCGACCCATCGCTCAGGACGTTTCGATCTCCGCATCGATCTCGCGGATCGAGTCCGCGCAGTACTACACGCCGAGCCGCTGCGACTTCGACGTGGTTGGCAGACCGTTTTGTTTGGAAGCCGGTTACGTAGACGCCACGAAGACCTCAGACCTCGGCGAGTGTCAGCGTGGCCTGTGGCTACCTACCAAGCCCGGCTTTGTGTACGAGCTGGACTTTTACTGGCAGTCGACCAAGCAGTCCTGCACGCTGTCGTGCGTCGAGCGTTCTGCGCGTACCGGCAAGGCAAACCCTTGCCAGAAGGTTCACTTTCCGGCGGCCATGCCCAACGTCCGACGAAGCCGCGAGCTCGAGCAGATGAGCTTGCGGCATGCCGCACAAGCTGCGCACGCGATGTTTTCGGAGTGTACGACCACGAAGGGAGAAGACAGCAGGGAGTGCGCCGTGCAAGACGCAACCTCGGCCTACTACTCCGCAGTCGAGTACCTGGAGCAATGTAAATCCGGCGACTGGGATGCATGCTGGAACGCGGCGGATTCGTTGGTCGCAGGGACCGGTGTGCGGCGTGATGTCCCGAGAGCCATGGCGCTCTACACGGGAGCGTGCGAGCGCGGCCACGCGATGGGGTGCACCCGGCTCGGGAGCCTGTACACCGCGGGAAAGCTCGTCAAAAAGGACTTCCAACGAGGTCTGCTGCTGCACACGCGCGCCTGTGAAGTGGGTCGCGAGAAGAACGCCTGCTTCCTGCTCGGCCTCGCCTATCAATACGGACCAGATCTGCCAAAAGACCTGTGTCGAGCGCGCAGCTACTATCAGCTCGCTTGTGACAACGGCAGCAGCTACCCATGCACACTGGCCGCGCAGCGCGGTCGCTCGTGGTCTGGCGACGGGTGCAGCAAGCCATGACGCAGTAGTGCTAGGCGCGCGGCACGCCGTTCGACAACCGCACCTCCGCGCACCTCGCGCGGCAGCCGTTCGGGCAGGTCCCCTTCCTCGAGGACGGCGAGATCACGATCTTCGAGAGTGGCGCCTGCCTGCTTCACGTCGCCAAGAAGAGTGAAACGCTGATGCCGCGTGATCCTGCGGGTGAGGCCGACACGCTGCAATGGGTAGTCGCCGCGCTGAGCTCGATCGAGATGCTGACGGTGCCGTGGTGGTACCTCAAGATCACGGGTGACGAGCGCAATGGTCTGACGGACTGGCTGAAGATGCGTCTGGCCCAGCTGGAAGCGGTCCTTCGCGAGCGTGAGTGGCTCGCAGCCTCGCGCTTTTCGGTGGCCGACATCCTGATGGCGGACGTCCTGCGCGTCCCTACTTTTCGCGCATTCTCGTCCTCTCCGACGCTCGAGGCCTACGTCGAGCGCGCCTGTGCCAGGCCGGCATTCAAAAAAAGCGTTCACCGACCAGCTCGCCTACTTTGCGGCGGCAGATGCGCAGCGCGCGTAACAAATCATTGCCTTCAAGGAGCTATTACGGGGACAGCCAAAGCCGGAAAACTTCACCCCGTCTTGCGCGCGCCCCGCTTCTTCGAGCGCACATCCTTGGCGCTCCACGTGTCCGGCAGCCCGCACGCTGCCAACACGCTACGGACGTACCGCTCCGACACGCGCGCGACACCCGACTCCGCTTGGCTCACCATGGTCTGGCTCTTGCGCAGGCGTGCAGCGAGCTCGGCCTGGGTCAGGCTCACGCTCTCGCGCGCCGTGCGCAGGTCCTTCGCAATGGAGTCTTGGACGAACGTTTGCGCGTCCACGCCGAGCTTCGAGTCCTGCATGCGCAGGTAGTCGGCCTTGGGGATGATCACGTACTCCACACCGCCTACAGTAAGGGCTCCGGCAACCGTCACTTTTTGCTTGGGCATAGTGTCACTCCTCGTAGACGTCGCCCGGCAGGCTTTCCACGTCGTCGACGGCTTCGGGATGCGAGTAGGACGCGCATTGATATCGGGTGATATTGGGCAATACATGGCGCGAGTCGAGGCATCTCGCGAGGGGCCGCCTGTGGGACACAAGGGCGCACGGGTTCGCGCGCCCATGCGCCGCGGCTTTTGGGTTCCGCCAAAGACGGGCGGTTTCGATGACCCGGGACCGTTGTGCCTTTAACAAGTACGCGCCGTACGTTAGCGCTCTGAGGGGGGTGTCGGACGCCTGCTACCGGCCCAATCGTGCTTCTCCGTCGCCTGAGTTTGTCGATCATTTAGAGCTTTTCGAAGTTGCTAAATGAGTCGCTCATTTATAAACTCCAGAAATCACTCAATGAGGCTCCCGCAGACCCCGCCCCCCCTTCTTGCCCCCGTGCGCTCCGCTCCCGCGCCGACGCTTCCGGACGGTCGTTACCTGCACTGGGACGAGCTCCGCCATCGCCAGCCGCCCGACGGGTTACACCCCGCCGAGTGGTGGACAGAGCTCCGCGCCGCCCGCGCAAGGCAGGCGCAGCCGGTCGAGGCCCTCTCCCGTTGCTACGGAGCGCCGTTCTCACTCGTGCCGCTGCCCGCGCTGCAACGCGCCCTACACGAGTTCGACCGCGCGAACGTGGGGGAGCAGATTCTCGCGGCACTCGGCACACAGGAAGCCAAAGTGGAATACCGGGTGCGGCAGCTGATCGAGGAGGCGATCAGCTCCAGCGTGCTCGAGGGCGCGCGTCCGACGACGCGCGAGCTCGCGCGGCAAATGCTGCGCGAGCATCGCGAGCCAACGTCCCGCGACGAGCGGATGATCGTGAACAACCTGCGCGCCATGGAGCGGATCCGCGAACTTCACGCAGAAGGTGCAAGCCTCACGCTCGACCACTTCCTCGAGCTTCATCGAATCCTCGGAGAAGACGCGCTCGAAGTCGACGGCGCCGCGGGCGTGCTGCGGAGGCCCGAGCACGAGGTGACCGTCGCCGATCACGAAGGTAACGTCTGGCACACGCCTCCGGACGCGCGCGCAATCGACGAACGAGTCGCGATGCTCCTGCGGTTCGCGAACGGCGCGGACGAGGAGGCAAGTACGTTTCTGCACCCGATCGTTCGCGCAATCCTCGCGCACTTCTGGATCGGCTACGAGCACCCGTTTCGCGATGGCAATGGCCGCATGGCGCGCGCGCTCTATTACTGGTGCATGCTTCGCGCGGGCTACGAGGTGGCCGAGTTTCTGTCGATCTCCGGGCCGATCGATCGTGCGCCGAGGGCTTACTATCTTGCGTTCGCGTACACGGAGACCGACGAAGGCGATCTCACGTACTTCGTGCTGCACCAGCTCGGCGTCATGCGCACTGCGCTCGACGAGCTTCTTGTACATTTGAAGGCGCGGTCGGAGCGCCTGCGCATGCTCGCTGAGCTCATCGCGTCTTTCGACAGCCTCAACCATCGACAGCGGTCGTTGCTCGAGCATGCGCTCCGGCATCAGAGCGAAGGCCAGAGCATCGAAGCCCATGCGACTTCGCATCGCGTTCACTACATGACGGCGCGCAGTGATCTCGCCGAGCTCGAACGCCTTGGACTCATGGGAAGCACGCGGGTGCGCAAAGTAAAGCGCTACTACCCATCGCCGCGGTTGCTCAAGGCCGCCGGCGTGTCGCACAAGGAGACGTGAGCTCTGCGCTCATCGTCGACACCGAGATCAACCCCTCCCCTGCGTCACGTCGCCGCGTGGGGCGGCCTCACCCATCTTGCGCGACACCGCAGCACTCCCTGCCCGACGCGCGAGAGCCTCGCGAATCTCTCCGCGTGTCATCGGCCCGCGCATGAACGACATCGCCCAGCGCGGCTGCATCAGCACCGTGCCCTCGGCAGCGTGCGCATCGCGCATCAGAAACCAACGTGGCGACAGCCGCTTGATGGTGTTTGCGAGGCCCTGCGCCGAGTGCGCGCCCTGCCCTCCTGCCAGGGCAAGTCCATCGATGACTCGCGCGCGGTCTGCATCGGTCTGCAGACGCCCCACGCACCACAGGCCCGCGTTGCTGAGCGCGCGGTAGTCGAGGTCCATCGGATTTTGGGTGGCCACCACCACGCCCACGCCAAACGCGCGAGCCTGCTTCATCAGTGCCACCAGCGGCCGCTTGGTGGGTGGGTTGGCCGGGTGCGGCGGCAAGAAGCCGAACACCTCATCGAACACCACCAGCGCGCGCAGTCGCTGCGTGCCCGACAGCGAGCGCACCCAGCTCAGCACCTCCTCGAGCAGCACCCCGAGCACCAGGGCGCGCTCCTCGTCGTCGAGGTGCGCCACGCTCACCACCACCGCGGGCGTGCGCCCCTCCTCGGGTCGCATCCAAGCTTCGACGTCGAGTGTGGCGCCCTGCCGCCAGCTCGCAAACGTAGGCGACGCCAGCAGCGTGTTGAGCGACGCCGCCAGCGCGCGCCGCTCGCTCTTGGGTAAGAACGCGTCGAGCTCCAGCGCCCCGATGTGCGTCAGCGGCGGCAACGCGAGATCGGCTAGCAACGCGCCGAGCTCGGCTGCCTCGCCGCGCGCCAGACGCGCCTCGGCAAGCACCGAAAGCAGCACGTGCTCCTTGCTGCGCGCCGGATCGGGATCGCGCCCCAGCAAGCGCAACAGCAGGGACACCGCGGCACTCAGCGCACCGCGTGCAGACTCCGGATCCTTACTCCACCTGTCCGACCGCCGCTCGAGCGACGACAGCACGTGCAGCGGCTCGCCAGCCGAGGAACCCGGCGTGATCACGCGCACCGACGTGGAGCCGGCATACGCGGCCAGCTGGGCAACGTCGATTCCCCACGCCGACAGTCCGCGCTGCCGCTCCTCGGCCAGCTGCGCTGCGACCTGCTGAGGGGACCGCGTGTCGAGTGGAGACACCATCGTCTCGACCCAGGGTAAGACGAGACCCGGCTCGAACGACGGGAACGACAACAGGAGATTCGTCAGGTCTCCTTTGATGTCGATCACCAGCGTGGGCACGCCGCCGCGCAGTGCCTCCTCGACCAGCACGGTCACCAGTCCAGTCTTGCCGCTGCCAGTCATGCCGACCACCACGCCGTGCGTGACGAGGTGGTGGGCGGGCACACGCAGCACCGAGCTCGCGCGCGTGTTGTCGAGGGGACGCTGCGCACCGAGGTAGAGCGAGGCGGACATACGCGGCGATCTCCCTGTTAGTTAGGCGTGTGTGAAGGGGTCGCTGGAGGGCAGACCCGACGCCGGGAGGCCATGGGTCGGCGCCGCGGGCGCCGCCGGCACCACGGGCGTCACAGCAGGTACAGTGCCTGCGCCGAGGCCGGGCTTGACCGTTGGCTCGCTCGTGGGCACAGGCGTCTCGACCTCGCCCTTCCGTTTGCCCGCGCCCCGGCCTGCGTAGAGGGAAGGTGTAAACTGATCCCAGTCGCCGTCGCGCCAGCGCAGGTAGGTGACGGCGCGTCGCACCTCGTCGTAGGCCCTCAGAAACAGCGCAAAAGCGCGCGAACGATTGGCCGCCGCTTCGGCCGCGACCGCCGGTGCCTGCTCGCGCTCACCCACCACCCGAAGCAGCCGCCGCGCCAGCTGGTTGGCTTGCAGGATCTCCGGCAGCTGCACGGCAGTCTTGCTCTGCACCACCTCCCACTTGCGGTGCATCGCATTGGCAAGCAGCTGAAGATCCATCGCCAGCGCCTTGTAGCCGACGGCCGTCTTCACCTCGCGCACCTCGTCGCCGTCGAGCAGATGACGCTGCACGAGGGCCTGCACATCGACGAACAGCGTATCGCGCACCTTGGTCGCCTGCTCGACCAGCTCAGGCAGCGGCTCTGCGGGACGCGTGGCCGACAGGTAGTCTGCCTGTGCCTCGTACAACGCCATCACGTACGTCTCGAACCTGTCGATGACCCACAGGTCGAACTTGGGCAGCTCACCTTCGATACGAGGGCGAAGCTTGAGCACCTTGGGCAGCACGCCCAGGGCCGTGGTCACGGCCGCCATCACGTCGATGTTGATGTGCACGAGGTCGGACTCGTCGATGCTCGACAGCTCGTCTCGCACACTCTCGAACGCACCGTCGAGAGACACCAGCGCCGGCGAAACGGAACTCGATACGTTGTCTGCGTCCACCTGACTCTCCTCCGTGCGAGCCGCTCCTCGCGACCCGTGTGTTGGTAGATACAACAGACGACCTTACTTTGTTCACGGCGCCGCACCCGTTCACCCCGTAGGGTGAAGAGAAGCAGAGCCATACCCTCGCGCAGCGCCACAAACGCGCGCAGGGAGCAGGTGGTCAGCGGAACAAAACGAGCACAGCGCAGCGAGCGCCCGGCATACCGATCAGCACGCCGATTGCCGCGCAATCAAAAACCGAGCACGGGAATCAAACTCGATTGCACCGCTATCCGCGCGACGTGCATCGCACTCGTTGTTGAATGCGCGGCAATCCGAAAATCGATCGCGCGACTCAACTTTGATTGCAGCGCAATCGTCGAAGCGGTATCGCGCGGTCAAACCGGATTGCGGCGCAATCCAAAAGGGTGCAGATCGGCCCATGTCACGCAGCCCTCTGCACATCTGGCAGTGCCTGAGGGGTCATCGATTGGATACGTTGGGGA
>JBEGTL010000117.1:0-17354 GCA_041179425.1 Pseudomonadota bacterium | reverse complement strand
ACCAGAGTCTGCCTCGCCTCGCGCTTCTGGCCGAGCGCGTCCGTGTTCGCGTCACGTCCGAGCCCTCGGGCGGCGAAGCGGTCCTCACGCGCGGCTCCGAGCGCCGCACCCTCGGGCGCACACCCATCGACGTGACGCTCGAGAACGACGGCTCGCCGTGGAACGTCGAGATCAACAAGAGCGGGTACGAGGCGTACGCCCAGCCCATCACGATCGAGGGCGGCTCGGCCGAACAGACCGTGCGCGCCGTGCTGTCTCGCAGGAGCAGCGCCGACGAGGGCGCGCCCGCGCTCGCAGCCAGCGAGCCGCCGCGCTCGTCGCGTGCGTCGTCGAGCGCCACTGAGCCGAGCAGCGCCCCGAGTCGCGAGAGCAGTGCGCCGAGTCGCGAGAGCAGTGCGCCCAGCCGCGAGAGCAGCAGCGCGTCGAGTCGCGAGAGCGGCGCCGAGGGCGGCAGCGGGCAGGGCACGCTGCGCATCAACTCGCGCCCGTGGTCGCAGGTCACCATCGATGGGCGCGCCCTCGGCAACACACCGCAGATGAACGTCGCGCTTCCCGCGGGCAACCACCGGGTCACGCTGGTGAACCCGGAGTTCAACCTGAAGAAGACGCTGACCATCACCATCAAGCCGGGCCAGACCGAGACGCAGATCATCTCGCTGCAGTGAGCCGTGCGCCGCGCCGGTCACTCGGTGCGCGACAGGACACGAAGCGGTCCGGTCGGGACCAACCCCTCGCGCCCCGGCGTCGCGACGCGCTCGAGCAGCGAGCGCGTGCCGTCCCCATCGAGGTCTCCGTGCGCACGCAGCGTGATGGGAGGCCGCGCCGGTCGCTGCTCGCAGCCGGGCTCGGGGATGGCCACTTCGTAGCTGTAGCGCAGCAAGGCTGGCTGCTTGGCGCCGAGCGCGCGCCAGGTTGCGGCGCCCGACTCGTCCGTCGCGAAGTCCACCAGCACCGGGTCCGCGCTCGGCTCGAGCGGAAAGGGGCCCGCGCCCTCCGGTAGGCACGCGCGCAGCCGACGGGTGCCGACGGTGTGTTCGGCCGCGTAGTACGCAGCGGCGTGGTGATGCAGCGAAGCGAGGCGCTCGGTCGCTTCGGCCAGCTTGCTGGTATGCACGTAGCGAACGAACGTCGGCACGAATGCAGCCAGCAAGATGCCCGTGAGCGAGAGCACCAAGGCGACCTCGATAAGTGTGATCCCGCGCCGACGCAAGATACGAAGAGCTTTGCGCCGGGGCCCTGAAACAGACACTCTCACGCCAGTGTGGAAGGCCCAAAAGCGCGCGTCAAAATCGGGACCGAGTCGAGCCGCACCTCGTCGGCTCGCCGATCTTCGCCCGCGTGCCCGAGGGCGCGCTTCGATCGGTGCGCCAGAACGCGCATGGCGATCGATGTGGGGCAGCCGAGACGGCCATTCCGTTGACTTGCGAGCTCAGGGAGTAGGGTGAGCGACCAACGCGACAATCGGACGACCGTCGAGCGAGACGCGGTGCGCTTCCCAGACCTACGCCCGTCGCGTGAGCCGCGTGCGGCGGTGGTGGTCTACGCCCACGACGACACCCGCCTGGTCGAGCTGCGCGAGGGTGACTCCATCCTTGTCGGCCGCGCCCCGCCGGCAGATCTGGTGGTCGAGGACATGACCATCTCGCGCCAGCACGCGCGCTTCAGCTACCGCGACGGTCACGTCGAGGTCGAAGACCTGGGGTCACGCAACGGCACGCTGGTGCGCGGCACCCGCGTCACGCACGCAGAGCTTCGCTCGGGCGACGACGTGCGCCTCGGCGGTGTCGCCATCTCCATCCACCTGCGCGGCGGCGCGGAGCCGCCGCTCGGCATCAACAGCTACGACCAGCTGCTCGGTCGACTCGAAGACGAGCTCGTGCGCGCGCGGACGTTCGGCCATCAGTTCTCGGTGGTTGCGGTGTTCGCACGCTCGCGTGACGAGGCCGGCCAGCCCGAGCGAGGCGGCAAAGACAGCCGCACCGCAGCCGACCCCACGCGGGTCGACGACCGCCACGTCAGTCGCTGGGCGCCACGCGTTCGCGACGAGCTGCGCCCGGTCGACGCCATTGCCGTACACGGGCCGTACAGCGTGCTCGTGTTGATGCCCGAGGCCAACGCGCAGGCCGCCGAGCGCGTCTCTCGCCGACTATCGCGTCTGTCCGATGGACTCACGTTACAGTGCGGCATCGCTACATATCCGGAGACTGCAAAGTCGGGAGGTGCGCTGGTCAGCGAGGCGCACACGGCTGCGCGGTCGGCGAGCTCGCAGAGGCCGGTGCAGCACGGGCGTGGTGTGCCCTTCGAAGAGCAGGGCGAGCCGGTGGTGCGCGCCGCGGCCATGCAGCGGCTGTACGCACTGGCCGACCGCATCGCCAACAACAACGTGCCGGTACTCATTTTGGGCGAGACCGGGACGGGCAAAGAGGTCATCGCACGCCACGTCCACCGGTCGAGCCAGCGCGGTGACAAACACATGGTGGTGATCAACTGCGCGGCGCTGCCGCCCAACTTGATCGAGAGCGCGCTGTTCGGCCACGAGCGGGGCGCCTTCACGGGCGCCGACTCCCAAAAGAAGGGCGTGTTCGAGGAGGGCGATCAGAGCACGGTGTTCCTCGACGAGGTCGGCGAGCTGTCGCCGGCTGCGCAGGCTGCACTGCTCCGTGTCCTCGAGACCAAGCGCTTCTCGCGCGTGGGCTCGGCGCGCGAGATCGAAGTCGACACGCGCATCATCGCCGCCACGCACCGCGATCTCGAGGCGATGGTCGAGGCGCACACGTTCCGCGCCGACCTCTACTACCGACTCAACACCATGACGCTCAAGGTGTTGCCGCTGCGCGATCGCAAAGAAGAGATCGCAGCGCTGGCGCACGCGTTCTTGGCGCAGACGGTCGAGCGCTGGAACACCTCGGCGCGCGACTTTGCGCCCGCCACGCTGACCCTGTTGGTGGCCTACCGCTGGCCGGGCAACGTGCGCGAGCTGCGCAACGTCATCGAGCGTGCCGCCGTCATCTGTATCACCGCCGAGCTCGAGCCCGAAGATCTGCCCGAGCGGGTGCGTTCGCCCGAGTCGCCCGTGGCCGATCCGCTCGCCGGCGTGCTGCCCCTCGAGGAGCGCGCGTCGACCCTGCGCACGCTCGAGGAGCTGGGCGCGGTGCCCTTCCGCGATCGCATCCGGGACTACGAGGTCAAGCTCATCACCGACGCGCTCGATGCCGCGGGCGGAAACCAGAGCCGCGCCGCCGAGATCCTGCGTATGCCGCTGCGCACTTTGGTGCACAAGATTCGTACGTACGGGCTCAAGAAGACCTACAAGCGCGAAGACGAGTGAGCAGCGGCCGGGCGCGCCCGGGGGAGGCTGCGCTGCCTGACTCACCCCGAAGCCTCGCGCGATCTGCGCGCTTCTGTTATCTCCTGCCCGATGACGCAGAGTGACCCACCGCGCATGCTCGAGGGACTCGACGATCTCCGGGCGCAGCTCGACGAGATCGACCACCGCATCCTGAAGGCGCTGATCGAGCGCGACCGGGTGGTGGCCGAGGTAGCGTCGCGCAAGGGACAAAAGGGGGACGGCAAGGTCCGCGACCCCATCCGCGAAGAAGCCCAGCTGTCTCGCCTGACGGGCGAGGGACAGACCGAGGGCCTCGACGGGTTTTACGTGGGGCGCATCTTCCGAGAGGTGCTCGATCACTCCGTGCGCCTGCAGCAGGAGTACTTGGCCCGGCTCAACGACGCGCGCGGCGAGGTCGACGAGCTCGTCGTCTCGTACCAGGGCATCGACGGCGCCTACAGCCACCTGGCGGCGATGCGGCACTTTGGTCCACGCGGACCCAACGTGGTGTTCCGCGGCTACCCCAGCTTTCGAGCGATGATGGAGGCGGTGCGCGACGGACACGCGCACTACGGCGTGTTGCCCATCGAGAACACCACTGCAGGCTCCATCAACGACGCGTACGATCTGCTCGCGCAGATGGACCTCTCGATCGTGGGCGAGGAAGTCCAGCGGGTGGAGCACTGCCTGGTCGCCATCGAGCCCATCGCGCTGCACAAGCTGCGACGCGTCTTCTCGCACCCCCAGGCACTGGCGCAGTGCAGCAACTTCTTGTCCACGCTCACGGACTGCCACGTCGAGGCGTTCACCGATACCGCCATGGCAGTGCAGCGGGTGGGCCGCGAGCAAGACGTCACGCAGGCGGCCATCGCCAGCGAGGATGCGGCGCGTCGCTACGGGCTCACCGTCATCAAGCGCGAGATCGCCAACCAGAAAGAAAACTTCACGCGCATGGTGGTCGTCGCCGCGCGGCCCGAGCGGGTCGACTTGCGCATCGCCGCCAAGACCTCGCTGGTGTTGGCGCTCAAGCACGAGCAAGGCGCCTTGATGGGCTGCCTCGGCGCGCTCGCGCAGCGCGGGCTCAACCTGACCAAGCTCGAGTCGAGGCCCCGCCTGCACACGCCGTGGGAGTACCTGTTCTACGTCGACTTCGAGGGCAACCTCGACGACCCCTCCGTGCACGACGCCATCCAAGAGCTGCGGCTGCAGACCAGCTTCCTGCGCGTGCTCGGCTCGTACCCCGGCCGTCGTAGCCCGCACGCCAAGGCAGCGCCGCAAGCCCTGCGCGCGCCGCAGCTTGGTGCGCTCAGCGCGCCGGTCGCGGTCAGCGACGTGCCGCGCGTGCGTCCGAGCTCGCGGCAGTTTCAAGCCGGCGACACCGAGTTCGCCCTGGGTCGTGCGCTCCTGGGGGGGGAGACGCCGGTCTTCATCGTCTCTGTCGGGGCCCACGAGCAGCGCGAGTCGTTCCTCGACTCGGCGCGCGCCCTGGCGTTGGCGGGTGCCAACGCATTGCGTGTGGAGAGCCCCAGTGCGCTGTTCGGCGGCACCCTGGCCACCTACGCCGAAGAAGCGCTGATCGCGCTCGACGAGATCGCCAAGCTCACCGGCCTCGCGCTGGCGCTCGAGGTCACCGATCCGGCGCAGATCGATCGCCTGGCCCGGCGCGCGGACCTGCTCGTCATCCCGGGCCTGCACATGCACAACGAGGTGTTGCTGCGTGAGGCAGGCAGGCTCGATCGGCCCGTCCTGCTCGAGCGCAGCAGCATGGCATCGATCGACGAGTGGCTGGCCGCCGCCGATCGCATCCTCGAGCGGGGCAACCACCGCCTCGCCCTGTGCGAGCGCGGCATTCGCACCTTCGAGCAAGCCACCACCAGTACGCTCGACTTGTCGGCGGTGCCGGTGCTGCGCGAGCGCTCGCACCTGCCGGTGCTGGTCGACCCCACACGAGCCATCGGACAGGCGCGCTGGGCCTTGCCGCTCGCCGCGAGCGCGTTGACCGCGGGGGCGCAGGGGCTTTCGCTGTCGGTCAAGCTGGGGCTCGACACCGGCGACGGTGCGATCGAGCTGGCCGAGCTTACCAAGCTGATCGCGCGCTTCGGCGGTCCACGCTGAGATGGCGCCAGAGACGTCATCGGTCGTACCCGAGCCCACAGTGATCAAGCCGCGCGATGCGCGCTGGTCGTCGCTGTACACGGGCCTGTCCGCCGCGGCGCTGCTGCTTCTCGTGTTGTCCTTGTTTGGACTGTTGCCGCTGCGCGAGCCCGAGCCGCCCAAGCCGGTGGCCTTTGCCCCCGCCAAGGCGGTCGAGCCCGTGCGCTTGCCTGCGCCGAGCGCCAGCGCGCCGCTGGTCAGCCAGCTGGTACTGTGGTCGTTTCCGCTGTGCACCAAGCCGAGCCACGGCGCGAAGCTGTACCGGGTGGCACTGGGTGCCGAGCGCGACGCGTTCGTGGTCTGGTGTCAGAGCGAGTTTTTGCTGCTCGACGTCGCCGCTGGCAGCGCCGTCGACGGGGCCCCGCGCATCACCCGGCTGGGACGCTTTGCCGCCCGTGGTGAGCTGCCTGGGGGCGCGCTCGCGCTCGACCTGGACGGTGACGCCACGCTCGACCTCGCGCTCGGAGTGGCTCCTGCTCCGTCCGCGATCCATCGCCCCTTCTCCGGGGTGTTTTGGCTGCGCGGCCGGCCCGCGGGGGGCTACGAGCTGCCGCGCACGTTGGTCGAGATGCCCGTCGTCGGGCTCGAGGCCGCGGAGCTCGACGGTGCGCCCGGCAGCGAGCTCATGGTGCTCACGCGCGGCGATCCGGTGGCGCAGCGCCCCGGTGAGCTGTGGCTGTTCGCCGGCGGCACCTCGCCGACCCGTGCCGCGGTGCTGCAGACGGCGCTCGCGCCCAGTGACTTGGTGTGGGGGCCAGCGCGGGACGCGGGGCCGGAGCTGTGGCTGAGCTCCACGCAGCCGGGGTCCCTGGTGCGCTTTCGGTTCACACGAGAGGCCACGCCCGCCGTCGGTGCTGCCCCTGGGACGGGCTGGACCAAGCCTGAGCGCACCGAGCTCGCGCTGCGCGGCGTGCAGAGCTTCGTGGCGGGTCCACGCGACGACCGCGCGCTGTTGGTGCGCGGCGTGAACACGATCCAGAGGCTCGACAGCGAGGCGACGCCCAAGCTGACGCCGTGGCTCGAGCAGGCGGAGCTGGGGCCCTCGGCCTGGCTGCACTCGGCGCGCGACGGAAAACCGGTGGTGTTTGGCGCGACCCAGACCGGCTTCTCCTGGCTGCGCGGCGACAAACGCAACGAGCGCAGCTTGCCCAAGGGCACGCGCGTGCTCGACGTGAGCAGCAACGGTGCGGGCGCCGCTCACGCCCGCGCCGTGCTGTTGATCGAGACCGAAGAGCAGGGCCCCAACCTGGCGCTGGTGGTGCTCCCGGTCGACGTGCGCGACGAAGCAAGCGACGTCGAGCTGCGCAGCGGAGCGGTCGAAGCGTCGCCGACCGAGGCGCACCTCACGCTCGAATAGGGGTCGTTGCCCCTTTGCCCACGCGATGTTACCGTCGCGGCCAGCTGGGGACGGGCAAGATCTGCCTGCACGCGCCCACGCTTGAATCCGCGCAAAGCGAGCAGAGTGCTGATGACGTTCACCGAAGCTGCGGTGGAGGTGCTGCGCCTGGTAGGCAAGCCTCTCCACTACAAGAAGATCACCGAAGTCGCGATCGAGCGAAATCTGCTCTCGCACGTGGGCAAGACGCCCGAGGTCACCATGAGCTCGCGGCTGGCGACCATGGTCAAACGCGATCGGGGCGAGGCTCCCATCATCAAGGTCAAACCCGGCGTGTTCGGGCTTCGCGAATTCAACGAAGAGCAGCTGGCCGATCTGTCTGGCGACGTAGACGAGCTTCCGGAGGTCGAGGTGGAGAACGAGCAGGACAAGGCGCTGGAAGCACAGGCGGGCGCGGTCGAGCTGCCGTCCATCCTGCCCAGCATCGAGCCCCGTAAGCCCCTGCCCGGCGCCGACGTCTTCCCCGAAGAGGACGACGACGACGAGCCGATCCTCGGTGGTGACGACGACGAGGACGACGACGAAGAGGGCGAAGGCGACGAGGCTGCTGCCGGCAAGACGGAGCCCGGGGCCGAGTCACGCTCGTCCCGTCGACGCAGAAAGCGACGTCGTCGTGGCGGCGCCGAAGAGGCAGCCGAGCCTGAGGCGCGTCCAGCGCGTGAGGCGCGCGAGCCGCGTGAGGCGCGCGAGCCCCGCGAGCCCCGCGAGCCGCTGCCGCCGCGCGAGCGAGAACCCCGCGAGCTACGCGAGCCTCGACACGCGCGCGAGTCGCGTCGCGAGGAGCGCAGTCGGGATGGGCGCGGCCGCGACGATCGCAGCCGTGACGATCGCAGCCGCGACGACCGCAGCCGCGACGATCGCAGCCGCGTCGAGCGCGACGAGCCACTCGACTTCAGCCGCGAGCCCAGCGATGGCGACTTGCTCGGCAAAGATCTGGCCGACGCGGTGGCCAGCGTCTTGACGCAGGGCGGTCCACGCGGTCTGCCCGTCCTCCGCATCGCCGATCAGCTGGTTCGCAGGGGCCGCCTCTCGGGCGACCCGGGTGCGCTGGTCCCCACCATCATGGCCGCGGTGCGCGCCGACATTGCGCGCAAAAAGGTCGAGCAGACGCGTCCGCGCTTCAAGGCAGAGGCCGGCACGGTCGTGCTCACGGAGTTCTTGTTGCCGCAGGACGTGGTCCGCGCCGAACAAGACGTGCTGCGCTCTGCCGAGCGTCAGCGCGAGCGTGTGCGTCGCGCCTTCTTGCGGCGCCTCGGGGAGCTGCCCGGCGCTGGTGTCGCCGAGCTGATCGCCACCTGGCTCAACGCCGAGGGCGTGGTGGGCCTGCGTGCGGTTCGACGTCCGGGTGCGGGTGCGGGCGAGCTGCACCTCGCAGGGACGCTGCGTCGCGGAGCCGACGAGCTGCGCTTGGCCATCGTCGTGTACCGCGAGGCGCGCGAGCTGAGCCGAGAGCGCGTCATCGAGGCGCGCGGCGCGCTGCACTACTACGGCAACGCGTCGGTCTCGTGGCTCATCACGTTCGGCAACGTCACGTCGGGGGCACGCGAAGAAGCGAGCGCACCTGCCGCGGGCCCCGTTGCGCTGTACGACGGGCTGTCGCTGGCGACCGCCATGGAGCGACAGGGCGTGGGGCTGGTGACGCAGCAGGTCGCCATCTCGGCGCTCGACTTCGAGCTGCTCGACGCGCTGCGCGGTGGACAAGCACCACGCGACTTCGATCAGGAACGCGGTCGCGATCGCGATCGTGGTCGCGACGCCGGATCGCGCGACATCACGCCGCGCGATCGTGGCGACCGTGACCGCGGCGACCGCGATCGCAACGAGCGTGGCGATCGCAACGAGCGCGGCGATCGCAATGAGCGCGCCGATCGCAACGAGCGTCCGCGCCTCACGCTGGAGCGTCCACGTCCCTCGCTCGAAGAAAACGAGACGGAGCCGGAGGTGGGCGAAGAGGAGCTCGAAGGGGACGCGACGCTCGACGAGGGCGACGAGGTCATCGACGCGGCGCTTGCCGAGGCGACACCTGGTACGGGCGAAGCCGGCGAGGAGGCTCGCGAGGGCAGTCGCCGCCGCCGTCGTCGTCGTCGCCGCAAGGGCGGTCGACCCGGGGAGGCGCAGGCCGAGGGCGAGGCGCAGACCGCCACCGACGAGGCAGGCGAGGGCGCTGTCGAAGCCGGAGACGGCAACGACGAGGCCGAGCGCTCCACCTGGGGCGAAGGCGAAGAGTCCGACGAGCGCTCGGCTGCTGAGCGCGACGACTACAATCGGGACGATCGGTCCTCGTCGTACCGCGACGAAGACGGCCCACGTGACGAGGCGAGCCGTGACGAAGACGCGGACGACGACCGAGACGTCGACTCGGACGAGGAACGCGACGAGCCCGACGAGCGGGACGAGTCGGACGACGACCAGCGCGACGAGGACTCGGACCAGGAGCGCTCCCGGCGCGACGACGACGACGACGATGCTGACGCCGAAGCTGATTCACAGCAGGGCAGCACCGGAGACGACCCCGCCGATTCGCCGCGTGAGCAGAGCGACGGGGACGCCGATCCCGACGACGAGAACCGGGACCCGTACCCCGGCCGGCGTGGTCACGGCTGACGGCACGCTGCGTCACGATTGACAGACGCGTGTTAAACACTGCTCTCGCCCGGTTTGCCGGGCTAGAGTGGGACCGTGGCCCGCGTACTGCACATCGAAGATGACCCCGGAAGTCGCCTCTTGGTTCGTAAGCTGCTCATGGCGGCAGGCCACGGAGTCATCGAAGCCGAGAGCGGCCTCGAGGGCATTCGTAAGGCTGGCGCCGAGCGGCCCGACCTCGTGCTGGTCGACATCAACGTGCCCGACCTCGACGGCTACGAGGTCACGCTGCGCCTGCGCGGCATGCCCTTCATGGCGGGCGTGCCGATCGTCGCCATCACGGCCGAGGGCGACCGCATGACGAGCCTGGCGGTGGGCGCCGACGGCTTCATCGCCAAGCCCATCGAGGCCGGGCGCTTTACCCAGCTGGTCGAGCGCTACCTGCGCGGGCATCGCGAGCACGCCGACGAGACGGGCGAGATTCGTCTGCGCGAGCGCTCCCAAAAGATCGTGGAGCGCCTCGAAAAGAAGGTCGGCGAGCTCATCGAAGCCAACCGCAGGCTCGAGGAGACCTCCCGTCTGCGCCGCGAGTTCTTGCGCAACCTGAGCCACGAGCTCGCCACGCCGATGACCCCGGTCGTCGGCTACCTGCGCCTCTTGCTCGGCGGCGAGCTGGGCGGCTTGTCCGAGATGCAGAAGAAGTGCCTGCGCCAGGTCGAGCAGTCCACCCAGCGGCTGCGCTCGCTGATCGACACGCTGCTCGACGTGAGCCAGCTCGAGACCGGCCGCCTCCAGTTTTTCCACGGGCAGTACGACTTCTTGGCGATCGCCCAGCGTGCGCTCGACGAGCTCAAGCCTCGCTTCGAGGACCAGGGCGTCGCACTCAGCATCGAGCCTGCGCGCGACGTCAGCTTCGTGGGCCTCGGCGACGCCGACAAGCTGCAGCGCGCGATGGTCCACGTGCTCGACAACGCGATGAAGTTTACCCCGCGCGGGGGCCAGGTCTGCGTCGCGGTCCGCCGAGGGTTCGTGCCCGGCGCGGGCGAGTGGTTCGGCTTGTTCGTGGCCGACAGCGGACCCGGCGTCGCGCCGGAGCAGATCCCCAAGATCCTGCAGCCGTTCTACCAGGTCGACGGTTCCGTCACGCGCAGCCACGGCGGAGTGGGTCTCGGCCTCGCCTTTGCGCGCCGCGTCTGCGAGGCGAGCGGAGGAGGAATCGACATCCAGAGCCCTCCGAGCGAGGCGATCGCGGGGTACACGCTGGGAGGCACCTGCGTGACCCTCAGGGTCCCCCCCTCCGGCAGGCCGGGCGGGTAGGGTAGTCGGCTCGGGCGGAGCTGCCCGCGGGGCGCTCCCCGACAACCTCGAACGAGCACGAGCACGTCAACGAACACGTCAACGATCACGAGCACGAGAGCCAACGAGCACGAGCACGTCAACGGACACGTCCGCTCGGCGGCCCTCGCGAAGAGCCGCGCTCGCGAGACTCGCCCGGGCAGCTAGTGCACAATGGCCAGGCTAGAGGGCGGGGGACACGTGTTCGTGCACGTGCACTGCACGTGCACGTTGTCTCTCGTGCTCGTGCACGATCTGAGCTGCTCTCCAAGTGCGCTACGTTGCCCCCCGATGATCTACCTCGACCATCACGCCGCGACCCCTCTGTCTCCGACGGTCGTCTCCGCGATGGAGTCGGCGCACCGCGAGGCTTGGGCCAACCCCTCGAGTGTGCACTCCGCTGGCCGTGCCGCGCGCTCTAGGCTCGAAGCTTCCCGGCGCTCCATTGCGCGTGCGGTGGGCGCGCAGCCGGCGGACCTGGTGTTCACCGGCGGAGGTACCGAGGCTTGTAACCTCGCGGTGCTCGGGCTCGTCGGAGAGCGTGCAGCAGGAGCGCATCTGGTGACCAGTGCACTCGAGCATCCTGCTGTGCTCGGTGCCCTCGATGCACTTCTGGTGCGAGGTGCCCGCGTGCAGCAGCTACCGCTGGCAAACGCGCTGCCTCCCTCGCCGTCCGCATTGGCCGAGGCGCTGCGCGACGACACCGCGCTGGTCGCGCTGCAGTGGGTCAATCACGAGACCGGGTGCATCGCTCCCGTGCACGCCTACGCAGAGCTGTGTCGGTCGCGTGGGGTTCCGTTGGTGGTCGACGCCAGCCAGGTGCTGGGCAAGCTGCCCTGTGACGTCGAAGCGCTGGGCGCCTCGGCCGTCGTGTTCGCAGCGAGCAAGCTGGGCGGCCCCGCGGGGGCGGCCGCGCTGTGGGTCGACCGCGCGCGTCCCCTCGCACAGCTGAGCTTTGGGGGCGCGCAGGAGCGGGGGCGTCGCGCCGGGACACCCGACGTGGCCGCGCTCACCGGCTTTGCCGCCGCGGTGGAGGCGGTGCCCGCCCGGCTCGCGGAGAGGGAGCGCCTCGCGCGTCGACGCGACCGGCTCGAACAGGCGCTCGTCGCGCTCGGGGCGGCCGTCAACGCGGCTGCTGCGGGCGGCGAGCGCGTGGCCACCGTGTGCAACGTGAGCGTGCCCGGGTGGCGCGGCGAGGTGCTGGTGGCAGCGCTCGACCTGGAGGGATTGTGCGCGTCGGCAGGGGCCGCCTGCTCGTCCGGTCTGGGGGCTCCCTCACCCGTGCTCCTCGGGCTGTACCCGGACGAGCCGTGGCGCGCCGAGTCGGCCCTACGCCTCAGCCTCGGGCCGGAGACTAGCGACGACGACGTGACGCAAGCAATCGAGATCTTGCAGCGGGTGCTCGGCCGGGGGGCTTGACGGGTGTTCGGCGAGCTTTCATGAGCACCGCCATGCGTGTCCTGATCGCTCTCAGTGGTGGAGTCGACTCCTCGGTCGCGGCCGCCCTCTTGCGCGAGCAGGGGCACGACTTGGTCGGCGTGACCTTTCACCTGTGGGATGCCGCAGGCGACGACAAGGTCGGCCGCTGCTGCGCTCCCGAAGATCGCGACGACGCGCGGCGCACCGCCGACGAGCTCGACTTCCCGCACTACGTCATCGACGAACGGGGCGCGTTTCGCAAGCAGGTCGTCGAGCCGTTCCTCGACAGCTACCTCGGGGGCAGCACGCCCGCGCCGTGTGTGGCCTGTAACCAACACGTGAAGGTGAATCGGCTGGTCGAGCTGGCCGACCGCTTCGGCTGCGAGCGCATCGCCACCGGGCACTACGCCCGCATCGTCCGCGAAGAGCGCGATGGCGCGGCGCGCGTGCAGCTGTGGCGTGGCGTCGACCGCGCAAAAGACCAGAGCTACTTTTTGTACGGCGTGCCCAAGGCCGCGCTCGAACGGCTCCACTTTCCGCTCGGCGAGCTGACCAAAGATCAGACCCGCGCCGAGGGCGTGCGGCTCGGCGTCGCCAACGCACACAAGCCCGACTCCCAGGAGCTGTGCTTCGTGCCCGACGGCAACATCGGCGGCTTCGTCGAGCGCGAGCGCAGCCTGGTCGAGCGCGGGGAGATCCGCGAGCCGAGCGGGCGCGTGGTGGGCGAGCATCAGGGCATCTATCGCTACACGGTCGGGCAGCGACGTGGACTCAACCTGGGCGGCGGACCCGCACGCTACGTGTTGCGCGTGGTGCCCGAGGACAAGTCCGTGGTGGTCGGCGACGAGCGCGAGCTGTTTGCCACGGAGTGCGCCGCGCGCGACGTCTCATGGTGCAGCGACGTGCCCGAGGCACCGTTCGAGGCCGAGGTTCGCGTGCGTTATCGACACACCGCGGCACGTGCACTCGTCACCCCCGGCGCGCACACTTTTGAGGTGCGCTTCGTCGAGCCGCAGCGTGCGATCACGCCGGGGCAGGCCGCGGTGGTGTACCGTGGCGAACAGGTGGTGGGCGGTGGGATCATCGGGTGAGCGACGTGCGAACACGCTACGCAGCGGGCTGTCCCTGCTGCTGCTGATGGTGGTGGTGGCGTGCTCGGTCGGGCACGGCGAGGGCGAGGTCGGGGGCACCATCAACATCGCCGAGTGTCGCACCGGCGAGTACGAGCTGCACCCCACGGTGTTCTTCGCCGAGAGCGCCGAAGAGCTGCTCAAGATCCGCATCCAACGCGGCAGCGACGTCGAGGTGCGCAGCGACGGCCTCAGCGTGCTCGTCGAAGATGCGACGCTGGTCAAACGTATGTTCCTCGACCAGAGCGTGCAGGTCGCCATCGACGACGAACCGCGCATCGACCTGAGCCTGTACCTCAACGAGACCTGCCCGGCCGAAAGGGACCGTACGCCGGTCACGCTGGCAGCAGTCAGCGGCAGCGTGCGCTTTACGGCCATCTACGCACCCGAAGTCAGCAAGGACCAAGTACGGATCGCGGCGGAGCTCACCAACGTGCGTTTCGAGGACCCGCGCGTCGACGATCGCTTCGCAGTGCTGAACGGACGATTCGACTTTTTGTACGTCCGCGGCAGCCCCGCCCAGCGCTTTCCGTAAGCCGCGAAAGGCTGCGTTCTCACTGGAAACGGGATTCGTGCGTTCGCGTTCAGCGAGCAAGCAGTCTTGCGAGCTAGGCCACTTGCGGTCCTGAGCGGCTTCCCTACCATGGAGCGCACCGACGGACACCGTCAGGAGGTACCGATGCGCTGTCCGCGCTGCCAAGAATCGATGCTTCTCTTGTTCACCTCTGCAGTCTGCGAGCGGTGCGAAAGCCCGCCGCGCGGCATGTTCTACCGAGGCTACGTCGTGTGGCGAGAGCCGCTCGGCGAGCATGCCCACTCGGAGCACGTCTTCCGTACGGCGCACGATGCCGCCATCTGGCGCTCGTTGACCGGCATGGAAGATAGCGAGGTGCGCAGCGTCTTGTCCGAGCAGCCCATCGCCTGGCGCGTCGCGTCGGGTCGAGCGGCCGGCTTGGTCTGGGCCGACGGCCTGTACGACGTGTACCGCGACCACCGCTTCGAGCGGGGTGCGTACCGCGCGTTCCTGGCTCCTGCGGCACTGCTCGCACCGAGAGAGTGCGTCCAGCTCAACGCCTGAAACAGGGCCGGCTGGCGCCCGATCCGCGGCGCGATCCGCCACCGCTTCCTGCGCTCCGTCCTCACGGACAGGAAGTCCGCTCCGGGCGGTGCTCAGAATCGGCGGCGCCTCGCACCACGGCTCGGACGCCATCCGACCCTGTTTCCAAGCACTGGGAACGGGAGCTGACCGGCAGCGGCGGGCGGTAGAGGCCGGCCGCTGGTGGCGGCTCGTTTCAAGCACGAGCCGGTCCGCCTACAGCGGCAGGGCGCCGATGGGGTTAGGCGTGCTACAGCGGCCGACTGTGAGTGCCCCACGACAGCAGCGCCTCGATGCGCGCGTACGAGACGTGGTCCCGAGCGGGGACGCGGTGCTCGAGACCGAGCAAGGCGTAGTGTTCGCTCGCGGCGGGCTGGTGGGCGAGACCGTGCGCGTGTCGCTCGATCCCAAGAGCGGCAAGGTGAGGCGCGGCCGCATCATCTCGGTGCTCACGCCCAGCGCCTCGCGCGTGACGCCTCCCTGCGTGTACGCCGAACGCTGCGGCGGCTGCGCGCTCATGCACGCGAGCCCAGAGGCGCAGCGCGCGCTGCAGGTGGGCTTTTTGCGCGACGCGCTGCGCAAGGTGGGCGCGCCCGACGAGCTCGAGGTTCGCCTCACGCACAGCGAGCGCACGCTCGGCTACCGGCGGCGTGCGCGGCTCTCGTTCTTTCGCTCGCGCGCGGAAGACCCGCGCGCTTCGACTTTTCGCTCGCGCGCGGAAGACCCGCGCGCTTCGACGCGGCGGGTGCGCGGGCCTGCGCAGCTCGGGTTTCGGCGCGAGCGCTCGCACGAGCTGGTCGACGTCGAGGCATGTTTGGTGCTGGCCCCGGAGCTCGCTCATGCGCTGTCGGCGCTGCGCAAGACGGTGCTGCCGGTGCTCGAGGGCGAAGGCGAGATCAGCATGGCGCTCGGGCGCGAGGGGGGGGCGGTGCTCGTCATCAGGACGCCCGTCGCGCAGCCGCCCGCGCTCTACGCTGCGTGCGACGCCCTGGTCGCGTCCACGGCCAGCGGGCCCGATGGCACCAGCACGCGGCCTATCGCAGGCGTTGCGCTGTACGTCGCGGGCATCACCAAGCCCGGCCTGTTCGGCGATGCGCGCGAGTGGAGCGAGGGCCACGACGGCGCCTTGCTCGAGGGCACCGTGGGCGGCTTTTCCCAGGCGCACGCCGAGATCAACCAAGCCCTCGTGTCGCGCGTCGTCGAGCTGGCACAGACAGAGGACCAACGCGTGCTCGAGCTGTACGCGGGCGCCGGCAACTTCACGGTCGCGCTGGCCAAGGGCGCGGCGAGCTACACAGCCATCGAACAGTCGCCCGACGCGGTGCGCGCGCTGCGCAGCAACCTCGCTTCCCGCGCGCTCACGGCCAAGGTCGTCGAGGGCGACGTGGCGCAGAAGCTCGAAGGGTCGGCGATCGACGTGGTGGTGCTCGACCCACCCCGCACCGGTGCGCCGCACGTGCTCTCGGCGTTGCTCGCACGCAAGCCACGCCGCATCGTGTACGTGTCTTGTGATCCTGCCACGCTCGCGCGCGACGTGGGCGAGGTGCTCACGCGCGGCTACCGGCTGGCGTGGGCAGAGGCCTTCGAGATGTTCCCGCAGACGGCGGACCTCGAGAGCGTGGTGCTCCTCGAGCGCGAGACCTGAGTCTCCGCTTGCTCCCAACGTTCCCTTTGATAGCGTGAGCAGCCCATGAAGTGCCCCTTCTGCGGCCACCTGGACAACAAGGTCATCGACTCTCGCCTCTCGCAGGGCGGCGAGGTCACGCGGCGCCGACGCGAGTGCGATCACTGCACGCGCCGCTACACGACCTACGAGCGCGTCGAAGAAGTGCTCCCGCTGATCGTCAAAAAAGACGGTCGGCGCGAGCCCTTCGACCGGATGAAGGTCACGGGTGGCTTACGTCGCGCCTGCGAAAAGCGGCCCGTGAGCAGCGAAGCGATCGAGCGCATGGTCGATCGTATCGAGCGCGAGCTGGTGGACTCGGGCGAAAAAGAGGTCGACGTGTCGCGCATCGGCGAGCGCTGCATGGAGGCGCTGCGCGAGACCGATCAAGTCGCCTACGTGCGCTTTGCCAGCGTGTACCGCAGCTTTCAGGACATCCACGAGTTCATGAATGCGCTCTCCACTCTGCTCAAGAACCCGCCATGATCAACGACTTTGATCGACGCATGATGGCGCTCGCACTGCGCCTCGGGGAACGGGGGCGCACCAGTCCCAACCCGCACGTGGGCGTCGTGATCGCGCGCGACGGCGTCGTGATCGCCACCGGCTACCACCATCGCGCGGGTGAGCCGCACGCCGAGATCGACGCGCTGTCCAAGCTGGGCGGCAAGGCGCAAGGGGCGACGCTCTACGCCACACTCGAGCCGTGCAACCACTTCGGTCGTACGGGCCCGTGCTCCGAAGCCGTGGTGGCGTCGGGCGTGTGGCGCGTGGTGATCGGCTGCGAAGACCGGATCCCTGGTCACGGCGGTGGTGCCGATCGCCTGCGCGCGGCGGGCATCGAGGTCGAGCTCGGCGTGCGCCGCGCCGAGGCCGAGGCCCTGGTGGCGGACTTCCACAAGCGTGCGCTCTCGGGCCTGCCGTTCGTGACACTCAAGGCCGCGGTCACCCTCGACGGGCGCACGGCCACGCGCAGCGGGGACTCGCGCTGGATCACGGGCGAGCCTGCGCGCAAACACGTGCATCGTATGCGCGACCGTAGCGACGCGGTGATGGTCGGGGTCAAGACGGTGCTCGCCGACGACCCCGCGCTCAACGTGCGCCACGTCAAGGGCCGAGACCCCATTCGTGTGGTGCTCGACAGCAACCTGCACACCCCCGAGAACGCGCGTTTGCTCGGGATCGTGTCCACCGCTCCCACCTGGATCTTCCACGCCGACGACGCGCCGCACGACCGTCGCGACGCGCTC
>JBEGTL010000116.1:0-17402 GCA_041179425.1 Pseudomonadota bacterium | reverse complement strand
GGCTCGATCACCGCGCTCATCCCGTCTCCATGAATGAGGCATCTGATATGGACGACAGCAACGATCGATCTCAGCCCGTCCTCGCGCGCAGCTGCACGACACAAGCAGCGAGGCCCAAGCGGCGAGCGCTGTGGCTCGGCGTGTACTTCGCCGCCTTGTCGTTGCTCGCTGGTGTCGTGCTGACACGGCGCGTAGCTGCAGACATGAGCGAGCGAAGTCTGGCCCTCGGACGCAGGCTCGACTCGTTTGTAGACCTGAGTGGCAAGGCGACGGAGCTGTCTTGGAATGGCCAAGCGCTCGCGCTGAGCTCGCTCGTCGTAGAACAGCCGGTGGAGCAGGTGCTGACGCGCTTCGTCTCCCTGTGTAACGACGACATGGGGACGATGCCCGGGGAGCTTACTGCGGCGCTCGGCGCCGGGAAGCTGGGAGAGCCCGCCGTGGGCTTGCTCCGCCGCGCGCTGGTGCCGCAAGCGTTGTCAGAGGACGGCACTGGCTACGCAGTCTGCCTCGCGGGGCTTGGACAAGGGGGACTCACGGGCTTGGGCCAACGCGCGCGGCGGTTCGCCGAGGCACGTGACCTCAGCGAGCTCGGTCATCTACGTTACGCGTACTTGCGTAAGGTGAACGCCCAACGCACGCATGTGTTGCTGGTGACGGCGGACGGGTCCCTCGCGCTCGATAAGATCATGCCCGTCGAAGGTCACGACGCAGAGGGCGAGGACATCATCCCGGGTGTGCGACCGGTCGACGCCACGCGTATCATCGTCGCGTGCGCCAAGGGGACGCCGCATGCGTTCACGGCGTACCAGTCTCGTCTGACGCCCGATGCAGCGCTCGCAGACTACGGCCAGAAGCTGCGCGCAAAAGGATTTTTGCGCGCCGACTTCCCCACCGGACAGCCAGAACCCAACGGCAGCGCAGATCCGGCGCGCATCTTCACCGAGGCCTATCGGCGTGGTCCACAAGCTTTTGTGGTGGCAAGTCGGCAGCAAGATCAGGGCAGCGTGCTGTCCGTCGTGCAGCTCGCCGAGCTCCCGATTCCGAGGCCTGATCAGGCTTCCGATGTGGCGCGCGAGCGAGTGGGCCGAGGTCGGCTCGGCACATCCCGCGACCCGGCATTCGAGTAACCAACGTGCAGAATCGTCCACCTGCGGAGCAGACGACTCCTTCCCCACCCGTCGCGCCGCTGCGCACTGCCCGGCGTGACGCGGCCGAGAGGTTCGAGCGCGAGTACGTCCGATCGCTGCTCGAGACCAGTGGCGGCACGAGGCGATCACGATGAAGCTGTCAGCGCTCTCGTTGGGTGGCACTCGCACCGCGACCGCGGGGGAGAACGAAGCGGGCTCGCGCAGCCGTACGGCGCTGCTGATAGGGACCTCGCTCGGCGTCGTCGGCGCGCTCTTGCTGATGCTCTACCTGAGCCGCTTCGAAGAGGAGATCTCAGGTGGCCGCCGCGTGGCGCTGCTCACCATCTTACGGCCGCTCGCGCGCGGAGAGCTCGTGACGGCAGACATGCTGACCGTGAGCGAGGTGCCGATCGCCTACGTGGAGCAGCGCGCGGTGCGCGAGCCCGACCGCTCGAAGGTGGTTGGGGTACGAACGTCGCACGCGCTCGCGCCGCAAGACACTCTGATGTGGAGCGACCTGGCGCTCTCCACCGAGAACCGCGACCTGTCTTCGCTGGTGGCCCCTGGCAAGCGCGCGGTCACCGTGCGCGCCGCCGAAGCGGGCACGGACGCCGCTGGCAACGGGATGGTTCGCCCGGGGGACTACGTCGATGTGCTGGTGACGTTGCAAGCCGACTACGGAGCCTCGTCCGCGGTGGTCCTGCTGCAGCGCGTGCTCGTGTTGGCGGTGGGCTCCGAGACGCAGCCGCAGGCGTTCGTAGACTCGGCCAACGACCGTTCGCCCACGCGCGAGCGTCAGCTGACACTCAGCTTGAAGGTGGAGGAGGCGCAGCTGCTCGCGCTCGCCCGCGCCCGCGGCACGCTGTCGGTTGCACTGCGTGGACCAGACGACTCGAAGGTCATCGAGGGCGTGGCCGACATGCCGGTCTCGAGTCTGTACGACAAGTCCGCTCGCGAGACGGTGCAAAAGCGACGCGAAGTGGCGACGGGGAGTGCGCTCCCGGTACGCGTCACGGAGCGTGGGCCATGAGCTACCGCATCCTCTTGCTCGCCGTCCTCTTTTTGCAGGTAACCGTGCTCTCGCGCACCGCCGCAGAGGCCGGCAAGAGCGAAGAAATGAGCCTTTCTGTCGGGGAAAATCGCACGATCCCCGCGGGCGAGGTCAAGAGCTACTCCGAAGGCGTCGCAGGCGTCGCGGAGGTGAAGATCACGCCGAACGGGAGTCAGTTCGTGATCGTCGGTCTGCGGCCGGGCACCACCACCTTACTCCTGATCCTCAAGGACGGGCGGGAGGTGTTGTGGAAGATCAACGTCTTCGCGCAGCCGATCAACGTCGTGGAGACCGAGCTGGCAGAGCTGCTGGGCGACACGACCGGGATTCGTGTGCGCCGTGTCGGCTCTCGTTTTTTTATCGAGGGAGGCGTGACGACGGAGCCCGAGCTCGAGCGCATCGACCACATCGCCAAGCTGTACACGGGCCAGGTGGAGTCGCTGGTGGTGCTCGGCGGCGTGGCGGCCGATCGTAAGATCAACATTCGTATCGATCTCTACTTCGTTCAGTACACCAAGAACAAGACGATGCAGGTGGGTATCTCGTGGCCGTCTGCCGTGGGCGGCTCCTCGTTTACGCAGGCCAGCTTCGTCTACGACTTGCTGGCCGGCGCGACCCGCTCGGCCCAAGCCTCGCTGGTGAGCCAGCCGCTGCCTGGGCTCGACCTTGCGGCGCGCAATGGCTGGGCAAAGGTGCTCAAACACTCCACGGTCATCACCTCCAACGGCTCGGAGGCCGAGTTCTCCAACGGCGGGGCGCAGTGGTTTACCGCCGCGGCAGGGCTCACGTCGTCGCTGCGAGAGATCAACTTCGGGACCAACATGAAGATTCTGCCTCGCTTCGACCCCAAGACGCGTGAGATGCAGGTGCAGGTGGTGGCCGATGTCGCGGACCTCGTCCCCTCCCTCACGCCGGCGAGCAACTTGCCCGGCCAGACCACCTCCAAGCTGGTGACCAACGTCGCCATCAAGCTGGGGCAGTCCATCGTGCTGTCGGGCATCCAGACGGAGCTTCGTCGGCACACGACCTCGGGCTTGCCCTGGCTCAGTCAGATCCCGATCCTCGGCGCGCTGTTTGGGTCTGTTGGAGAAGATCGAGAAGACATCGAAGGCGCTGTCTTCGTGGTCCCGAGCGTGGTGGAGAGCATCCCCAGGCGATCTTCCGAGCTGGTCGACGGGGCGCTGCGCGAGTTCGACCGCTTCAGCGGAGACATGAGTAAGGTCGATCCCTTGGTCGCCGCACAGGGACTTCAGAAAGGAACGTCGCCATGACGGTGGTTTCTTCGCTGGATCTGGTTCGCAACGACCTAGCGCAGGGCGCGCTGCCGTTCGAGCTGGTGCTCACGTCGTCAGGCAAGGTCACGCTGGTGAAGGCAGTGCGCGCGGGAGACGTCATCCACGTGGGCCGCGCACCCGAGTGCACCATCCCCGTCGACGACGACGCCATGTCGCGCCGTCACGCCACGCTGGAGGTCCATAAAGACGGGGTCCACGTCATCGACACGTCTACCAACGGCACGCTCGCCGACGGAGTCGTGCTGCGCAAGACGAGCTGTGTGGTCGAGCTTGGCAAACGGATCGCGATGGGCTCGTCGAGCATCGCGGTGCAGACGCGGGTAGGGCCTGCCGCACAGGCAGCGTTCGACAGAGGCGCGGACGCCACTCGTGTTCTCGCGGCGAGCGACGAAGAGAGGGAGGTCGGCGTGCCGTCCGATCGGTCTGCGTCGACACCTCCCACGGGCCCACGTTTGGTCGCGCCCGCTGCGCACACAGGCGACGAGGACCCGCACGATGCAAGTAGCGGCGCTCCCATCGAGCTGCGTCGTCTGGTGCATCGGCTGCTGCTCCAACACCTAGACATGAACGCCATCGACCCCACCCGCGGGGACGACCCTGCGCTGCGTCCCCGTGTGCTCGCCGCCCTTCGGCGCATCGCGCGCACGCTCGAGGGCCGGCTTCCGAGCGACGTCTCGTCCGACATGCTGGTGGGCGAGGTCGCCGACGAGGCACTCGGCCTCGGGCCGCTCGAGCGTCTGCTGGCCGACCCGGCGGTCAGCGAGATCATGGTCATCGACGCTGCGCACATCTACGTCGAGCGACACGGCAAGCTCTCGCTCAGCGCCGCGCGCTTCACCGACGAAGAGCGCGTGCGCGCCGCCATCGAGCGCATCGTCACGCCGCTCGGCCGACGTATCGACGAATCGTCTCCGCTCGTCGATGCGCGGCTCGCGGACGGCTCGCGCGTCAACGTCGTGATCAGGCCCCTCGCGCTGCGTGGCTCGTGCATCACCATCCGCAAGTTTGCGCGTTCGCCGATCACCCTCGAAAAGCTGCTCGAGTTCGACGCGCTGAGCCCCTCGATGGCGCTCTTTCTCACGCGCAGCGTGCGGGCCAAAAAAAACATCGTCATCTCGGGTGGCACCGGCAGCGGCAAGACGACCTTACTGAACGTGCTGTCGTCGGCGATCCCCGAGAACGAGCGCATCGTGACCATCGAAGACGCAGCCGAGCTGCAGCTTACCCAGCCTCACGTCGTCTCGCTCGAGAGTCGCCCCGCCAACATGGAGGGCAAGGGCGAGATCGCGATCCGTGACCTCGTGCGCAACGCGCTGCGAATGCGGCCCGACCGCATCGTGGTGGGCGAGTGCCGAGGGGGCGAAGCGCTCGACATGCTGCAGGCGATGAACACGGGGCACGACGGCTCGCTCACCACGACGCACGCCAACTCGCCGGCCGAAGCGTTGATGAGGCTCGAGACGTTGTGTCTGATGGCGGGCATCGCGCTGCCTCCGCGTGCCATCCGTGAACAGCTCGCCAAGAGTGTCCACTTGCTGGTGCAGCAGACTCGTCTGTCGGACGGCTCACGGCGCATCACCGCGATCAGTGAGATCGCAAGCATCGACGCCGAGGGCGCGCTGCGGCTGCGCCCACTGTACGAGTTCGTGCGCACCGGGACCGCGGCCGGCGGACGGGTAGAGGGCAGCTACCAGTCCACCGGCTACCTGCCCAGCTTTTTGCCTGAGCTCTTGGTCGGTGGACACATCCAGCCCGGGGAGGCGTACCTGTGAACGAGCTCGCCATGCTGAAGCTGCTCGCGATCGCCTGCACCACGCTGGGCCTGTGCGTCGTCGCGTCGGCACTCGCGAACATTCCGGACACGCCGGTCCACCGTTTGTACTTCCGCTACACGGCGAGCCTCGAGCGCCGCATGCGCATCATGTTCATCGACACCAAGGTGCTGTACGTCATCCTCGCGCAGGCGGCCGGCATGTTGCTGGCGATCGCGCTGGCAATCGCGTTCGAGACACCCCTCGCACTCGCACTCGCGCTCGTGGTACTCGCGGCCATCGCACCGGGCGCGATCCTCGAGCGCAAGCGCAAGCAGCGCGTCCTGGCCATCGAGGACAAGCTCGAGAGCTTCGTGCTCGCGCTCGCGAACGCGTTGCGCGCCTCGCCCAGCCCCGGCCGTGCGCTCGCGATGGTCCAGCCGGTCACGGCGCCGCCGCTGGACAGCGAGATCGAGCTCGTGCTGCGTGAGATGCGCGTGGGCAGCACACTCGACCAGGCGCTCGGCAACCTGAGTGCTCGCGTCCACAGCTTCCAGCTCGACGCCGCCATGTCCTGCCTGTTGATCGGGCGTCAGACGGGCGGCAACGTCCCGCAGATCCTCGACGGCGCCGCGCACACGCTACGCGAGATTACACGTCTGCAGGGCGTGCTGCGCTCCAAGACGGCCGAGGGCCGCGCGCAGACCAACGTGCTCGCGGTCTTTCCGCTCGCGCTCATCTTGGGCTTCGAGTCCGTGAGTCCGGGCTACTTCGAGCCGCTCACGCAGTCGACCACCGGCATGTTCGTCATGCTGCTCGCGTTCGGCATGTGGGTGAGCTCCATCATCATCATGCGGCGCATCATGGCGGTGCAGCTATGACGACGACCCTGATCCTGCTGCAGCTCGCCGTCCTGCTCGTCGTCGGCGGCGCCATCACGTTTCTCGCCTACGCGGTGCTGTCGACGCCCAGCATGCCCGTCGAGCGCCTGGGCCTGCGCGGCTACAAACGGACGCAAGCTCTGCGCAACAACGCCATGTTCGCGCAGCTCGAGCCGTCGATGCGCTGGCTGTCGACGCGCCTCGGTGGGTTGCTCTCCCCGCCGCTTCGTCAGCACCTCGACAAACAGATCACTACCGCCGGTGACGTACTCGGTCTGCAAGCAGAAGATGTCGTGTCGCTGAGTCTGGTCTCGGCTGCGGGCTCACTCGGACTCGGGCTCTTGTACACCTACGCCACGCACCGCGGCCCATTTTTGGCGCTGGTGGCGCTGTTTGCGGGCGCACTGCTGCCCTACTGGAAGCTGACGACCGCTGCCCAAAATCGCACGCGCAGCATTCAGCAGGCACTGCCCAGCGTGGTGGACCTGATGGTGCTCGGGCTGGGCGCAGGGCTCGACTTTACCGGCTCGGTCCGGCAGGTCATCGAGCATGCCGGCCGTGCGGACGAGCCGCTGGTCGAGGAGCTGCGGCTCTTGCTGCAAGAGCTCAAGCTGGGCAGGACGCGTCGGCAAGCACTCGGACAGTTCGCCGAGCGCGCGCCCTGCGAGGCGGTGCGCGACTTGGTGGCGGCCACCGTACAGTCCGAAGAACAAGGGTCGCCGTTGGTGTCCGTGATCGCGGCGCAGGCGGCCGCCTCGCGTCAGCGGCGCTCGGTGAATGCGGAAGAGACAGCCTCCAAGGCGGGCACCAAGCTGATGCTGCCGATGTTTTTGTTGTTCGGGGCCGCGCTCATGTTGATCGTCGCGCCCACCATCATGACGCTGAGCAAAAACTTCTGAGAGCGAGGTCAGTCGATGTTCACGGAAGGTGCACTCAGGATCGAAGTCCACCGGGGAACCAAGGTGACCGTGCTGGACGTACAGTCCGATCGGGCGCTGATCGGTAGCGGAGCGCACTGCGACGTGCGCCTCGCACCGGACGAAGCTGCGATCGAGCAGCTCACGGTGGAGATCATCGACGAAGGTGTGTACGCCAAGACCGTCGCCATCGATCGTCCGTGCCTGCTGAATGGTGCGCCCTTTCTCGAGGGGCGCGTTCCGCCGACCGCCATGCTCGAGCTCGGGCCCGTGCTCCTCTGCGTGAAGTACGCACCGCGCGAGGGCCAAGAGAAAAAAAAGAAGGCGAGCAAGTCGGCGACGCCGGCCGGTGTCCAGGCGCTCGCGCTGGTGGGGCTCGCGGTGGGCTTTTATTACGTGCTCGGCAACTCTGCGAACGGCACCATCCTCGGTGAGTTTGGAGTCGTGTCGCCACCGACGCTGAGTGTCACCGCAGAACCTTGTCCGCAGGCAGATCCGGTCTCCGCGCACTCGATCGCAGAGGAGTCTCTGGCGGCAGCCGAGATGAAGCGGGAGCGCGCGCCGTTCTATCCGAGCGATGGGCTGAGCGCGGTGCGGTTGTTTCGACGCGCCGCGGGTTGCTTACGCGGAGCGAGCGCCGAAGCGGCGGCCCGCGATGCCGAAGACGCCGCCGACAGGTTGCTGCAGAAGCTGGCCGACGAGCTGCACGTCCGCCACGTGAGGCTCGAGCGCATGCTGGCAGAGCAGAGGTTTGCCGAGGCCAAACGAGAAGGCACGCTGATCACCCAGTTCATCGCCGACCCCACCAACGCCTACAGTCAGTGGCTCTCCGCGGTGGTCCGCGAGGGAGAGCTCCAAGCCAAGCAACAGGGCAAGCCATGACCTTTAATCCTCGCGCGCGTACCCAAGGGCTCGTTTCGACCCGCGTCGTCCTGCTCACGCTTGGTCTCTCTGCGCTCAGCGCGTGCGCCGGCGTGGGGCCGCTCGGTGCGCGTGGCCAAGCGCTGCCTGAGCCCACGGCCGAGCAGTATCTGCAGGTGGCCGAGGCGGCCGAGCGCATGGGCGACCCGCTGCGCGCGCAGCAGTACCTCGGCTCGGCACTCCACGCGGGTGCCGACGAGCGGCTGGTCGTCCCGCGTCTGCTCGTGTTGTACGTGGCAGACGGTCAGTACCGCGTGGCGGTCGACCAGTGCGAGCACTACCTGCGCAGACACCCTGAAGACCGTAAGGTGCGCCTGTTGCTCTCGACGCTGTACACGGCGGTCGGCGATGCCGACAGAGCGGTCGGAGAGTACGAGCGTGTGCTGTCTGACGCGCCCAACGACGCCTACGCACACTTCGCAATGGCGACGCTCTTGCACGATCGAGGCGGAGCGTCTCTGCGCGCCGACGAGCACTATCGGGCCTACCTCGGACTCGAACCTCATGGCGAGCACGCAGACGAGGCGCGCGGTCTGTTGCTGCGGAGGGTGCCATGATCCCCACCGCCATCTTTGCCGAGACGCTGGCGTCGCTACTCTCGCCCATCCAGCGCTTTCTCGACGACGCCACCGTGTCGGAGATCCTGATCAACGGGCCCTCGCAGATCTTCGTCGAGCGGCGCGGCAAGCTCGAGCTCACCGAGGCACGCTTTGCGTCGTCGGCCGAGGTGCTCGCTGCGCTGCGCAACGTCGCGCAGTTCGCGGGCACGTACATCGACGAAAAGAAGCCCATCCTCGAAGCTCGTCTGCCGGACGGCTCGCGCCTCGAGGCTGTGCTCGCGCCGATTGCCGAGAACGGGCCTGCCGTCTCGATCAGGCGCTTCTCGCGCAGCACCATGACGCTCGAGAAGCTCGTCGAGTTTGGCGCGCTCGGGCGCGACGCCGCCGACGCGCTCGCGGCCATGGTGATCGGCAAGTGCAACATCGTAGTCGCCGGCGGTACGGGCAGCGGCAAGACCTCGCTGCTCAACGTGCTCTCGGCGTGTGCGCCCGTCGGGGAGCGTGTGCTGGTGCTCGAGGACACGCGCGAGCTTGCGATCGCTCGCAATCACGTGGTCTACCTGGAGGCTCGCAAACCCGACGAGCAGGGCACCGGTGCGATCACCATCCGCGACTTGTTTCGCGCGTCGCTGCGCATGCGGCCCGACCGCATCATCGTCGGTGAGATCCGCGGCGCCGAAGCGCTCGACCTGGTGCAGGCCATGGTGAGCGGACATGGCGGCTGCCTCGGAACGCTGCACGCCACCTATCCACGCGACACACTCACGCGGCTCGAGACGATGTGTATGATGAGCGACGTGAGTATGCCGTTGTCTGCCATCCGGATGCAGATTGGCTCTGGCATCGACGTCATCGTGCAAGTGGATCGACTGCCCGATGGCAGCCGCAAGATCACGCACATCACGGAGGTCGTCGACTTCGACGTGGACTCCGGCAAGTACGAGCTGCGCGATCTGTTTACCCGCTCGTTTCGCACCGGTTCGGGCGCTGCGAGCGCGGGCAGCGAGCTCAAACCGACCGGTCTTTTGCCGAGCTTCCGCACACGTCTGCGCGAGCACGGCGTCGACCTGCCCGCTTCGTTGCTCGCCGCGATCGAAGCGAGGGGGACACGATGATCGGCACCAAGACGCGGATCTGGCGCGGCGGGATGAGCGAGATCCTGCGCCCGTCGAGCGAGGTACAGGCCGACACGGGGCCGGTGCCGGGGGCCGGACCTGCGCCCGCCGTCGCACCGCCGTCCGAGCTGCCCGCGCCCACCGCACATGTGCCTGCTGTGCAGACGCAGGTCTCGTCTGCGCGAAAGACGCGCGTGGGCAGTGGCACGCTGGTCGGGCACGTGTTCGACCTCAGCCTCCTGTCCGATGACAAGTCTGGTGAGCCAGCGCGGCGCAAGGCTTCGCCGATGGCGACCACGCGCCTCGTGCCCATCGAAGAGCTCCTCGCTGGACGAGTCCACCCCGAGCCGAGGCCCGCCGAAGCCAGTGCGTCCCACCCGCGCGCGTCTGACGGTGTATCGCGTGACTTTGCTGTGGAGCAGTCCCTCGGACTGCGCCAACGACGTCTGACGGGTGAACACCTTCGTCGCGGCCTGATCGCGGTGCTCTTACCTCTTACCATCTGGGTCTTTCTGAACCGACAAGGTGGGGACGCACCCGTTGCCACCGTGCCAGTGCAAGCGATGACACCGCCCGTGGTCGGCGCCGCAGCGAGCGCGGCCCGTGCGCAGCCTCGTGAGGAGTCGACACCCGTCGCCGCGCCTTCCATGCCGGTGACTGCGGCGGTGCCATCTGCGCGTCAGCGTGCTGCGGTCGATGCGCTGGTGGCGGGCGACCTTACTTCGGCCCGGCGCATCTACGGGGAGCTCGCTTCGTCGACCGACGTGGGCGACCCGAGAGTGTTCGCCGAGGCAGCGCGCATCCTCGACGAGCGCATGCGAGCCAGCAAGAACTAAGTCGTGCGCGCGCTGCGGAGCAGGCCAGCGGCCCACCAGACGATCGCGCAGGTCGCGAGCTGCGGCACCACCGCCTGCAAATCTGCGCGATGCATCGTGCTGCGAGCGACGTGCGAGAGGTGAGGGCCCACGATGGTCGCGACCCAGAGCATCCCGGTGCGGGCCAGCAAGGGGCCCCGGTCGAGCAGACCAGCCCCCTCGCTCCGCACGTTGGCGAGCAGCAGTGCGAGCGGCAAGAGCAGCAGCATCGCGTCGTAGTGGTAGAGGTGAGGGCTTATCACCAGCGACAGGGCGAGGGTGCCCGCCATGCGCAGCTCCCACGCACGTGATCGCGGCGACCACTCGGCACCCCTCCAACAGAGGACCAGCACGAGCGCGCCCGCGGCGGTGAGTGCGTAGCCGAGCCACATGCCGAGGTGCGCGTCGAGCTCACCGACGAGCAGGAGACCAAAGCCGTAGAGGCTCTCCAGTCCCCACACCGGATAGCCACTTCCGCCGATGAAGGAGAACAGCTGGGGTGCCACGAAGAGGTAGTCGCGCATCGCGTGGGGTGCGCCGAGTAGCCCGATCAGCAGCCACACGCTCGCGCCGATCGCCACGCCGCTCAGCGCGCGCCCACGGCGCTGCGTAACTAGCACCAGCACCGGCCCGAGCGCGAGCTGCGGCTTGAAGAGCAGGAGGCCGAGGGCCAGGCCCGCGCACGTGTCGTATCCGCGCCGCAACGCGAGCACGAAGGCGCACGACAACAAGAGCGTGAACGCGCTGTTTTGTCCGTACACGAACCAGGCGAGGGTTGGATAAAACGCGAGTGAAAAAAAGACCAGGCTCGCCCAGGAGTGCTCGCGAAGGGGTCCAAGCTCGCGACGTAGCGCCCACACCACGACGAGCAACGTCGCCACGCCGAGCGACCACCAGACACTCAGGGCCGTTCGATAGGGCAGAGCGGCGAGTGGCTGGAGTGCGACTGCAAAAAACGGAGGGTTGATGTAGGGGTGGACGTCGTCCGACCGTGCGGGTGCGATCAGCGCGGCGTGGATGCTCTTCTGCGCCGCGATGTCGTAGAGCTCTGCCTCGCGCCCCTGACGGAGCAGCTGTCCGCCGATCCAGAATGCGCTGAAGTCCGCCCCGACGATGATGTCCGAGCGGTCGACCATCGGTTTGCCGGAGCTGTAGTTGAGGACGGAAGTGAGAACGACCGTCGCGATCATCGCGTAGGCAAAACGTCTGCAACGCGCTGCCGTGAGCCAGCGTGCGAGGTCGCGCTCGAGTCTGTCTACGGCTCGATTCAAGAGGGCGCATTCTCCGCGTAGACCCGCGTCTCGGACGGTGAGTGCTCGTGGATTGCACGCAGAGCAGGTTTGGGAACGGCCGCCGTGCGCGTCACACACAGCGCGGCGGCGCACATTCCGAGCAGAGGTCCCACGACACTCAGCAGGAGGTGGTTGTTGAGGGCGGCCATCGTTGTCAGTGCGACCGACGCGCTGTACAAGGCGACGCGAGCTGGCCACACAGGGAGGGTCACCAGCAGGAGCTCGATGCAGACTACGCAGCGAGAGTAGAGCGTGGCGGCGTCCCGCAGCTGTGTGGTCGAGAGCAGCGAGCGTAGGAGGCGAAAGCTCCAGTAGTCGCTGTCGGCAAAGTTGAGCGCGTACAAGATCGAGCCATCCCAGTAGCCGGGGGTGAGCTTGCCGATGGCTCCCCCCAAAAACATGAGCGAGACGATGCAGCACACCAGGCGCGTTGCCAGCCACGAGGGGAAGGTCGCAGGCTCCGTCGTTTCGATCTTTTGCACCAGCCACACGCCGTAGAGAGAGCTCCAAAATGCCGTCAAAAACGCCGCGTCGTTGTAGCTCGCCTGGTGGAGCAGCAAAAACGCCGAGCCGCACACAGTGACCATGAACGCGGCGCGCGCCGCCCAGCGTCGGTGCCACAGCAGCGCGACACACATCGTCAGGGGGGGCAGCACGAGCGTGACGACGAGCGACCAAGCGCTGGCGAACACACGCGGGAACCATGGATCGGCCAGCGGCGTGCGCGCGAGATCACGGGCCGCCTCGACCCAAAACGATGCCTTGAACGCGTAAGCGAGCAACGTGCCGCCGAGCAGCCACTGCACGGCGCGTCGCGCCTGGTTCGACGTCACGGTGCGTCCCCTCCCGAACGCTCGGGCGAAGGAGCCGGTGCGTCTGCGCCCAAACGAACGATGGAGACGCCACCGCCTTCACTCTCGCTGGCGTAGGTGACGTGATAGCGGGTGACGACGCGTTGCTCGCGATAACGACTCTCGAGGTAGACGTACGAGCGGCTCGGGCGCGCGAACAGTCGTCGACGAAGCTCGAAGTAGGTCAGCGCACGCGCGGGGTAGTGGTTCAACACGAGCCACTCCGTCGTGGCGCGGCCCTCGAGCTCGGCGCTCGACAGCGGGCGCGCGCTGACCGCCACCCGATTTTCGAAGTTGTACATGAAGGGCGCCGGGGCAAATATCGCCCAGCGCACGAAGTGGTCGTCGGCTAGCTGCGAGCGCTCCATCGCGAAGGCCGCGACGTGCGGGGAGAGGCCGATGGACAGCGTGTACGCGCCGTAGAGCAGACAGAGCCCGAACAGACAGTACGCAAGCGGGTCGACCTCACGATGGCGTGATGGCGGCGCAGGGCTCGTCGTGGTCGCTCAGGTCCTGAGCTCTGTGGATTCCGACATCAGGCGCCTCTGCGCCCCTCCTACGCAACGCCCATGCCGTCTTCGAGCCGCGTCGCGCTCGCCGTGACAGCTCACGATTTCGGCGTGATGTGTCGTCCGTCAAGGCGGCCGCGAGCGACGTGGCGCGAGCTTGGCAACCGAGGGTTGCGCCCAGCCGCAACCGTCGGTTGGCACACGTGGGCGAGCGTGGTGGCGCTTGGCTACCCGAGAAAGTGGGAGAGGCGCACGCGCTCGGAAGCATCGAGGATCTGCCCCAGCCACGCGCACAGCGGCTCCACCTCGGTGAACAAACGTCTTTGCTCGTTCTCCGACGCTCGAACCAGCCGCAGCAACTGCATCACCGCGGTGGGCTGGGTCGTCGTGTGCAAGAGCGCGCTGCGCACCACCCGATGGTTGATGCTCACCATCATCGCGATCATGCGTGTAGAGACTTCGGGCGGAAGCACCTGCACGCGCCGCCAGTCGGCGATAACCACCAGCTGTCCAGACCCGGCGACCTGCTGCGTGGCCGCTTCGAACTGGGGTGTAAGCGCATCTAAGTGGGCCACCGTGCGGTACCCAGACTTCAAGTCGAACTCGAGCAAGCGCCCTGTGACGATGCGACAAGAGTTGGGCATGCATTGCTATTGAAGCAGGATACGCAGCTTTTGATCAACCGCGCTTGCGGGGAAACGAACCCAATTTGGGGGCACCAAACAAAACGTCCCGCGCAGCCGTGAGGCGGGCGGGACGTCTTGCGAGTCGGAGCGTGAGGTAGATCAGTCTTTGACGTCGCCACGAGCAAAGATGCTGGCCACGAACGCGAGTACGTCGGTGGCGCTGGCCTCGTTGTACCCGTAGTTCTTGATCAGACGACCCTTGATGATGTCGATCTTGTCCTGCGTGTCCTTGTCGATGACGTTGGACACGAAGCTGGAGAGCTTGATCGAGTCTTTCTGGTCCTCGAACAGCTTCATCTCCAGGGCGCGACGCAGCCGGTCGTTGGTGTGGTACTCGAACTTGCGACCCTCGAGCGCGAGGTGACCGATGTAGTTCATGATCTCGCGGCGGAAGTCGTCTTTGCGGCTCTCGGGGATGTCGATCTTCTCTTCCACCGAGCGCATCAGACGCTCATCCGGCTCTTCGTCGCGGCCGGTGTAGCGGTTCTTGACCTTCTCGCGCATGACGTACGCGCGGATGTTGTCGACGTAGTTGGCGCTCAAGCGAGCGATCGCCTCCTCGTCGGCACTGATGGCGCGCTGCACCTCGTTCTTGACGATCTCTTCGTACTCGCCTTTGACGATGCCGATCAGCTCCATCATGCGCTTGCGCTGCTCTTCGTTGCTGATGAGCGAGTGGCTCTCGAGGCCCTTCTCCAGCTCGTTGAGCACCATGAACGGGTTGATGTAGCCCTCGACTCCGTCGCGCACGAGCGCGTTGGAGATCTTGTCCTGCACGTAGCGCGGAGAGATGCCGTCGAGACCCTCGCGGTGGGTCTCCTTGCGCAGCTCTTTGACGTTGTCTTGCGTGAAGCCAGGCAGGTTCTTGCCGTCGTACAGCTTGAGCTTCTGCAAGAGCGACAGCTGGTGCTTCTTGGGATCTTCGAGGCGCGTCAGCACGGCCCACATGGCCGCCACTTCGAGCGTGTGCGGCGCGATGTGTTTGCCGCGCAGGCGCTCGGCCGAGAAGTCCTTCTGATAGATCCGGATCTCCTCGCTCACCTTGGTGATGTAGGGGATGTCGATCTTGATGGTGCGGTCGCGAAGCGCTTCCATGAACTCGTTGGAGAGCAGCTTCTTGTACTCGGCCTCGTTGGTGTGGCCGAGGATGACCTCGTCGATGTCGGTCTGCGCGAACTTCTTGGGCTTGATCTTGTGCTCTTGGGTCGCACCCAACAGGTCGTACAAGAACGCGACGTCGAGCTTGAGCACCTCGACGAACTCGACGATGCCGCGGTTGGCGATGTTGAACTCGCCGTCGAAGTTGAACGCGCGTGGATCGCTGTCCGAGCCGTACTCCGCGATCTTGCGGTAGTTGATGTCGCCCGTGAGCTCGGTGGAGTCCTGGTTCTTTTCGTCTTTGGGCTGGAACGTGCCGATGCCGATGCGGTCTTGCTCGCTCATGATCAGGCGCCGCACGCGCACGTGGTTGGCGACCACCTTGCCCCAGTCGCCGGAGTACTTCTCCATCAGCTTCTTGAACATGAAGCGGCAGGCGGGGTTGAGGTCGCCCTCGATGCGCACGCGGTGCTTGTCGTTGCCGAGCTTGAGCGTGGTCATCGCCTTCTCGCGCCAGTCGGCGGGAATCAGGCGCAGCGGCTCTTCGTTCATCGGCGAGGGAAACTCGCCCGACGTGTCGTCTGCCGAGATGAGGCCCGTGTTCTCGAGGTTGACCCACTTGAACGTGTACAGCGCGCCCTCGGGCGTGCGTGTGTACCCCTCGAGGCCCTTCTTGAGTAGACGCGCGATGGTGCTCTTGGAGGAGCCCACCGGGCCGTGCATGAGGATGACGCGCTTTTCGGGACCGTAGCCCTGCGCGGCCGCCTGCAGCACGTGCACGAGGCGCATCAGCGGGATGTCGAGCCCGAAGATGGCGTCTCTTCCGTTTCCAATCGGATCGGCGAAGAAGGGGTAGCGCTTGAGGCGCTTCTTGTTGTCGATGTACTCCTCTTCGCCGTAGCGCATGACCATGTCGTAAAGGCGCTGGAACGCATTGCGCGTCACTTGGGGCCGCTCACGCACGATCTGCAGATACTCTTCGAAGCTGCCTTCCCAGTGCAGGTCGCGATAGCTGTCGTAATCCTGCAAAGCGGCAATGCGCGCAACCATCTCGCTCATGAGCAGTCACTCCCAGCCGATGTCACCGGCGTGCGTGTTGTGCCTCGTGCGCGACTGACTCGAGTTGAGAGCGACGGCGCCCTCGACGAGCAAGCCACGTTGTAGGGTAACACAGGTCCCCGGCAGGTCTTTCGTTTCGAGCGCCGATCCCTCCCGCACACCGCTATCTCACCGCTCGCCTCCCACACGAGTCCCCAACAACTTCGTGGGCACACAGGTTGGGGGGCCCGATTCGGGCGCAGATCGTCGGGCATTCATCCCGGCCCGGGCCCCGCGAGCAGGGGCACAGCGTGCTACCTTCGCCGTCTGTGAACGCGGACTTCGAGCTAGCTTTGCGCCTCGATCGGCTGGTGGCCCATGCGGCTACGCTTGCGCGGCCTGTGGCCTCGCTTACGCCCGACAACGCGGCCGTCGAGCGCGCGCGGCTCGTCTCCTGCCTCGAGCGCGGCGAGCTGCCCGTGCCGGCGTTCGGCAACACGCGTCCACGTATCGATTCTGCTGCGTACCGCGCCATCGACGAGGCGCGCGCGCTGGCTCGCGCGTGTTGGTTCGGTACGCTGTACGAAGAGCGCCTGCACGAGCTCGAGCTCGACCTGGCCATTCTCGACGCATGGGGCGACCCGGAGCGCGTTCGGCCCCTCAGTGCGCGTCGTTATGGCCGCGGCACCGAGCCGGTACGCACACGCGCCAGTGCGAGCGGCGACAGCGACGAGCGCGAACGTCCACTTTCGCTGGTTGCCCGTAGTCTGCTCGCCAGCTTGCCGCAGCTCACGCCCGATCAAGCCCTGCTCAAGGCCGATGGCGACCCACGCGAGCGCACGGTCGCGTCGTTCATTCGTAAGGCCGCACTCGGCGTCGGGCTCGACGTAGAGGTCAAGGTCGAACCGCGGCTGGCGTCGCTCGCCGCGACCGGTGAGCGCACCGTGTTTTTGGCCGACCGTCTGTTCACGGTGCGCGAAGCACGTCGACTCACCGCGCACGAGGTCTTTGGTCACTTGATCGTCGCGGCCAACGCGCGCGCGCAGCCCCTGCGCCTCTTGCAGATCGGACTCGCAGGCTCGTTCGCCGATCAAGAGGGCCTTGCCCTGTACCTCGAAGAAGCGCTCGGGCTGATGTGTAGCGAGCGGCTGCGCACGCTCGCCGCGCGCGTGGTCGCTACGGTGCTGCTCTACGAGGGGGCGTCGTTCGGCGAGGTCGCACGCAGCTTGGCGCGCGACCACGGCTTTCTGCCGGCCGCCGCCATCTCCATCGCCGAGCGCACCTTCCGCGGCGGTGGCGTGGCCCGCGATGCAGGCTATTTGGCAGGCTTTTTACGGGTCCGCGCGGCCATTGCGGCCGGCACCACCAGCGTCGACGAGCTGCGTCGTGGGCGTGTGTCGCTGGCGTCGGTCGAGCCTCTGCGCGCACTCGAGCGCGCGGGGCTCGTCCACCAATC